>CAYHBN010000038.1:0-14128 GCA_964354865.1 uncultured Candidatus Peribacteria bacterium
ACCGCTTCTTATTGCGCAAGATTCAGGTGGTGTATTGAAGTTTAATTCGTATCCTATTGCGTGCCCTGCTCCGGTTGTTCCGCCAGCTCCTGCTGAACCCGCTCCTGTTCCAGTACCAGAGCCAATTCCGGTACCGGTTCCAGAACCAGCGCCAGTAGTACCCCCGGTTCCCGTTGAGCCGGTTCCCGTTGAGCCACAGCCATCTCCAGTTCCTCAGCAAAATCAGGGCTCTGTGCCGGTACGTTTAGGTGCAGCGGGTGAAATTCGTATCGACGCACTATCTCTCTTTACTCCGGGGCCGACAACTGCGGTAAAATCGAATGTGCATATGTATGATGCAAAAGGGGAGTACTCATCTATTAAAATTCCGGCAATGCCTCGAGTGACAAATTATCGAGTCGATGTTGATGCCCGTGCGACAACGGTTGATGCGCTCTATTCGTTGAGTGTCACAACAAAAGGCGCTCTTGTTTCTACTTCAAAGTCTCAAACTGTAAATAGTGTAAATTGGAAAACGTACTCATACACCATTACGGTCCCCGCAAATACAGCAGTGGAGCTTCGTCTTGTGAGTGGCATAGCTGCAGGGCGTACTCAAGCGGGAATAGTACGTCAACATGAGGTGCGTGCAATTCGATTTACTACACAGCAAAACTCGATGATTAAGCCGTTAATCCGTTAACGAACACGCTCGTCTCCGTCATTCTAACGGAACGATGTTTTTCAGTGGTTCCTACGGAGCTTTGCGGTTGATCAAACGTGGGAATGGAATCGACTCTCGTACGTGTTTTAGACCACAAATCCATGTAACGAGACGTTCAAGTCCTACCCCGAATCCGCTATGCGGGACTGATCCGTATTTACGAAGATCGAGATACCAAGAGAAATCTTCAACGTTTAGTCCGTGCTCTTTAATGCGTGTTACTAAGGTGTCGTAGTCTTCTTCTCTTTGGCTACCACCGTTAACTTCTCCATAACCTGGCACAATTAAGTCTGCGCATAACACACGTGTCTCGTCAGAGGGATCACGTTTCATATAAAACGCCTTCACTCCAGCGGGATAGTTTTCGACAAACACGGGACGGTCAAACATGTTTGCCAACGCAACTTCTTCTTCGGCACCGAAGTCGTCATCGAATTTTGCGCTGTAGCCTGCGTCTATCAATTTTTGAACCGCGTCTTTATGGGTAATGTGATGAAAGGGCGCTTTCACGCGTTCAAGCTCTGCAACGTCGCGTTCAATAATAGCCAGGTCGGCGCGGTGTTTTGCCAATACTTTGTCCATCACATGCAAAAATAATCCTTCTTGAATATCCATATTTTGTTTTTGATCACAGAACGGCATTTCAGCATCCATCATCCAAAATTCAATAAGGTGTCGTCGTGTTTTAGATTTTTCTGCACGGAATACGGGGCCAAAGTCGTACACACGCCCTAGGCTTGAAATAGCAGCCTCTAAGTATAGCTGACCTGATTGTGTCAGGTATGCTTTTCCCATGTCGAAGTAGTCGACCGAGAATAACGTTGTTGTTCCTTCACAGGCGCTCGGTGTAAAAATAGGGGAGTCAAAGCGAGTAAAACCGTGATCAGCTAGGTATTCAAACATCGCATACATAATGGTATGACGAATTCTCAAAATAGCGGCCTGCTTATTTGAGCGAATCCATAAATGGCGGTTATCAAGCAAAAAGTCGGGGCCATGTTCTTTGTTCCCGATAGGGTATTCTTCAGTTGGATTTTGAAAAATCGAAATTTCTTGTACATCGATTTCAAAAACTCCTTCGCGCTTTGGGTGTTTGCGTACGTATCCGATAATCGCTACCGACGCTTCTTGATTTAACTTTTTTGCAGTTTCAAATGCCTCTGGGGTCGCCTTCTCATTCACAATGCATTGAGTGATTCCTGTTCCGTCACGCACCTCAAGAAAGCCTATTTTACCGCTGAAACGTGAGTTAAACATCCATCCTTGTAAGGTGACTGACTGGTCTACATGTTCAGAAAATTGAGAGATAGAAGCGATCATAAAGTGAGTGGGTGATTATTTAGACGGGGTTATTTTAACGCGGTTCGCCGTTTGTACATAGTTCTTTTCTATCGCAAGGTCATAGGCGGTTTTTCCTTCTGTTGAACGAATAGAAAGGTCTGTTCCCGAAGCAATGAGGAGGTCGAATACCGCCGCATTTTCGGTCTCTGATCTTTCTCTGTATAAGAGTGCTGCCATTAATGGCGTTCGGTTATATGAATCAACGGCATTTACGTTTGCTCCCTTTTTTATAAGGAATTCAATCATTTCTTTTGAGTTCCAGGTTGCCGCATCATGAAGAGGAGTTGAATTCAGCCTTTCGTTATCCACCTGATTAATATCGATTCCCGTTGTTAGTAGTTTTTCGATTGCCGCGGTGCGTTCTTTTTGAACCGCGAGAAAAATATTGTCATCATCGAGTGATTGTAAGAAAAATGAGCCACCAACGATTGTCGCAATAAGTAACACGCCACTGAAAAATGCGGCGATGCGGTGATTTTTAACCCACGCGGTAACCGTATCGAATTTCGCCAATCCCCAGAAAAACAAAAATACAAACAGAAGCATGGTGCCCACAATAAATATTTCATATGTCTCTTGAGGCAGATTTATCCACGATGTTCCGTGACCCACTTTGAGCATAACGTCGATACCAAAGGCTGCATGGAGTATGCCTGCTATAAATACGTATACGGTGGTAATAAACGTGAGCCCAGCGCACAGTTCGAAGAATTTTTTCATGAAAAAAGTATAACACAGCATTTTTAGCTTTTTGTAGAGGCAGTCTTGGTAATAATTTGCAATCTCACTCGTTTATATAAGCAGAAACGTACTTCATTTTTTAACCTCTTACTCATATGCTTTGGACTATATTTATTATCCTCTTGGTACTCTGGTTACTTGGTATGGTATCTGCATATACACTGGGCGGGTATATTCATATTCTGCTCGTCATTGCTCTTGTCGTCGTTGTAATTAGACTTATACAAGGACGACGGATTACTTAGTACTGACATTCTATGCGCAAAAACTATTCCATATCGGCTTTAGTCATAGTGGCACTAACATTTGTATCTACAAATGTTTTTGCCATGAATCCTGCAAGTGATGTTATAGGCACTCGTTATGAAGCTGCCGTTAGAAGTTTGTACGAGCAAGGTATTGTTTCTGGCTACCCTGATGGAAAATTTAAGCCAAATCTACTGGTGAATCGTGCAGAGTTTGTGGCACTTGTAATGGCGAGTATGAAAATAAATGCATCTCCTGTTTTGAAAAACTGTTTTACCGATGTTACTGATCAGTGGTTTGCTCCATCAGTGTGTTATGCAAAATTGAGAGGATGGGTGAGTGGGTATCCCGATGGCATGTTTCGCCCGACGCGATTTGTAAATAAGGTAGAGGCGTTCGCTGTTATGGTTCGAGCTCATGGCCTTGTCGATGCGCCAAATCACGTGTTGGCTTTCAACGATCTTATGGCAGATGGATGGTATGTACCCGCGTTGCGTGCCTCAGATGTAAAAGGGTTGATTGAAGAAAAAAGTGGCAAATTGTATCCGGCGACATATATAACTCGTGGAAGGATGAGCGATATTGTGTATCGGTTTATGAGTACGGCCGTTGTGCAAAACTCGCCAGTTACTCCTGCCCAATCAGTACCTCAATATGGCGGCGGAGGAGGAGGTGGTGGAGGTTCGGTATCTGTTGCTATCCCAGCACCTGCTACTTCAAATGACTCTGTTCCGTCTGCGCCAGCGTCGTCAGTGCCAGCTGCTCCTGCCGCTAACGTAAATACACCAGCTCCTGTTGTTCCACCGGTTGCTACCCCAGTTCAAGTTCCAAATCCTACGCCTGTACCTGCTCCTACTCCTGCACCAATCCCTGTTGCAAACAGACAACGACTTACCGCGCAAAATTTTGCGTACCTTGGTGCGTTTCGTTTACCAAAAGAAGCAAATGGTGGTTCTCGTTTTGGATATGGAGGCGGTGCCCTTGCATTGAATCCTCATGGTGACCCTGCTGGCCAGAACGATGGTTATCTTGGATCGTTGTATATCGTCGGACATGAAAATGATCAATTGGTTGCAGAGGTTACTATCCCTGTTCCAAAAAAACAAAGTGGTCAAAGTGTCGCTAGTTTATCGACGGCTTCTTACTTACAAGGATTTGCCGATATTACCGGTGGTAAGGCTCAAACCTTTGATGCAGGTAACGGTTATCGCGTTGATGGTCTTGTCTATTTAGAGGCTCAAAATCCACAGAATTCGGGCAAACTCTATTGGACGGCGCGAACGTATTATAATGTCGATACTTCTGACGATTTGAGCCATGGAATGTCTGATACTAACTTGTCGAATCCGAATGCGCAGGGTATGTGGCGTCTCGCAAATTTTCACGGATTAACGACCGGTGGTTACATTTTTCCCGCTCCTCAGTATTTCGCTGACCTCTATTTAGGTGGAAAAAGATTAATTTCTGGTCTTTCTTCTCAACAGGGAGTTTCGGGCACAAGCCAAGGGCCAGCTTTTTTTGCATTTGGTCCGTGGTTTAATTATTCAGGTACAAATCCTCCACAAAATGGCGCGGTGTTAAATGCTCAGAAACTGGTGAGTTATCCGTATACTGGCCAACCAGATGCAGATAGAGATCCACCAAGTAACTTTCCCGATTACCAGGTTCCCGATAGTTGGGACGCAGCTGCTTGGGTGTACACGCCAACGCAACATGCCGTTGTAGTAACGGGTCATCGTGCCATGGGAGCGACGTATTATGGTGATGCGCGACCAAATGACTGTACTATTTACAAAGGCTATCATGGTGAGCCATATGAACCTCGAGTGATTTTTTATGATCCCGCAGATTTGGCGTTGTCGGCCCAGGGTTTAAAAGATCCGGCGACGATCGTGCCGTACGCAGAGTGGAATCCTGCTCAATATTTGGTAAACACGTGTATGTGGGATTTAACGGGTGCTGCGTATGATTCTGAGCGCGGGCTCTTCTACTTACTACATGCAAATGCAGATGTAGAAGATGGTGAACCCACGCCACTTGTGTATGTTTTTTCAGTGAGATAGGGTAACGTATTTTGCGAATGGATTTTATTACCTACATACTACGGTGTGCTGACGACACTTTTTATATTGGATCGACGAATAAACTTGAGAAGCGCCTGCATGAGCATAATAATCTTAAATCTGGCGCCCATTACACAAAAATAAGGCGACCCGTTTTGTTGGTATACAGCGAAAAATTTGAGACGATGAGCGAGGCTCGTAAACGTGAATATGCATTGAAACAGCTTACGAGAAGCGAAAAACTCGCACTCATGCAATAACTTTGCTAGAATGCCGTTCTGTGAATATTATTGCTACCATTTCATCTGCGCAGTTTGTAAAAGGAGTCGTGGCCGCCGACGAAACGTTAACAAACGGCAAACCTCAAATTGCTTTTATTGGGCGTTCGAATGTGGGCAAATCTAGTTTGATAAATTCACTTACAAAGCAGAAAGGATTGGCGATAACGAGCTCTTCGCCTGGCCGTACGCAGCAAATTAATGTTTTCTTAATTAATAAAGTACTCTACTTTTTAGACTTGCCCGGGTATGGTTTTGCAAAAGCTTCAAAAGAGGATCGTGAAAAAATCCAAAAATTAATTGGATGGTATTTATTTGAATCCGGCTATCAGCAAAAAATGGTGGTGCTTATTGTCGATATCAACGTTGGTTTAACTGAGACCGATTTAGAGATGATCGATATGCTCGAAGAAGAGGGGAAAAATATTGTAATTGTCGCAAATAAGGTAGATAGAATGAAAAGCTCACAGCTCCATATGGCGCTTAAAAAGATTCAAGATAAGGTAGAAGTTCATAAAGTAATACCCTATTCATCGAAGGCAAAAATCGGAGTGAGGGAGTTGGCGAAAATCCTCTTAAACTAGGGCCTCTGAAAAACCTGGTTACTAGTTCAAAACGACGAACATATAGTTCAAGTAGCCTGCAAATGAAACCCAAAGAATGTAGGGAAACAAAAGTGCAGCTGCCGTTTTTGAGTGCTTTGAAAACTCGACCATTGTCCAGATGATGCTTGCCCACAGTGCAAGAATAATAGCGAATGCTCCGTGCGGATTGTGTAATCCGAAAAATATGACAGACCACAAAACGTTCAACAGTAATTGAGCGCCGAAAACAGAAAGTGCTTTTTGAACGCCTTCTTTTCGAATTCCTTTCTGCCAAATCAAGTATGCCGCAATACCCATGAGCGCATAGAGCGTCGTCCAAACTGGACCGAATATCCAATTTGGAGGAGAGAGCAAAGGTTTATTAAGTGTTACGTACCAAGTTTTAACTGATTGCATGGTAAAGAATGAGCCGATGATGCCAGCGGCCTCACAGATAAGAATGAATACACCACATTTTAATATGTTATTTATTTTCATGTAGAAATTTTACTCCTGCAAATAATTATTTGAAACTCATTTCTGCAGTTATTTTATTAATGGCTTGTTTAAGGCCTTTTTACCATGAGGTATTGCTAAAAATGAAAAACCGAGGTATAATAATTATGTAATTGATCTTTAAAAAATAAAAACAAAAAAATAGTTTTAGGAAGAGTTAAGCAGCTCAAGGTTCGGGCACAAAGATATTGCTTTCAGATGTTTGGCTGTTTAACTCTTCCTAAATCGTTCCTTCTCGCACATCGTGAGTAGGTCATGTAAAGATACCTCTTATTAAAGCCGATTCATCGACTCGCTTCTCTATCATTCGTGATAGTTAAGACGCTTAACAGGGATTTTTCCTTCTAGGTTTCATTTTCCGGGTAGCCCCGAAGGATGAATTTATGAAGAATTGAATTTGATCCAGTTTGTTTTTCTTGGGTGTTTACGATCTTTTTACCTCACGGTCTAAAGAAGAAGATACTCAGTGGGTTGAGCAAGAATGTCGGTGACGACGTTTAAGCAAAGGCCACTCCACCTACGCGGAGTGAGAGAAAGTCTCTCAATACACGTATGATGAAGAATTATAAATTGTCCGCCAGTCGCTCCTCGGAGTCGCTGTAGAAGCAATTCAGTTGTATAGATGGTTACGGCCTAAAAACCGCTAAAATCTATATGGGAGTCTTAAAACGCTTTACCTGTCTGATGCGGAATGTTTTAGGCGGATGCTACAATTTAGGCCATCGACATATTGATGGCCTTTTTTAATGTGCTACTATTTGGGCATGATAATCGGATTAACAGGATCAATGGGCTGCGGAAAAGGCGAAACCGTCAAAATTCTGCAGAAATATAACTTTCAGTATATTACGTTGTCGTCGATGGTGCGCGAAGAGGCGCGCCGACGCGGCGTTGCAGAGGAGCGTGAGAAGTTGATGGAAATTGGTAATGGCATAAGAGCTGAAGAGGGCGTCGGCGCGCTTGCTGCCCGAGCGTTGAAAAAAATTAGCGAGGAGGGAGGAGGCAACTGGGTCGTCGATGGTATTCGAAATCCTGCAGAAATTACTGAACTTCGAAAGTCGCCCGATGCTCATATTATTTCATTTAGAGTTGCGACCGATATTTTGGTAAAAAGAATTATTTTGCGTGGGCGCGACAGCGATTCGAAAGACGAAAAAACGCTTATCGCAGCCATTGAACGAGAGCTCGGTAAAGGTGAGCCAGAGAATGGGCAGCAAGTTGCAAAATGTATTTCACTGGCAGATGCTCTCATTGATAACGAAGGTACTCTTGCTGATTTAGAGAAGAAAATTGATTATTACTATGCGACAATTATGAGTGGGGCTCGAACTCCTAATCCTAAAAAAATCCTACGTCCTTCAAAAGACGAATATTATTTAGATTTAGCACGAAGCGTGTGTAAGCGTGGAACTTGTTTGAAAGTTGAAATTGGCGCCGTTATTATTCGCGATGACCAAGTGGTTGCAACGGGATACTGCGGAGCGCCTCGCGGAACGAAAAGTTCACAGGCGCATGGTTTTTGTTTACGAAAACATTTGGGTATTCCTTCGGGGCAGCGTTATGAAATGTGTCGCAGTGTGCACGCGGAACAAAATGCCATTATTAACGCAGCACGTTCAGGAACCAGTTTGCTGGGTGGAGATATGTATATTTATGGTAAAGGATTTGGAGCTGAGGGCAAACCGATCGATGCGTTTCCGTGTTTTATTTGTAAAAAAATGCTTATTAACTGCGGACTCAAGAGAATCATTTGTTCCCTAAAAGACGGTGGATCACAGATCTTCACCGTCGATGAGTGGATGGATGAATGGACCAGAAACGATATTATCGATGATAAGTTTCAGTACGGGGTTCCGGTCCAAATGCCAACAGCCAAGTAGTTTTTAGACTTCTGCGTTGAATGGCGTATCATCTGCTTTTCCAGTATTCCAAGGCGGAGTAAGCAGTACATCTTTATCAAGAGGTCGATCAAAAAGCGCAGCGCGTATTTTTGCCGCAGGATCTTCACCAGCAACAACCGGCGTTACATTTGTATCGAGGTCATCTGGTTCTACGTATTCCCTTTCGAGAGCAGCTGTCATAGTGGTGAAAAGTTAAGAATAATACGGCGATACTCTATGCGCGATTTTTTTACATAACAAGACTCCTCTCAGTTTTTCCCTTGAGGAGCTTATTTTTTAATGTCGTAGTCTCTTTACGCCAGAGGCAGCCCTGCGCTATGCCATGCCATGAGCCCGCCTTCGACATTGAATATTTCCGCTTTCACGCCATTTGCTTCGAGAAACTGTGCGGCAACTTTGCTGCGTCCGCCTGATAAACAGTGAATGTATATCTTCTTTTTTTCTCTGAGAGTAGAAATGTGAGAGGGGAGTGTTTCTAGGGGAATATTCGTTACCCCCGCAATATGATGTTGGTCGTATTCTTGTGCAGAGCATACGTCGATACACGCCGATTCATGAGTTCTATTTGAGAGTGCCTGTTCGAATTCTATAACTGATATGTTCTTCATATGTTAGTCGGTTGGATATTAGTATGCCGAAATACCATCGGTATCGCAGTGTTCTGGATCATCGATACATTTGTCTATAGCAGTCGTTCGTTTTGCGCGTTCTGTTGCAAATTTCGTTGTCGCCTCGAACGTTTCTTTCGAAATTTTCGATATTGTACTGCCAAATACAGGCACGTACTGAGTAGTGTATTCTAATCCTTTTCCGAGCAATATTGCGCCGTGCAAAACACGTGCTTTGCCAGCATCGATCTTGCCCTCTGCGACAAGCTTATTTACTGAATCAATTTTTTTATAAACTTCATTTGCTTCGTCGTATACTTTTTTGAGTTTATCAATTTGTGCAGAAATTTTTTCATACTGCTCAGAAGCTTTATCGTATTTTCCTTTCATCCACTCTAGATGTTCAATGCCATTTTTGACACGGTCTCCACCATTTTCTTTAAACCACTCAACTCCTTTTTTCTGCATTTCTTCGGTAAATTCGCTTGCCCCTGTCGCTTCATCGAGATTCTCTTTTGTAAAATCGATAACGGTATCTTTCATACCATCAAATACTTCATTCACTTGGTCGTCTAGGTTTTTTACGTATTCTTGTTGGGTTTTAATATCATCAAGCTTTTTAAGAAGGTTTGGAATGCTTTCATTCGGGTGCGCATTTCGATACGCAATGTACTGCTGAGAAATAGTTGATTTAACATCTTCATCGTCGACGTCGCTCATAATAGTTTCTCGTTCTTTCGTGAAGTACTCGCTTTGTATGCTTTTTGGAGCAAAGTCGAAAAGGTCTTTTTGTTTAGCTTCTAGTTCAGCTAATTTCTTTTTTAAATCAGGATTTTTTGAATCAGCACCAAGTGCAGATTTTGCATTTTCTACCTCTTCAGAGAGTGAAGCTAATTTGTTGGTGGTAATGCTTGCGCCGACCGATTGTTTGCAATTTTCAAAGTCTGGGCCGGTTAATTTGCGGCAGCCAGCTGGATCGTTATGTGCAATTGCCGCAGTTGCGATACATTCTTGTTTTGTATATGACATCACGCCACCTTTAATAAAGTCACAGGCAGAGTAGTCTCCGGTATTTTCAGCGATTTCTAAATAGCATTTGTCTCGTGGTGGATTGCTGCCTTCAAATCCTTTTCCCAAAACTTTCTCACAGCCATACGGGTCTGAGTTTTGAACTGCAGCTGCTTGATAACAATGGTCTGGATCATCTGAAAGAAGGCATGATAATTCAATCAGGCTCCCGAGGCAGCCCGAAAAAAGAGTCGCAACAAAAGGCAGTGTAAGTATCATTCCAAGATGGTGTACTCGTTTAATAGTACGTATGAGAGATATAAAAAACCACAGCAGACCTATTGTTGTGAGCGCAGCTCCCGCATATAAAATCGGCTTTCCTAAAAACTCAATAATCGCAATTGCAATCGGAGTGAATCGGGGCTCGCGATATACCAGTTGGTAGCCGAAAATCATCCACGGAGCGTATCCGAGCACCAGCAGCATCGGGCCACAGAATTTTACTTTTTTAAGGCCGACGAGTCGAACCAGGTACATTCCAATCATGCTTAAAAACGAAAGTACCGCACCAACAAGCGGTGTCCACATTGTAAAAATGCTGAGGATTTGTGAGTTTGTAACGCCGGTACTAGTGGGTTTTACGAGGTAATGGGTTAGGGCAAATGTTGTTGAAAAAAGGATAAAACTAACAAAAGGCATCAGTTTTCCTTGTCCAAAGGTCGGTGACTGCGTGGTTTTGTTCATAAATTTTTTGTTACGATTAAACTTGCATAGTATAGCAAAATTTTATGCGTAACAGCTATCGAGTAGTTTTATGCCATATTTTTTTACATTATTAATGCCCGGCCAATTTTCTTCATGCTGTGGCCAATACCCTGCAAATATTTCGTACGTGGGTCAGGTAATAAATATTTCACCTAAATTATGCTATACTGTTAAGATACTTTTTATAAATAATTATGCCTCAACTAAGTGAAGGTCCTAGTCTAGAAGAGACTATTGAAGAGATAAAGCAATTAGAATGCATTGATACTCGTGCGAAGCTGGAACTAGTATTAATTCTTCTTGGGGAGAAGCCGACTTCTGAAATGAGTGTCATAACGGATAATGATGAAAAAACTGCAAAAGAGCTTAAAAATACACTTATCGGAATGAACTTTGAGTGCGATCTTTCTAGTAGAACATTGGAAGGAGTTGATAACTCAGTTGTGCACATTTGGGAGTTGAAAGTTGCTCGAAATTCCGATGATCTTCAAAATCTTTTAACTACGCAGGATCCAAAGATGTTTGGTCGATTGTATGGATTTCCCGACACAGCAACTAATGAGTTTTTAAAAGAACAGGCAGGAGAGCCAGCTCGCTTGTTATGTTTGGGTGAATTGCCAGAGCAAGTTCAGTCATCTGAGTATGCGCCGTTTTGCCAATTTGCTTTTTCTCAGGATCATTGGAGAGAGGAAATAAAAACACCACAACGTTGGAGTGAAGTTGCGAAACAACATGCTCCTGAATTACATGCCTCTTTCCTTGAAAAATTTCGAGAATCGAGTCTTAAGCGAAAACAACTCTTTAATACCTATATACTTCCGCTTTTAGAAGGTGCGGCCTGCGAAGTTCCACAAGCTCTGACGGTTGTGAAGGTCGGTTCGCGCTGGGGTCACGTTTTAGAAAATCCTAATATAATACGCTGGCTTGATACCGGCGAAGAAGAGGGGATCGATTGGAAAAAATATTCATTAGTTAAAAAGTGGAGTACAGAAATGATTATTGGGACGATGTATCAATTCCACCTTTTTACAAAATTTGAACTCTCCAATATTCGTGACATTCCAAATGCCAGGGAGTATGCGGCATTATCGACTAGAATTTTTGGAGAATATGAAAAAGCATGATGGTCGGATTGGTGTTGCTACTTTTGAATTAATATTTACGGTTTAACCACGGGCCGCTTGATTGGTTCCTGCATTTGTTTTCGTGCTGTCTCAGTTATGCTCTGTAATATTTGATTATTAATTTTATCTTGTACCTGTTCGTCATTTCTATGTTCGTAAGCCGAATAGAGGTTGCCCCCAACCACGAGAACAATGATGATTGCGATCAATATTTTATTATCTCTCTTTGGATTGATGCTTGGTTCAGGAAGTTTGTTTCTTGTGATGAGGAAAAAAAGAACTGCCGGAACCAAAAAAATGATAGCGGATGCTAAAAGACTGCTGAGCAATGCTGTCCCGTCAACAGCTCCAACGAGCAAAGAAAGTTTTATGTAGGTATTAAAATTGAGTGCAATAATTCCGACAGCAATGTAAAAGTTACGAATGCCTTTTTGGTCTAGTCGGATTAACTGGAGCGCGGTTTTTTCTATAAAGTAGAAAGAAGCTATCGAAATAACCAAACCAAGCATTCCCGCTGTCACGGATAAAAATAGTGCAAAGATCGAGCTGAAAACGTTGAATCCAATTGAGACTCCTGTAAGTAGCAAGAACGTTGCAAAGAGTTTGATTGAAAGTGGTGCTGATGGTTTAAGCGGTGCAACTGGTTGTGTGGTAGTTGTTTGATCCATGTGTATTTTTGTTTAAGTTTATTATAACACAAAATAAGTATATTGTAAATAACTGGCTCCCCATGCTGGACGCCGCCGCTGAGCGGGGCAGGCAATCCGCAACGTGGTTTCAGGATTATCCCTTCTGTATGTAAGGGCATATTGAGAAAGGCAAAATTTTGATATACTATTCAATGTGAAAATACATACTATGAAAAGAGATATTGAAAAAGTTTACACGAATAATGAGTTTGTAAAAAAACTCAGGCGGCTTGCTGATTCCATAGAAAAAAAGAAAAGGTTTTCTATTCAAGTAGCTGGCAAAAGGGTTGTTGTACCAAATGATGCGATTATAAATGTGGAGCATGAGAAAGAAGGAAAAAACGAAGAAATAGAATTCCAAATAAAATGGATTAACAAGTAAATCCTTTTATGGAGCTTAAAATTGCAGATAAAATACAAAAAATCCGTTTACCTCGGTTGATAAGGATTATAGTAGGAACCTTTGTGATTTTATCAGGGATAATTTTTTCATTTATCCCTATAGTCCCTGGGGCATTTTTAATAATCGTAGGCGCAGCGTTGATCATTCCAGGCAGGAAAATTATTGCTTTGATTAAAATACGAAAAGGGATAATTCATTTAATCAGAAATTTTTCTCTAAAAAAATTAAAATATAAAATCAAAGATTTTAAAGCGCATTTAAAACATATTTTTTCACAAAGCGGTTGTTGATATACCTTTCTTGTCATCAATTATTAATAGTCATACTCGCGAGCACTGACTCATAGATCTGTACATCGAGTTTCGGATTTGCGGCGACTACGTAGTAGCGAGTGAAGCCCTCTTTCTCTCTAAAATCTGTGACGATATGACGTTTGTTGCGCCAAAATGGCTGGTCTGCAAAATCAGCGATGCCGGTCTTTTTTTCAATGTCGTAGCGTCGAGCCGTATATTTTTCGGTGCCAATTTTTAGATCTTCCTTATTGTGAATTGTTACTGTTGAGAGAGTCAAAAAATCTTTTGCATCAAAGTTGCGGATGAGGATTTGTGATCGATCGCGCGCGGTCCCAGTGCCCGCAAGTGTGAAGAGGTTTAGGGCTTTGATTGTGGGGATATACTCAACCTCAAACCCTTTAGGTATGGTGAACTGCAACGCGAATTGGTCACCACCCAGATCACGGTTTGATTCAAAGCTGCGTGATTGTTCGTTCATGGCGACGCCATTCGTACTAAAAAAATCATACGGATTTATCCACGATCCAACTTTGTTTGCCGAAGATTCGTATCCCCCTAAGCGAACGTCATTCCCTTCATAGAGCGCAAAGTGAAGATGTTTTCTCTCGCCGTCGGTCTCTACAGATTTGTTATTACCCAAGTTAGCTAGAAACTGCCCTTTTGCTACAGTGTCGTATTCTTTAAGCGTCGACGATGAGAGATCGAGGTGGCCATAGAGTGAATGTATCGTTTTCGCATTGATGTTGTGTTTTACTATTATGAGACCTCCGTACCCATCGACTCTTCCAATATATTTGATAGTTCCATTGGCTATGGCAGAAGCGGGGACCTCTTTGCTTTCATCTTCATATTCAATATCGTCACC
>CAYHBN010000039.1:0-13992 GCA_964354865.1 uncultured Candidatus Peribacteria bacterium
TGATGGGATTTATGAATCCTTACCTAAAAAATACATTACTCTCACGAAAGACCAACTTGCCGAAGAGTTGTATAAGCACGAGGTCGCTTTTGTCGAGCATATGCTTACTCGACTGTGTTCGGTTTTAAACAATGCGCAAGAAAAATACGGATTTGATAACGAAGGTATCGCTTTTAATATCAATACTTCTCTTCTGTATGATGTTGATGAGACCATTGGCGGTAGGCCGAGAGATCACAGCACTTTTCGCATTCGACCTGCAGCGACGCTCCTTTTTGCGTATCTCAGAAAGACATTTAGCGATGTAAAGCTTGGAATTATTTCAACGAGAGAAAACGCAAGTTTGCAAAGACAACTTGATGATGAAAATGCAGTTGGTTCACTCACTCAAATTAAGCCGTATATTAATGGCGAGGTGACTGGAATTTATTCAATTGGCGGTATCACTAATTCGGTAGTGAATGAGTCCGCCTTTGATACGCGTGCGTATCCTGATTTTCAGCCTCCAGATGACGCGATGTATGTAATGAAAAAAATGGGAGTTGATGCTGATGTCGCAACAGATGTAATAAATAATCAACTACCTCTGTTGCTTGCCGATGCACACGAATATGAGCTACTTGAGTTCCCTAATCTGTGGGTTGATACTAGTGAAAAACTCAGCGACTTTATAGCGGATAACCGTGATGTATTTCCCGGATACAAGTCATGGGACATGCAGAATCCGGTCCTCAATTTATTGAAATTTGAACTGTGCAAGAGAACGCGGGTGATTGCTGAATATTTTGATTCGCATGGTGACGAAAATCCGACAGGATTTTTAGATATTCATGCCCGTGAGATTGCGGCAAATCCTGAACTCGGTTTATCGCAGGAACATCAGGATCTTTTTGTCCCTACGGTTACAGAACTTCTTAGACAGTCATACGATGTGATTGTTGCTATTGATGACAAAGTATTAAAGAGCGAACGGGTTATTTTTCCCGATGGTGTGACGACAAAAATGGCAAAATTGGAGTTTATGGCTGATCGTGCAGTGTCTCTATATCAGACAAAAGGGCATGTTGATGTGATGCGACAATTTAATTACCGTAGTGGTAATCATTCAAGCGACCAACTTAGACGACATGTATTTAATAAAGGTAATTCTTTGTTGATTGAAAGTTCGGAGTTTGCAGAAAACTTTAGAAATGTTTCGAGTGCAATTTCTTATGAGAATCAACGACACCAGGTTGAGTTTGGCGAGTTGCTTGGAAAAATGCTTGGAGCAAGACATGGGTTCGTTCATGTGTCCTTACTGCAGCGAATTTCGGCTTGTTTGCGTCAGCTCGATGACGGGATTGCGAGCGTAGTAATAGCTGTTGACGATGCGCAAATCGCCGCAAAATTCGATGAATTATTCCAGGGGAAATTTGTCTATGAGGGAAAAATTGTTGATCCCATCGCGCTTTTCAAAATGCCCGAATCCTATCGCGGCAGGATTTTCTTAATGCACGTAGGTGCTGAGTACTCACAAAAGGCAATTCATGATCGAATTGAAAAAGTTCTAGCGGCGTAGTGCTCCGAATTGGTTAAAACGCCTCAGAATAAAGAAAATCAATAGCATTAACTATCTTAATCCCCTTGTAGTCTTTGCCCACGAGGCGGTCCATAGTGATTACTATTTTTTCATAATTATCGGGAATCGATAGCAGATTTTCAAATTCTCTTTTTATAGTTTTTTCTTCTTTGAGTTGATATGCGACTTGAATGTATTTTGGAATATTATTTTTCGTCGCGATGAAATCAATTTCGCCTTTTGGTAGTTTGCCTATATGTACTTCGTAGCCAAGTCTTTTTAGGTGAACAAAAACGAGATTTTCTAATATTTTTGCTATATCGCCGGGCTTAAATGAGGTGATTGCATTTCTAATTCCGATGTCGAGAAAATAATGTTTGTTGCCTACTTCGAAGATTTTTTTGCCAAGACTTTTTCTCTTCACTTGCATGGCGAGAAACACAGCATTTATGTACTCTAAATAATCCAAAATTTGATTTGGAGAAATATTAATACGTTCGTTTTTTAAGAAATCAGATATTTTTTTTGATGAGACAAGACTGCCGATGTTGTCCGCTAAAAACATCACCAACTGATTTAGAAAGGCGACGTTTCTAACTCCATATCTTTGTACCAAATCTTTGAGCAGAATACTGTCAAAAACGGTTCTCAAATATTGATACGCAACGTCATCGGTGAGGTCGAGGTGTATTAAATACGGAAGTCCGCCGAAGTGAACGTACTTTTCAAAGCTCAAGTCATCGAGTTTTAATTTATGGAAGCGCAAAAACTCCTCATACGAGAGCGGATAAATGGTAACTTCTATATATCTGCCGCTCAAAAATGTTGCGAGTTCAGACGACAATAAGTGGGCATTGCTGCCTGAAATATAAATCTCCCAGCCACCTAGCGCTTGTATTGAGCGTAGCGTTTTTTCAAATCCTTCGATTTCTTGAATCTCATCTATAAATAATGCTTTTTTGCCTGTCATGCCACGTTTCGCCTTCGCGATATATGCCAAAAGGTCATCACCCGTGAGCATATTTTTGTGCTCAGCGAGTTCTTTATTTATGTAGATAATGTTCGTTTTTTTGTATTTGAAATCCGAATGGAGTAAATCCATAATCTCTAGCATTACGTAACTTTTGCCAACACGGCGTTGTCCAATAAGTACTTTTATCAAATTTTTACCTATAAAAGGACGTATTTTTTCAATGTAAAGCGGGCGTGAAATGTATTTTTTTAACATATTTCTATAATTGATGTCTTTTAAGTATACTTAAAAGATTTGCAAAAATCAATGAAAGTTTTAAGTATGATTAAAACTCATTGGGCGTCGTAAATATGTGTTTTGTCGCTTGAATTAGCCCCGCCCAAGCGTTTTCTTAATCCCCGCAATCAATCGTATTTCATTCGGAATATATAAGTCCTCGCCTTTTAAGAGTGGCACTACCGTGTCGAATCCAGTTACTCGTTCCACCGGAGCCTGCAAACTGAAGAGCGCTTTTTCCATAATGAGAGCTGAGATTTCGGCGGCGAATCCACATGTTCGTGGCGCCTCTTGCAAAATTACACAGCGGCCCGTTTTATTTACCGATGCCAAAATTGTTTCAGTGTCGAGTGGTGACAATGTGCGCAGGTCAATCACCTCGAGCGAAATTCCCTCTTGTGACAAAATATTTTGTGCTTTCAAAATAGTCGGAATCATTGAGCCCCAGCCAATAACGGTCACGTCGGTGCCATCAATCATCACGCGAGCTTTGCCTATTTCAATTGTATATTCCTCTTCGGGAACTTCTTCTTTAATGGCGCGGTACAACTTTTTCGGCTCCATGAAAATAACCGGATCAGGATCGCGAATTGCGCTTATGAGAAGCCCTTTTGCATCGTATGGAGTTGAGGGACAAACCACTTTCAAACCAGGAGTGTGAATGTAATACACCTCGGGGCTTTCGGAGTGGTGCTCAAGTGCTCGTACTCCCGCCGAATATGGAAAACGAATTACCATTGGGCATGTCAACTTGCCGCGCGTGCGATTGCGCATACGTGCAACGTGACTCACGATTTGATCAAATGCGGGATACACAAAGCCATCAAACTGCATTTCGCAGATAGGTTTCATTCCGGCCATTGCAAGTCCAATTGCGGTTCCAATAATGCCAGATTCAGCGAGCGGCGTGTCTACAACTCGTTCTTCACCATACAGTTTTTGAAGTCCATCGCTAATTCGAAATACGCCTCCGCCCACGCCAACATCTTCGCCCATTAACATAACCGTTGGGTCGTGTGCCATTTCTTGTTTGAGTGCCAATGCGAGTGCGTCGGCGATGGTGAGAATCATGTGCGCAGATTATATCAGATCATCGTTTCTCTGTATTTTTGTTGTAGGTACATAGCCCGCCCTCCCCTTGCGGTATGTGTATTTTGGAGTTTGAAATATCTTGGGTTATGTTATATAGTTGGCAACCAGAATCATTTTAACTATTACACTATGTCTTTAGAAACTAAGTATTCAGATAGATTAGATGCAGCTCAATTAATTAGAACGATCAGAGGAACGCTTGAGCAGTTACAGACAGATGCGCTCGCTGGTCTGAAATTTAACGCTCAGGTTTCTAATAATGTAAGAATGGTTTTAGAGATGCCGAGTGAAACACTAGAATCAGCAGAGCCTCGTGAGGTAAATAAGGGCGAAAGAGCGGCTCTCGATTCGAGTAGACAATTATATGAACAGAAATTACGTTGCAATGTTATGCAAAATGCAGATGTTGACGAGCTCATGCGCAGAGTTGATGAATCAACTGAATCTACGAGTAACGATATCGGTCCACTTGTCGTTGTGAATGGAATACTTCTTTATAGAGTCCCTCATTCTCTTGACGCTCAAAGAGGTTTATTCCCTCAAAGAAGTGAGGACGATGGAAAGATACATGCATCATTACTAGCGCTCAATGCGGGATTTGTTTTAAAACCCACAAGATGTTTCCCTGCTGGACTTTCCGGTCAACTTCCTGGTGTGGACTTTACTATCTGCGCGACAGATACTTTCAGCGCAATAGATTTGGGTAAGCACGTATATGGTTTTCGCTTACATAAAAAAGAACTTGAATACGCACTCGCTCGTACTGATAAAGGGGTAACTCGGAATTTTTCACCTGACTCAATCGCCGGCTACGAAGCTTTGTACGGGAAGTAATGTAATGATAGTCGCTCATTTCTTTTTAATTCTGCTATAAGTAATAGTTACTGGCTGGTATTTACAGAATTGCGGGAATGGTTTATAGTTCGATTGTAATTATTAACAGTATTAAAAATGGATATTAAAAATAATTTTTTACCGGTTGAGGGTTCTTGTCAACTAGCTGGAATAGTTAAGGATTGTGATGAGCTTATTGAAGCCTTAGTAAGAACTGCTGCTCTTGGTGTTGCAAATGTTAGCGATGAATTTAGGAATATTTTTGGCATTGGTGAATCCACGGCCACGATAGAAGGAGCTAATCATTACGTCCCTAATATTGTTGATGAAAAGTCCTCAATCCTTGATGCCCTTCCTGAAAGAGTGAAGAGTATTGTTTACAATTATTATAGCGCACTTATTTCACTTCATAGAGAACAAGAGGCGCGGGTAAACTCACTAATGGAATCCATTATGAGTGGCGATAGCGTGGGACTGACTCCTGGTTTACTACATGCTGTTAATCCTCTAAGAGTTACATTGGATCGTGAAAATACAGATTGTTCTGCTAGCTGGGGTAGAAGTAATCGAAGTAGTGATCAAGGTAACGGTTTTATTATAAGACGAGGTGACTCGTTAGGTATAAAAAAAATTGGTGATAGCGTACAGTTGAGTGATGGTTCGTGTCGTGCAGGGTTTACCGTTGCTGTTGGTATTACTACTGCACATATGAATGATGATGTCGCTAATAAGCGTGGATCTGCTGACTGTATTCTTCAACAGCGCCCAGATATTTTTCTGTTTCCTGCTGAAATGAGAGAAGTCCTTGGACAGGATGGATTTTGTAGTATTAAGCATGTCTATAATCATGCTGCAAAGAAATGTTACTAATTCGGTACTCGCGATATGCTAATAATAGCGGTTACTATTCACCAGTAATTCAGTTCCTGTGAGTAGTTGATGTTACAAATTAACAAACTTCTTCAAGTACTCTTTCTGCTCCAACAGGGCCGGCGTTGGCGTTTCGTACATATAATCAAAAATTTCATCGACGGTTTGTACGGGAAAGTTTTCTGCAACCTCGACTGCCGCGCGCACTTTATCTTCGGCGTCTTTTTTAATCTGCGCCTCCCACTCTTCGCTCCATAAATTATTTTTCTGTAGGTACAATTTTAAGCGCATAACTGGATCTTTTTTGCGCCAATCGGCAACTTCTTCTTTAGAGCGGTATCGGCCCGAGTCGTCAGAGGTGGTGTGATTTCCGTATCGATAGTTAATGGCTTCAATAAGGGTCGGTTCGTTGTTATTTCGTGCACGATCAGCGGCCATTTTTGTGACGGTTGCCATGGCAAAAATGTCCATGCCGTCTACCACGATGCCAGCTATTCCCGCCGCAATCGCCTTTTGCGCGAGCGTTTTTGCAACGGTCTGCTTCGAGCGTGGTGTTGAAATTGCATAGTCGTTATTTTGACACATAAAGATTGAGCCCGCCTTGAAAACTCCTGCAAAATTCATCGCCTCGTAAAAATCTCCTTCACTTGTCGCTCCATCACCAAAGTATGAAACGGTGATAATCGGTTTTTTCTGTAATCTCATTGCCCACGCGTAGCCAACCGCATGCAACATGTGGCTGCCGACAGGAATAGACACGGGTGCAACACATGCGTCGGTGTGGCTTCCCCACTCGTTTCCAAGCCAGTATAAGAGGATTTTTTCGAGTGGCATGCCGTGTACATAACAGATAGGTAACTCTCGGAATGCGGGGAAAATCCAGTCTGTTTTTTCAATTTCAAAACCACTGCCAATTTGAATCGCCTCGTGCCCCTCGACTGAGGGGTAGGTTCCGCAGCGGCCTTGGCGTTGCATGTTGGTAAATTTTACATCGGCAACACGCACAAAAATCATAGCGGCGTAGGCCTCTTTAATGCGCTCAGGGCTCCAGTTCGGCATCAAGTCGGGGCGCACAATCTCGCCAGCCTCATTCATAACCTGAATCATGGGGTCGGTAAGCGGATTGAAGGTGTCGATTAAACTCATGGGTAAGGCTAGATTATCGGGTTTGAGGGGATTCGGCAACTCCCTTCTCGAGCACATTCTTAATAAACAGCTCCCCCGCTTTGTATGAAGATCGCACGAAGGGGCCGGCGGCAACATATTTGAATCCCATTTTTTTACCCTCTTCTTCGTACCGAGTGTACTGCTCGAGCGGTACGTACTCGCTCACGGGAAGGTTCCATTTCGACGGGCGTAAATATTGGCCGAGGGTGAGAAAATCAACACCAACGGCACGTAGATCGCGCATTGTTTGTAGCACTTCTTCGGGCTTTTCGCCGAGCCCCACAATGATCGATGATTTTGTGTACATCGTTGGTTGTACCTCTTTCACATACTTCAAGACACTCATTGATTGTTCATAATTTGCGCGATGATCGCGCACTGATTTTTGTAGTCGCGCAACGGTTTCAATGTTATGCGCAAAAACATGCGGTGCGGCATCGATCACTTTTTGCACATCTGCTTTGTTTCCCTGAAAATCCGAGGTGAGTACCTCTACTTTTACCTCTGGATACGTCTTTCGTAAATGGCTAATGCATGCGGCAAAGTGCCCCGAGCCACCATCGGGAACATCGTCGCGATCGACACAGGTAATCACCGCGTAATCGACGCCCATTTTTCCAATTGCGTCGGCCAAGTTTTGTGGTTCATTTGGGTCTAGTGCATCTGGTTTTCCATGTTTCACATTACAAAACTTACATGCACGGGTGCACGTGTCGCCCATAAGCATAAAGGTCGCCGTTCCCCCACTCCAACACTCCGCCACATTCGGGCAGTGCGCCGATTGGCAGACGGTAGCCAAATTCAGCTCTTTCGCCATCGCATGAATCTTTGAAAATTTTTCATTCGGCAACCCTACTTTCATTTTAAGCCAGTCAGGTTTTTTCAAGCTGCCCGGCACTAAGTGAATCATAGTGTCGGCGTTGGCTTTTGCTCCGCGGTTGAGAATACAGGTTGAGCATCCCATAGGAGTCACAGTATACTATGCCCATGAAAAAAATCCTCACAAAACTTATTTTTGCCATTTCGCTTTTGATTCCTACTGCCGCCTTCGCCCATGAACAGTGGTTTGGAAAAATCGATCCGCTCGCCCCGATGCCAGAATTTTTTACCACCTGGAGCGTTTCTCGAATCGCATTCATCGTTGGTTTTTTTGTATTGCTCGCCGTTGCAGTGTTGATTCGTCCCTTTATTGCCCGCTTAAAAGTTGCTCAATGGATTGAAAATAAAGTTACCTCAGTTGGTGCGGCAGCTCCGCAACTTCTTCGTGGAGCAACAGGAATTTTGATGATCGTCGCAAGTACTCAAAGCTTATTATTTGCGCCGGATTTACACCTAGATCAAGTACCGTATCAGTTAGCTGTAGCACTGTGGGTTATTCAGTATGCCGTCGGTTTTGCCTTTGTTTTAGGCATGTTCGTACGTCCTGCGGCGGTTGTCGCACTTGCGCTCTATGGCGTTTCGTTCGCATTTTTCCCGCTTCAAAATACTTTAAGTTACCTTTCTCTTGCCGGTATTTTTACGTACCTCTTCTTTATTGGGAATCCCGATTATGTCGGTGTGTTATTTGCAAACAAGCTCAAGAAAATTCGTGTGTGGTTAGTTGCTCACGAACAATGGGGATTTATTGCAATGCGCACACTCTTCGGCCTTTCATTTATCGCAATGGGTATCGCGTTTAAGATGATGGCTCCTCAATTGTCGCTTGGTGTTATTGCTGCACATCCTCTTAATTTTATGGCGCCTTTGGGATTCACTAACGAAATGTTTGTCTACGCATGCGGCCTTGCTGAAATCCTCTTTGGAGTCCTCTACATATTCAACATTCTTCCACGCATTTCATCATTCAAATTGATCTTCCTTTTCACTGCTACGATCTTTGTTTTTGGCTTAGGAGAGCTCTTTGGCCACCTTCCCCTGCTCGCAGGATTTTTCACTATTCTCACGTACCAGAAGAAAAAAGCCTAAGGCAATAACGAATAAAATCGCCTCGACTATCATCGTCCATAATCTGCTTACGAGGGCAAAGATAAGGCCGATATATTCGATGACGATCCCCTTAAGTGCAATGTACCAGACTCCTTCACGAACGCCGAGTCCGCCCGGGGTAAAGAACGCGAGAACACTGGCGACATATGAAAAGGTGCCAAGGCTTATCAAATAGAGTGTGTATTTCATTGGCACATGCGTTAACGCTTTTAAGAAAATCACTTGAGAAAGTCCCATCAAGAGCATGGCGATACCGAAAACCACCTGTACGACAAGAAGTTTTTTTACGCCAACTCTCCCTTCACGCTCAATAATTGGTTGATGAGTAAGTCGTAAGAAAATATTCACAAACGAATAAAAAATCCGGGGAATAAGGAGAAAAAGACCTAATACGACAAATGCCGCTGCACCAATTTTTGCTGATTGTCCAAACTCACTCGAGGAAAGTACCGCGAAAAGAGAGATATAGATTCCTGCAAGTATCTCCATAATACCTTCCATTCCTGTGGTTAAAAAACAGACACTCGTGCTTACCGAATATTTTTTGCAGAGTTTTGCGCGTGCGACAGCGCCCCATATTTTTCCTGGAATATATTTACACGGCAGGCTAATAAAAAAATAAATCACGGCATCGGAAAATTTAATTGGAGAATTTATATTTCGTAACAAAAGCCACCAACCTGTTGCCAGCAAAAAGAATGATATACTATACACTCCAGAAGCGAGGAGTACGAGGTGCCACTTTAGGTTAAATTCATAGTTTTTAATCAGGTGCCACTGTGAAGAGACCTCTCCGCCAAGTACGAAAAAAACCGCAGCCACAAGGCCAATAGAGAGCAACTGAATTCCAATTTTTTTAACCCACTCTGCCATACCGTGAACAGACTATATCATAACAAAGGTATCTATCTAGATTATGCAGCAACCACGCCGATTGATGAACGTGTACTCGAGGTGATGATGCCCTATTTGACGACTGAATTTGGCAACGCGTCTTCATTGCATTCGATGGGGCAGCGTGCGCGACATGCGGTTGATTCGAGTCGTGAAAAAATCGCGGCGATTATTGGTGCGAAACAGTCAGATATTATTTTTACGAGTGGCGGAACCGAGTCGAATAATTTGTTTATTACCGGTGTTGGCGAATTCGTATTGAAAAATATGGTGGATATTAAAAATCCTCAGTTTGTGCCTCACATTATTACAACGAAGATAGAGCATGAATCGGTGCTTCGACCAATTGAAGAATTGGCTAAAAAGGGCTTTGCGGTAACGTATCTTGATGTTGGTGCGGACGGGGTTTTGAATGTAGAGGATTTGAAAAAAGCGTTACGCCCCGAGACTGTTTTTGTTTCGATTATGTATGCGAATAACGAAATTGGTACTGTTCAACCAGTACGCGAATGCGCGCAAGTAATTAATGAGTTTCGTTCGAGTTTACCCGTTCCCCCTCACTCCTCTCCTCCCCCTATCCTCTTTCACACCGATGCCTGCCAGGCGGCTTCGTACTTGTCTTTGAATATTGAAGAATTAGGAGTCGATGCAATGACACTCAACTCAGGGAAAATCTATGGGCCAAAAGGAGTTGGTTGTTTGTACGTTCGCGGTGGCGCGCATGGTTCTGTAAAGCTTATGCCCCAATTTTTGGGAGGTGGCCAAGAATACCGCATGAGATCGGGCACCGAAAATGTTGCAGGAATAGTTGGATTTGCTACTGCACTCGAATTAGCTCAAAAAACACGCGTTGAAGAAAGCGCACGACAACTTATTTTGCGCGATATGTTGATCGATGGAATTTTGGCCCTCCCTAATACTCGGATTAATGGTTCGCGCGAAAAACGCCTGCCAAATAACGTAAACGTTTCTTTCAAAGGACTTCATGGTGAGGCAATTTTAACGCGACTCGACATGTCCGGTATTTTTGCCTCGAGCGGGTCGGCGTGCTCGTCTGGCTCTCTTGAACCCTCACACGTTATTGCTGCACTCGGAAAAGATGCCGCCGACGATATTTGGAGTCGCTCCGCTACCCGATTTTCGCTTGGACGTTTTACTACGAAAGAAGAGGTGCTGAATGCGTCGCGCGAACTTAGTACCATAATTAGCGAATTGAGCGACACGAACCCATTTAGTTGATTTAAAAAATACTAAAAACTAGATAGAATCCGTGTATACAATAATATGAAAAAGGTACTTGTATTTTTTCTCTTCATCTTTCTTGCACTACCTCACGCGTTACTTGCAAACTTTAGCGATACGGCAAACGAGTCATTAGGTTTTAGTGGTGGCACTCACTCAGAAACACAGTGGGATGCTGGTAATACATGGGTTGAGCTAACCGGTACTGGGCAGACTGCCGGGACTGGCACATATACTTCTAGGGTTATCAATGCCCTTGCATCGACGAGCTGGAGCACTTTTGCCTGGACTCCCTCTCAACCCTATCTTAAAGAACTACCAAATTCTGCTGTCAGTGAAACGGCATACAGTACAGGAAATGCCGACATGTCGAATAACGTCTTATTGCTTCATTTGAATGAGTCGAGTGGCACTCCTGCCGATTTGTCGGGGAGCGCTCACGATGGTTCGTGTACTAATTGTCCTACATTTGGGAGTGCGGGGCTTTTTAATACCGCATTCACCTTTGATGGATCAAATGACGTGGTAACAGTGAATGACCATGATGACCTAGATGGTGGGAATAAATATACATTTTCAATGTGGGTGAATCCAACAGCACTTTCAACTAGAGATTGTTTTTTAGCGAAGTGGAATACCACCGGTACCGGTACCGGAAACTCATGGGGTGTTCGAACAAACACGACTAATGCCGACGAGATCGATGTAATTATTGCAGCAAACTCAACTGATACGGGCGGCAATTATTACACAACCAGTAACGCCGATTTACAGGCAAGCGTATGGAGTCATGTCGTGGTGGTGTACGACGGTACTCTGGCGGAGGGAAGTAGAGTAGCGGTGTATGTTAATGGTGTTTTAAAAAGCGGCAGCGTGACGGGTACAATTCCCACATCGCTACAAAACTCAAATAAAGTAGTAACACTTGGTCGTCAGTTTGTTGTTAACGCAACTCAACATTTTTATAATGGAAAGATGGATGAAGTCTCTTTCTGGAAGAGAGCGGTAACCGGTACTGAAGTTTTGAATTTATATAAACGAGGTTCTGAGCGCCTCAGATTTAGAGTTCGTTCATGTAATGACTCAGCATGTTCAGGCGAGAATTTTATTGGTCCCGGTGGCTCTCAGACAGCTTATTTTGAAGAACAAGACACAAACACAATTGCACTCCCCTCAGTGAGTCTTGCGGGTATTGTTGCTGATAATCAATACTTTCAATACGAGGCGACACTTGAGACGAGCAATACTTCGTACTCGCCGGACATAAATGTCATAACCATCGGTTCTCCGTCAATAGGGGTGTTGAGCAATAATTTTTCTGTAGTGAATTCTTCAACAGATTTTACCGCCGAAAATGATTTGTCTTCGGTTTCTGGAGTGAGACTTGGTACCACTTCGGGAAGTATTTTATGGACGAATGATCTTGATGTTCGTCAGCAAGATTTCGATAGTAATGTCTCTGTTGGTGCGAGTTATGTGAGTGTTAATGCCACAAATCTGTCGAGTGCTTTTGATTCACCAGCGACAATATCAATGAATGTCAGCGATTGTAGTTCATACACAATTTACTACGATTCTTCGTATAGAACTTCTGCCGCCGATGTTATTTCGAATGGCCAAGTATGTGACGAGACTACAACTCCCGCATGTACCTCAATTTCGTGTGTCGGGAACGTATTAACTTTTACCGTCCCCCACTTCGATAGTTACGGTGTACAAGAAGGTGGTGGCGGCGGTGGCGGCGGAGAGCCTCCACCAGATGGCGGTGAGCCAGTACCTGAGTATTCCACATTGCTTCTGGTTTTTATGTTAACTGGCCTCGGCTGGTATGTAAGTAGAAAAACGGTGCCACAGTTAAGCGTGTAGGTGTTTTAGCTCCTACGCGGGCCTCGCAAAATAGCCTGTTTTATGGTATAATTAACAGATTGTTTTAACCATAAAAAGCTGGTGAAAGATGGGTATAGAAAACAAAAACATTGGAAAACAAAAAGACACGACTGCACAAGAAAAAGCATCCGACGAAGTTCAGAAAAAAGGGATGAGTTTTTTTGATTTGCAGCTTGCCGCGCTCCAAAAGATAGGCGAAGAGACTGCGCAGTCATTTAAAGAAGCACAGAAAAATTCACGTGCACGAATTGGCGAATCGCCCGAAAAGGCAACGCTTGAGCAGAATATGGCGGCACTCAAAGATTCACAAACGCAGATTCCCGACATTAACGAACAGCTCAAAAAACAAAATGAACATCTTCAAAAACTGAAAGATATCGATATCGAAAAATCGCTTGGAGAAGCGGTTAAAGAGAATGCCAGTTGGTTTGCCAATACCGATGACATTGTATCGAGCAGTCTGCGCCTCATGAACATGCGCAATGAGAAGATCAAATTGGTAGAGGATTCGATACAAGCAACAGAAAAACAGATGAATGATGCGATGGCGGCTATGTATGTGAACGCATATTTTATCGCACAGAAGAGCTCGAAAACGCCACAAGAAGTTACCAAGAAAACAGATGCGCTCGCGCTTGAAGCGTTTGATCAGCTTGGAGACAACATTCCCGAGACGCTCAAAAATCCCCTAAGAGAGGCGCGAGAGAGGGCATTGCAAAGCGAACAGTTAAAAGCATTCGATAGGCTGTATTTAGCAGGCGACTTCGCCGGTGCATTGCGCACTTTGGGGCAAGAGAATGAATCGAACTCACCAATTGGGCTAGATACACACAAATTTTCACGTAGTGAAATTGCGAGTGCGTACCTTGCGAGCACAATGGCGAACGCAAATGAAAGCAAAAATATTTCGTATAGAATTGCACACGGTTCACCTGCGGAACAAAAGCTACGAGAGGGATACATCTGTATCGCATTCCCGGGCGATACGGCAGAGCACGCCTTTGGCTTTATGACGATGGCAAAAAAAATGCCCGATGGATCACTGTCAGTTTCGTTTTTTGATCAGCAAGGAAAAACTCCAACGTCGCAAGATTCACTGACGTACCAAGACGAGTATCACCTTTTGCCGCGAGATATCGCCGATTCAAACGCAACTGAAGCCGAGATGGAAAAGAATTTTGATCGAGTCGTTGGAAAAATTCCTAGTTTTAGA
>CAYHBN010000040.1:0-13976 GCA_964354865.1 uncultured Candidatus Peribacteria bacterium
TATCGCGCAGCACTTTTCGCTGATTCTGGAGCCATATTTTAAGATGAGTCGGCGGCAACGCTCGTTTTTGAGCCTCAATTCGTTCTATTATTTTTTCGTCAGAAGCATCAACTCTGATGAGTTGCGAGACAAAAGTCCCAATGTCGCGAGGCTCGAAGAAGATGGATTCTAGAGCGAACTTCCTGTTCGCTCCTGCTTCCATGATTCCTGTCCCTATTTGAATAGGTGTTCCTTTCTCACGCTGCTGCTTTATAACCTCGTCAATCTTCTTCAACATAACCTGCCTTATAATCGGGTGCATGAGTGTATTTAAAATCCACAACTTCTGATGATTTTTCAAAACGAGTGCCCTCAATTTCGGCCGGCTCACCTCGTTGGTGTTCACAAACTGATCTCCAAAAGTTTCTAGGATTTTTTGATACCCCGCATTACCTTTTTTATAAAGATCATGAGTGATTTCATCGCCAGAAATAACGTAAAAACCACGCGCCTTTAACAAACGACACACTGTCGATTTGCCACTGCCAATAACTCCCGTTACACCAATAATAAGAGACTTCATGTTACTTTTTGTGAGAAAACTGAACCCCAACATCGGCAAGTGCTTGTTTAAAAATAACCAATGCATGACTCGCGTCTTTTTCTGTTATTTCAAATCCAAGTTCATGAACTATTCTATTTCGTAATTTATGAACACGCCACACGCCATTCAAGTCGGTAAAAAGTTTTGATCCTTGACGTTTAAGTTCGTCACCAAGAGATACCTTTTTCCTCCTGGAACAAAGCGCATATTCGAGTAATTTATCCGCCTCAACAACAGCATGTTTTGGATCGTTATTCACAAGTCTATGTACACGGTTCCACTCCTTTGCCAAAAACTGTGAACGTTTTTGCTTTCGAGCATGATTTAGAAGCATGACCTCTACAACGACAAACGACAGAGCGGCGACAATCGTGAGTGAAAAAAAGAAAAGTACTGATGACACGGGTAGAGAGTTAGAGAACAAGGGAGATAGATATTCAGGGAGAAATAGAACTAGCGAATGGCATCTTTATCGATACCGTACTCAACAACGTGCTGATGCATAAGATCTGTGAGGAGTCCTTGTAATGCATGATGATCACGGAAATTTTTATGTTTAACGAATTGTTCTTGTGCGGCACCAAGTAACTCAACTTTTCTTTTTGGCCTAACTGCGCCGTGGAATACCGATGCATTACCCGTAAACTTCTCGAGTGTAATATCGCCGTAGTTAAAGATAGTCCTTAGAATGCCTTTAATTTCATATCCGATTCCCTGCACGATATGATACTCGATTCTCGATGAACTTTTCTCAAAAAATCCTTGCCACACAATTGCGATAATGCTTACGTCGGTGACCAACCATGCATCGTAATACCAATCAAAAAATTCATAGATAAACCTAATCATACCTATCATGAGCCACAAGCCTGTTATTAAAATTGTTTTTGGAAATAACCACATAATAAAAACAGGCATAATCAGTCCAAAAAATGTAATTTTCGCAAAATCCTTTAACTGCATAAAAATATGACGATGTATGACAAAGCTGATCTTCTCGCCATCTCCGAGGTAACTTCTAAATAAAAAATCGCGTATTTTCTTCATTAGTGTATAGTTTAGCACGTATGTTACCTCTCATTAAATCAATTAAGTCAAAAATAAATTCTTTTGAAACGGCTTTCCCAAAGCTCTACGGCACAATAGATCTTTTAATTAATATTGCGATAATTATTGTTCTTGTTCTAGCAATTCGCACCTACCTTATTTCTCCTTTTCAAGTATATGGACCATCGATGTGCAACACGCTCAACTATATTAACGGCGAGTGCAAACATCAGTACGGTGAATATTTAATTGTAAATCGTGCAGTTTATTACCCCTTCTTTGGCACACAGCGATATAGACTCCCCGTGCGAGGAGACATTGTGGTATTTAAACCACCAGAGAACAAACAAGAATATTATATTAAACGTGTCATTGGATTGCCTGGCGACAAAATCAAGATTCAAAATGGATTGGTCTATATGATGAATAGTGAGCACCAAACATGGTGGGAAATTCCTGAACCGTATTTAAATGAAAAGAACAAAGGCCGAACCTTCCCTATGGTTACCTACGAAGCGACTGAATATACGGTTCCAGCAGGGTACTACTTTGTTATGGGAGATAACCGCCTAGAAAGCACCGACTCTCGTCAATGTTTTCGCACAAAAAATACTGCACAGTGCCAAGAAAAATCAGAGCACTTCTTAGCCCTTGAAGCAATTGAGGGAAAAGCTGATTTAGTACTATGGCCATTCAATAAAATCCGTCTTCTTAAAAATCAGTTTTAGACTTCAGAGCGAGCTTAATTTCGTGTCGAAAAATACAGCTCAACGATAATAATGAGCCCGATAAGAAGAATACCGCTCCACCATGTAAGTGCCGATAAGAGCAATAAGCCGAGTGCGCCCATAATGCAGAACGTCAGAAGCAGTCCTTGGCGAACCGAAATTCCAAGATGTTCGCTGTACACTTCTTTGGTAAAAATCATTCTCATGGCGAAACCAAGGCCTATAAAAGTGCCGAGCAGTGCGAGAAAAATGCTCAACGCAAAAAGTGCTAATGCGCTACCGGATACTGATTTACAAAGTGTTAATTGACCCGGCTCTGTGCATGGTTCAAGTTTTGAAATGACTAAAAAGAGTGAGACCCACCCAATGACGGCAAATGAAAGTATAATGAGAAGATACGAACGAGGTTTCATTCAAAAATTATTATAATACGGTGTCCGTTTTACGAATGGTCATTTGCCGTTTGTATACAATTCCGCAGGCAATAATTGAAATACCAATAAAAGTTATGATTGTTGCCATTTTTGAAAGGAGTGGAAGCGGCTCTGAGATAACAAATCGTATTAACTGCTCCTGCCCATACGTCAGCTGATTTTCAACACCAAGTACACGCGGAAGTTCAGCAATATTGGCAGCAATCGTACGGACCATACCAGAAACGATAAATAGTAATCCGCCTACAAAATACATAACTCGATGAGCAGAGAACTGAATAATGAATTGAATGAATGCATACACGAAGAGAGCGACAACAATTGAAAACATAATGATTTTTGAAAAATCACCAGATACACTATCACTTAATGCAGCCATCTGCCTGAATTGATCTTGCAGTTCTTGATTTGAAGAAATAGTGTTACCAGATGCGATACCCTCGTCTTTACTTTTTAAAGTAGTAACGTCGGGGACTTCGTTATCGATAAGCTGCGTCAAATTCTGTTTCATTTTCTCTCGCCCTTCTTCTAATAAAACGACCGAAGGAACACACAAGAGCACCTGACTTTTTAACTCTTCTTTTTCGGTACAGGTACCAATTCGACCCGAGGCAGCGGTGATGATTGTTTTGAGCTTATCTTTGATGGGAACCAAATTAAAAGTGACTTCGTTCGTGTTTTGCGCTTCTTTGATAGCTTTTCCCGACTCAGCGAGACCCAATTGTACAAATGAAACATAGTCGGTTGGAGTAATAAGCGCCCTTACCCGCTCTACTAAAACCGATGTCATTTCGCGATCAGTTGCCGAAAAATGCTCGGCAATTAACAGAGTAGCGTTGTTATAACTCTCGGGAATAATTTTATTTGTCAGTGAATCTTTATCAAAATAGGTACGTGAAAAAGCCAACATAACGATCATCCCCGTTATAACAAACAAAAATGGTATAGATGCAAATAGTCCTAAAAGGCTTCTCATAGTGGAGGCATTTTAGAGCAAAGTTTGCTAAAAAACTACATCGAAACTTTTGTAAGCGGCGAGTCTTTGAGAGAGTCATCGCTTGGCACAATTCTCCAAACAGTCTGTTTTTCTAGTTTTCCCGATACTCTAAATCCAGAGGCTTTTGTGTGCCCTCCACCGCCAAATTGCCCCGCCAAGTCAGACAAATTAACATCGTCACGCTGCGTGCGAAGTGAACCCTTCACCACGCCATTATCTTCGGCAAGTAACACGGTAAACCGCGCATCGGTAATAGTACTCATAATGTCTATTATACCTCCTGTATCGCCACTCGACGCATGAAGGCGCTTTAAATCCTCTTCGGCGACGACCGCTGAAACTACATCTTTACTATTCTTTTTCATCGTTTCAAGAATATGTCCCCACAATTTGAGCTGAGACAATGTTGCCGTCTTCAATAGCGGACGTACTATCTCAGTAATATTAAAACCGAATTTCATCAACTCCGCAGAGATAGCATAGGTTTCTGCATTCGTGTTTGAGTGCATCATTCCCCCGGTATCGTTATAAATGCCAGTCATTAGCGCGATAGCGATCTCTTTATCGATCGTTGCGTTCATATGTTTAAATAATCGATAAACCATAACCGTTGCAGAAGCTGCTTTCGTATCAACTAAATTTACGGTACCAAAGTTTTCATTACTCGCGTGGTGATCGATATTAATGATAGGAACCCTCTTCGATAAAAAATCGGGATACAGTTCATGAAAACCAGTCATGTGGTGTGCGCCGGCATCGCTAATAATAATAAGATCAAAAGAATCGTAGTCAAAAGTACGCTGAAAAGTCTGTCCATTTAAAAGAAGTTTAGACAAAAAAAGCAGACGCCCATTCGGTTCGTCGATACATGCAGGTACTGCTAATTTTCCCATCTTTGAAAGTACACGTTGAATTGCAACAGTTGCTCCAAGTGTGTCTCCATCGGGTCGTCGATGCGATACGAGCAGGATTTTATTTGCCTTGAGAATAAGATCCTGTGCCTGGTTATAGTGTTCTGTAGTCGACATAAAAGAACTGCATAGTATCACTTTTACGCGAATTGTCAATACCTGATGGTGGCGGTTACGGGCGACTCGATTTAACCTGTTATCATGAAAAAAATAAAACTATTATTTGTAGCAACGGGTGATTTTGGCGTACCAATACTTGAAAAACTCTCAGAAGAACCCAACTTCGAGGTTATAGGAGTTGTAACGGCCACAGATAAGCCACAGGGAAGAAAGTTGGTACTTACACCCACTCAGGTAAAAGTAACTGCTCAACAGATTGGAATACCTGTTTATTCCCCTACTGACAAAAAAGAGCTATTTGCAACTTTTTCAGAGCTAAAACCTGATATCGCACTCGTTGTGTCGTATGGAATGATTTTTCCAAATAAAGTGCTCAAGCTCCCAACGTATGGGTGTGTCAATATTCATGGTTCAATCTTGCCTAAATACCGAGGAGCATCTCCTATTCATCAAGCACTTCTCAATGGAGATACTCAAACGGGAAACACGTGGATTGTAATGGAAAGCAAAATGGATGCCGGACCGGTAATAGGAACAAGCGAGTGTGAAATCGATAAAAATGACGACTTCTGTACACTGTATAAAAAATTAGCTCATGACGCCGCAAACGAAACTCCATCTGTACTACTGCAATATATTGCCGCACGTCAATACACCCCCCAGAATGACGAATTAGCAACTTACTGCTCTACAATAGATAAGGGAGACGGTTTAATAGATTTTTCAGCTGAATCAGCAACGCATATTTATAATAAATTCCGCGCCTATACAGAGTGGCCTAACGTTTATTTTAAAGCAAAAAACATGAACATAAAAATTACTCAATTACGAGAAGCTGATCAAATTAATTGTACTAACTACAATCCGGGGACCTTTATTAATTCAGGAAACAAAAAGCTATTCGTGGCAACCCTAGACGGAGCACTAGAACTTATTGAAGTTCAACCTAGTTCAAAAAAACCGATGAACGCGATTAGTTTCTTAAATGGGTATAAAAGTGAGCTAGAAAAAATTGAGATGATTTAAAGAGCTTCTTCTCCTATCGATAATTCGAGAGCTTCAATCGCCGGCATAACCTGTGCGCCAATAATCCCCTCAAGATCCCCTCTAAATCCAACGGTGTTTTTCATAACTCGTTCAATCTCTTTTTCTCGTTTATTCCAAATACGCTCCATGGCTCGCTTTTCAGAATCGAGCCCTTCTTTAAGTTCTGTAAAAGCGAGAACAATAGACTCAATGCGATTTTTGAACTCACTACCAGACAGATAATTATAGAGCATATCCATTTTGGCATCTTTTCCTATCAATGACTGCTTTACGCGACTTACTTCTCCTATTTGATGACGAAGTGCAGCCACAAGTGGAAGGGCATATTTATACTCGGTAATCCACACGCCTTCTCTTTGGCCAAAAATCTCAATATCGTCGGGCAAAATCTGAGATGCAATAATAACAATGTCAGCTTTAGCGAGAGCCTGATCATCTTTCAGTTTTTTAATCCATTCTTTACTCCATGCTTTTGTATTCTTCGACTCCCACAGGATAGTCCCCTGCTTTTGACCGAATGAAGAATAAACGCAATGAACCAAGTCTGCACCTCGAATACCGGTTGGAACGTCGGTAACCGTATCCATAGGAAAAGCAGCCATAAGTGCTTGCTTCAAATTGGTCTCTTGCGCGTCACCCTGAATCTGCATTGATCCTTGCTCAGCTTTTCGTTGAGCCTCTTCGAGTGCACGCTGAAGCTGTTCTAGTTGTTTTTCTTTTTCAGCTAACTTCATTTTTCCCTCTTCTTGTGCTTCTTTACGAGCATCTTCTTGGATTTTTCTCGAAACTTCATCGAGCTTACGTGCAAGCTCTACCTCGGCATTCTTCACCTTCGATTCAAGCGCTCGCTCACGCTCGCGCAGTTCAAGTTCATGCTTACGTGAGGCATCTAACTCCTTCTCTTTCTCTTCATTTGATCTCTTTAAGTCTGCCATCTGCACATCGTTCTTCTTTGCCGCTTCTTCTTGTGCAATTTTCCACAACCGTACTTTTTCTACATCAAGTTTACGGGCTGATTCACGCTCAATCTCATCTTTTAATTGAGAGCGAATTTTACCGGTAAGGGCATCGTTTAAAGGTATCGAGGTTCCACATTGTGGGCAAGAAATATTTTGGTCAGACATAATACGCATACTGTATATGCGCGAGCGCTCACAGTCAAATTTATTTAGCGTAGATTGACATCTAAAAATTATTTCACTTTTTCTATCTTTTGCGCTACTCTACGCCCACATATGGCAAACGATACAGGTACAATAGTAGGCTTTGACAACGTAACCTTTGAATTCAAAGAGAACAAACCACTCATGAAAGAGGTTTCGTTTTCAGTCAAAAACGGCTCAAAGATAACAATAATGGGTCAAAACGGTGCTGGAAAATCGACGATTCTGAAGATGATAATGGAGGCATACAAGCCACAAGGTAAAAAAGGAGAGCATCATATGTTTTCACCGAAAATTGGAAAAGTGAACTTAGTACCTGGATACACCGTTGCAACCGCGCACCAAGTTATTTCTCATGAAGACCGTGAACTTACGGTTCTAGATTATTTTCAAAAACACTACGGTGAGCATACGTATGATATTGGCAAACGAATCGACGAAGCGCTTAACGCAGTAAACTTTAAGGCACCCCACGATAGAATCGTAAAATCTTTTTCGGGTGGCCAACAAGCACGTTTGCTTTTAGCTTCAGCACTCATTCAAGATCCGGACTTGCTGCTTCTCGATGAGCCCACCAATAACCTTGATGCCGATGGAATCGCTCATTTAACAGGATTTTTACTCTGCCATGAAAAAACATGCATAGTCATCTCGCACGATGCTGACTTCTTAAATAGCTTTACCGATGGAGTGTTGTATCTTGATGTTCACACCCGAAAAATAGAACAATACGTTGGTAACTACTACGATGTACAAGAGCGAATTGCAGATCAAATCGAAAAAGAGAATATGAAGAATGCACGTCTTCAAAAAGAAGCTCAGCAAAAAAAAGAGCAGGCAAACGCCTTTGCAAATAAAGGAGGAAATCTTCGTTTCGTTGCTAAAAAAATGCGTGAAGCTGCTGCAGAAATGGAAGAAAATATGGTGGATATTCGCCGTGAAGACCGTACTATTCGAGATTTTACGATTCCGATTCAAAAAGACATGAAGGGTGAAATTTTCAATATTTCATCTTTCTCCATGATAAAAGACCATAAAGCAGTAACAAAGAAATGCCGAATCTCACTCAATAAAAATCAGCATTTATTGCTCACAGGACCTAACGGAATAGGAAAAACGACGCTACTCGAGGCCCTCGCAACGGGTAAAGCAAAAGGAGCACAGATTACTCCAGGTATTGAGGTAGGCTACTACCGACAGGACTTTTCTACTCTCAACTTTGAAGATACCGTTTATGAGTCTCTTCTCGCCGTGGCGAAAGACATAACAGAACAAAACATTAGAGGTATTGCCGCCGGATTTTTAATTACCGGCGAATTTATTCACAGCAAAATTGGCAGCCTCTCAGAAGGACAAAAAGGACTCGTTGCATTTGCTCGACTTGTTTTGCAAGAGCCTGGTCTTTTGATTCTCGATGAACCAACGAACCACATTAACTTCCGCCATATTCCCGTGATAGCAAAAGCTCTCGACGAATACGAAGGTGCTATGATTCTGGTTTCACACGTTCCCGAGTTCGTTTCACAAATCCGCATCGATCAGACGCTTGATCTTAATGCCTAATTATTTTTTCTTAGGAACAACTATCTTCGGATACATTCCCAAAGGAGCTTCTTTTCGCAAAATTGCGTTTATGGCTGCCTGTGCATTTGAAAATGCCGTTCTGGCCGACATACCCTTTGTAGCCTGAGAAATAGCGTCGTTGAAAATCTCTCTATAGCGCTGATCTGAGTAGGATTTTATAGTTACTGCCGAACCAATTTGATTCACAAAAACCGCCAAAGGAGTGCTCGATTTTTGAAATTCCAGCAAGTCACGACGTGCAGCTGGTAAATGCGTTTTTTCAAGGTATACCTTACTTAACTCTTTTGAAGAAGCGAATTGAATAAAATCCCATGCAAGAGCTTGATTCTTAGAAGTTCTCGAAACACCCAAACCGTAATAGCTAGCAAGTGTTTTGTGAGTAGTAATATCTGTAGAAATCTGTGGAAGCGGAGCTATTCGTATATCGGTATTAGATACTACCGAAGCACCTCTAGATTTTGCTTCTTTAATTTCATTAGACAACTTTGAAAATAATCCAGAGTACGCTACTATCGCCGCTACTTTACCAGATACCAATGCATCTACTTCGGGAGTGGTCGTCGTAAGCGAAGGATTAGTTAACTCACTACCCCAACCAAATTCTTTTGCATTTCTATCTGCAAATGAGAGAAAATACTCAAAATACTTTTGAGAATTTTCAGCAAACTTGGCCTGCTTAAATGAACCGTCATAAAATTCACCAGCTGCTTGAATAACAAAGTTCTGCAAAATATCTGAAGAAAGAGCAATATTGTCTGCTCTGCCAAATGCAATTGAACCACGTTCGAGAAGTTGACCATCTGGCTTTTTAACAACCAAAAGCGGACTGTCTTTTCGAACTTCATCCCAGGTAATAGGAGGCTGACCTCTCTCTGGAATGGCTTTTTCATACATTGCTTTATTGTAATAAAGAGCAAGAGTATCAATAAAAAGAGGCAACGCATAAATTTTCTTTGTACCATCAACAGGATCCGGCTGAATAAAATCATTCTGGGCGACGTTAACGTATACCGTACCGAAAGCCTGGGGGGTAAGTGAGGTAGAAGTAAGTGGAACTAATTTTTTTAAATGCTTTGGAAGCCAGGTATTGTGCACGTAAAAAATATCGGGGCCTGTACCTTCTGCCATTTCGTTAATTAATTGATTTTCATACTCATCTTGTGAATCAAATTTTTTATATTTTACCGTAACTGTTGGCTGACGTTTTTTATAGCTGGTGATAAATCCGGCGACAGCATCACTAGAATCTAATCCGTAAATAGTTAGTGTCGTTGGAGCTACTGAAGTGGTCTTTGTTTTTGAAGCACAAGCCGTTAAAAGCGGTATGAGCAAAAACACGAAAATGAATGCCGAAACACCTTTCTTATATATATTTTTCATATTGCGCTTAGTCTATCACCCTTTAAGCCCTTTGAGAAAATATTTTTTTGAGAGTGCATAGAAATATAAATCCTTCCAAATTATTTTCCACAAAAACAATAATGGAGCGGCAGAAATGAGTGAGAATATTATTTTCTTAAGAGGACGTGGCAACAGTTGTACATCAGGATGTTTTCTTTGAAACAAGTGGAGCCCACGACCAACCGAGTATTCACGTTTCGTAAAGGTTTCAAGTGTTTGTGGATGGTGATGATACCCTATAGCTTTTGGGCAATAATACAGCGTGAGCTTTTCTTTTTTAAACAAACGCAGACCGAGATCTATGTCTTCCCAACCGTATCCTTTAAATGACTCATCAAATGAGTGTTTTTCAAGTACTGCCTTTTTAAGTGAAATATTTGCAGTGTAAAAAAAATGCCAACTCGCGGTGTCCTTTTCTTTCAGAAGATCGTAGGCAAACTGTCCGCCACCGAAACGACCAAGAATGGCAGTACCAGACTCGAGAAAACGCATGAGTGGCGTAATATCTTGCGAACGATCCCAGGTAACAAAACCAAGACAACCGGCATTTATTTCGGGGTGTGCTTTGTGTGACTCAACATGATGTTTCAGTAGATCAGGAGAGGCAAAAATATCATCTCCAATAAACAAAATTACAGGAGTGCGCGCATGGGAAACTCCCCTGTTTCGCGCAGCACCGGCACCCTTATTTTCTTGCACAAAGAACTTGAAGGTCAACGGAGTTTTCTCTTTATATGCAGTGAGAAAATCGCGCGTTCCGTCGGTACTACCATCATCAACGACAATGACCTCGAACTGAGAGTGTGGAATTGTTTGTTCTTCAAGTCTTTTAAGGCACGAAACAAGTTTTTCGCGTCGATTAAAGGTAGGAATGACAACAGAAATTTTCACACTCTCAGTGTAGAAGAGTTGTTCTAATAATCAACTACTTCTTCTACCGCTGCCCCTTTGAATGTGAATTTCTTGGCAAGATCTTCAGCGTATTCAGATTCAGCGGCTTCGAGAGCAGCATCATCTGTCTTGATTGATGAAGCGGAATCCTCTGCTTCGAGACCTTTCTTAGACTTTCGAGAACCTTTATTAAAGGGTACAAAATTAAAATCCTCTGCAATAATTTCGGTTATTTTTCGCACTACGCCCTCTTTGCTTGCGTACGAACGAGTGCTTAAACGACCAGACAACAATATGGGAGAACCTTTTTTAAAGTACTCGCAAATAGTATCACCGAGTTTTCCAAACGCGACCGCCTTGTGAAAATGCGTTTCAGTCATCGCATTCCCGTCTTTGTCTTTCCAATCGCGGTTTGTCGCAACTGAAAAATTTGTCATACCAGAACCCGTTTTTGTTGCTTTCGCTTGAGGATCGGCAGTGAGATTGCCGAGCAACATAACCTTGTTAAAACTTCGCATAAATTAGAAGTTAAGAAATAGATATCTGCGTTGTAGCAAACAAATATGAACGGCGATTAACATAGAAATGAACTGCAAAATACGCTATGCTCCGTTTTGCCTTATGTTTACAGGAATTATCAACTCAATCGGGACGGTAAAAAAAGTTTCAGCATCATCGAAAATTAAGACTTTTTCAATTGAATGCCCTGGCTTGAGCGCAAAATTAGGAGACTCAATCGCTATTAACGGCACATGCCTCACGATAGCGAGCATTAAAGGCTCTATCTACACATTTGACGTCGTTAAAGAGACGCTTTCACTGACAACACTCGGTACTCTGAAAGAAGGTTCACACGTGAATTTAGAAAAAAGCCTCACTCTTCAATCTGGTATCGATGGACATTTGGTTACAGGACACGTCGATTGCGTTGCAACAGTGACTCAAATGCTACGAGACGGTAATAATATCGATATTTCGGTTCGATTCCCAAAAATCCTCAAAAAATTCATAGCCAAAAAAGGGAGCATTACGTTGAATGGAGTGAGCCTTACGGTGACAAAGGTGACAGCCGATTCGTTGTCGGTTACTTTCGTTCCACACACACTAAAAATGACCACCCTCAAAGAGCTTACAGAAGGCGATGGAGTGAATCTTGAGGTCGACGTTTTGGCCCGATATGTGTACAATGCAACTCGATGAAAATTGCACTTGTTCATGCCACATTCAACGATGATATTGGTGAACGACTACTCGCAGGGGCGCTACGTTTTTTAGATACCGTGAATGAAAAAGATGTCGAAGTTTTTGCTGTGCCAGGAGCTCTTGAGTTGGCTCCTTTTATTGAACACCTTATTCGAGGGGGAAAATACCGTGGTTATATCGCACTCGGTGCCGTTATTAAAGGCGAAACACATCACTTTGAATCAGTTTGTTCGGGCACTACCTATGGGCTACAAAAAATTGCAATAGAAGGCGATGTTCCCGTGATGAATGGTGTTTTAATGTGTTATGACAAAGGACAAGCTGTAGCTCGATCTGGTGATGGTGAAGAAAATAAAGGATTCGAATGCGCAAAAGGATTGATTGAAGTTCTAAAACACTATAACTAATTTTCATATGCTGAAAACGCTTTCATCACTCAAATCTCTCAAAGGTAAGCGCGTTTTGTTGCGCGTTGATTTTAATGTACCGATGAATAAGAAAAAAATAAGCGACAATACGAGGATTAAAGAAACGTTACCGACAATAAAGTATCTATTAAAGGCTAAGGCACGAGTTATTATTGCCACGCATATGGGGCGACCAGATGGCAAAGTGGTGAGCGAGTTTAAGCTTGATCCTATTGCAAAAGAGCTTTCGAGATTACTCAAAAAAAAGGTCAAAAAACTGAGCGAGATTGTGGGGCCAAAGGTAGAAAAAGCGGTAAAAGCGATGAAAGATGGTGAGGTATTGATTCTCGAAAATGTGCGCTTCGATGCGCGCGAAGAGAAGTCCGATAAAAAGTTCTGCTCAGAACTTGCAAATTTAGCCGACCTATTTGTGAACGATGCCTTTGCCGTTTCTCACCGCGATCACGCGTCGGTGTGCGGTGTTGCTCGAATACTACCTGCCTATGCGGGCTTTTTGGTCGAAGCTGAAATTAAGAATCTTACTCCCCTGCTTAAAAAACCGGCTCGTCCCTTTACCATGATTGTGGGCGGAGCGAAGATCGACACGAAAATTGGTATTATTAAGAATTTTATTGGAGTAGCTGACACGATTATTATTGGGGGGGCTATCGCAAGTACGTTCTTGGCAGCACAGGGGTTTAATGTAGGTAAGTCGCTCTATGAAAAAGAAAAACTTTCTTTAGCTCAAGAGATTCTGGGACTTGCCGAAACTAAAAAAACAAAGATTGAGTTACCAATCGATGTGGTTGTTGCTGATGAAATTAGCGACAAAGCGGCGACTTTGAATATTCCCATCGACGATGTAATTGGCGAGATGAAGATTTTAGATTGCGGAAAACTCTCAACCGAGAAATATATGCGCATTATTCATAACTCAAAGACAGTTGTGTGGAACGGCCCTGTCGGGTTATACGAGATGAAACCTTTTGAGAAAGGCACCAAGGCGCTCGCAAAAGAAATCGCGGTACGTAAAGGTAAAATCAAATCGTATCTTGGTGGCGGCGACACTCTCGATGCAGTCGCACGATTCAAAATGAAGCCCTCAGACTATACGTTTGTTTCAACAGGCGGCGGCGCAATGCTCGAATTTTTAGAGGGAAAAACGTTACCGGGAATTTCGGTGCTTATGAAGTGAATTACTTACGCAAATCATCCCTAACTTTTCCTATTAAGCGTAGTCTATAATCTTCTGCACTATAGTAACTATTCTTGTGTGTCAGTAGCTCTTCGGCCACCTGCTCTGTTTGCATCGCGGCGGTTTTCACGGCGACGTAGCGCAAGAACGAAAGGAAGAGCCATGAATGGAAGTCCGTTCAATCCTTGGTGTCCCTGGATCGTTGAACAGCCACCCGCTGCACCACCGCCATTTTCAGCGGGAGCATTTGCATCTGCGCGAGCGG
>CAYHBN010000041.1:0-13813 GCA_964354865.1 uncultured Candidatus Peribacteria bacterium
ATTGTTATTAGCCGGATTGATTACCGACACAGGAAGTTTTCAAAATGCAAATACGACACCCGACGCGTTTGCCCAAGCAGCCGAATTAATAGGATTTGGTGCACGCCAACAAGAAATCATTCGCAATATTTATAAGACGAAAAAATTGTCGACACTCCGTTTATGGGGTCGCACACTGTCGAAAATTCAGTACGACGAAAAACACAAAATCGTATGGTCAGTTTTGACTGCAAAAGATTTTGCCGAAATAGGATCAAACCCCGATGAAACCGAAGGAGTGATCGATGAGTTAATGAGCAATGCGCCTGGCGCCGAAATTATTTTCTTGATTAAAGAAAAAGGACCAACAGAGGTTTCTGGCTCTATTAGAACGTTATCAGCTACTATTGACGGCTCAAAAATTGCAGAATTGTTTGGCGGCGGCGGTCACGTACAAGCCGCAGGGTTCAGAATTCATGGGAAAAATATCGATGACGCATCTGCGTTAATCGTCGACACCATTCGCGCATTCCAAAAACAGCGATTGGGAATTGTTGAGCCGAGCCCAGCGCCCGTTGAACCTGTTCGCGCGAACACTAATCCACAACAAACAGAGCAAAGTGCAAGTGCGCTACTCCTCGAAGTTTCAACGGTGACACCTGTTGCGCCAGCGCCACTCCCTGAGGTCGCGCCAATTGCAACACCAACTCCGATTGAGCCTCCCGGAGCACCGACTCCTACTCCAACCCCTACTCCTGTCGCTCCACGCTTTGACCCTGCTATGTTTTTAACGGCACCTGAGGCTCCACGACCGATGCCTTCTCCAGCCGTACCAGCGCAAACTACTGTGATTCCTCCAGTTGTTCCACAAACACAACCACTACCGCCACCTCCAGCGATCTAAGGAACCTAGATTTGCTTCCCAAGAAAATCAGTATTCACCCAATATGAGTTTGGCTTTGTTGGATCAATAAATACGTCAATAGAGACTCCTTGATCGCGATACGGAGCCATATAAGGCGTTGGGTCACTCCATAAATTGTCGCTCTTAAATTCGGTATCAATTTGAGTAAAAGGATTTTTTGCCTGTGCGATAATCTGAAAAGGATGTCGACGATTAACTCTGTAACTAGTATTTATTATAACACTGACAAACTTCGCGGCTACTCGATGCCCATTGCTCTTAAGCCACTCAATTTTTTTAGCATGTAAATACTTATAAAGCATCATGCCTCCACCAACGCCACCAAAAATGAGTGACATCACTGCCATTATGAGTGGAGTCATCCATCGAGAAACAAAATCATCAATATATGCTGTTTGAGGATTTTCGGGGTCATACAAAATGACCACCGTTTGACCTTTTCTATAACGAGGAGGATTTGAAGATACAGAAGATTCAAACTCAAAGGGATCCCCCTTTTCATCTACGAATGACACTACCGGCTTATACGAAAGAGAATCTGACTTTCCTGAACGATGACTTATTTTTCGCAACATGTCTGTAACGGTACCTGTCGTACTTTTCGCAGTTTGCGAAAATGTATACTGATTGACAGCGAAAATAGCACCACCAACAAGCATACTTAATCCAATAACAATAAATATTACAGAAATGAATGTAATCGTACGATTTTTATTCATAAAAAGAATGATTATTTCTTCTTCGAAACGAGCAGCGGCTTGAGCCACTTTCCTGTCACTGATTTTTTATTATCAGCAATTTCTTCTGGAGTGCCAACAGCGATAATCTCACCGCCTTTTTCGCCACCCTCAGGGCCTAAATCAACTATGTAATCAACCGATTTAATAACATCGAGGTTGTGTTCAATGGTCAAAACGGTGTTACCGCGGTCAACTAATTCTTGAAGCACATTAAGCAGTTTTTTAACGTCGTCAAAGTGCAAACCGGTCGTTGGCTCGTCGAGCACGTACAGCGTTTTTCCTGTTGCACGACGCGAAAGTTCAGTCGCCAATTTTATACGCTGCGCTTCACCGCCAGAAAGAGTGGTCGCTGACTGCCCAAGAGCAACATATGAAAGACCAACTTGGTCGAGCGTCTCCATTTTTCCTTTGATGGTCGGAATATTTGCGAAAAATTCGAGCGCTTCTGCAACCGTCATTTCAAGCACATCAGCAATGTTTTTTCCGCGATAGGTAATTTCGAGCGCCTCGGCGTTATAGCGCCGACCACTACACGTTTCACACGCCACAAACACATCGGGCAAAAAGTGCATTTCGATCTTTTTCAAACCATCACCTGCACACTCTTCACAGCGTCCGCCCTTTACGTTAAAACTAAATCGGCCGGCTTTATATCCTCTTAATTTCGCATCGGGAGTTCCGGCAAAAAGCTCACGGATATCGGTAAATACACCAGTATACGTTGCCGTATTTGAGCGAGGAGTTCGCCCAATAGGCGACTGATCAATATTGATAATTTTATCTAAATGAGAGATTCCTTTAATCGAATCGTGCGCACCCGCACGACCTTGAGAACCGTATAATTCTTCGGCAACTTTTATAACCAAAATATCGTTAATTAAAGTGGATTTTCCTGAACCAGAAACGCCAGTCACGCCGATAAACACGCCGAGCGGTAAATCAACTGAAACATTTTTTAAATTATGTTCTCGCGCATTCACAATAGAGAGGATTTTTCCATTCCCCACTCGACGTTTTTCAGGCACCGGAATGCTTAAAATATTCGCTAAGTATTTTCCTGTAATCGAGTTTGGATCTTTCATTACCTCTTGCGGTGTGCCCTGTGCAATAACGTTTCCGCCATTTTTACCTGCTCCCGGACCAATATCAATAATATAGTCGCTCGCGAGCATCGTATCGACGTCGTGTTCCACCACAATAACCGTATTGCCTAAATCACGAAGATTTTTAAGCGTCGCAATGAGCTTGTCGTTGTCATTCTGATGTAGACCAATCGATGGCTCATCTAAAACATAAATCACGCCCGATAATTTTGAACCAATCTGAGTCGCCAAACGAATACGCTGCGCCTCTCCACCCGAAAGTGTATTAGCGGCGCGGTCGAGTGTTAAATAGCTCAAACCGACATCGGTTAAAAATGAAAGGCGGCTCTCTACTTCTTGCAAAATCATTCGAGCAATTTCGGTTTCCATCTGAGATAAATCTAATCCTTTGAAGAAATTTCGAGCTCGCTCAACCGACAAACGAGTTACCTCGATAATCGATTTTTCGTTAACTTTCACCGCAAGTGACTCTTTTTTGAGACGGTCACCCTTACAATCAGGACAGACTAAAATGCGCATGTATTGGTCAATTTTCTTGCGAACATATTCTGAATCGGTCTCAAGGTATCGACGCTCTAAGCTAGGAATAACGCCCTCAAATGTCGTCGAATACGTGCCCTGGAAAGAAGAATCTTCATCACCAAATGGCACCTCGTATTTATTGTTTTTATCGCCATACAAAATAATAGTAATCGCTTCTTGTGGCAGATCGAGAACCTGCGTGTGCATAGAAAATTTATGCGCACGTGCAACTTTTTCGAGGATTTTGTTGTACCACGACAAGTGAGAAGTCGTTGCAGACCACGGCATAATTGCGCCTTCTGCAAGCGTTAAAGTCTTATTAGGGATCACCATTTCAGGATCAATTTCGAGTTTTGTTCCAAGTCCATGACACGCATCACATGCACCATGTGGGCTATTAAACGAGAAACTTCGTGGGGCTATTTCGCTTATGCTAATGCCACAATCAACACAGGCAAAACGCTCAGAAAAAACGACCGGCTTCGCCTTTGGATCGTCGTTATCGAGCACCATCATCAATCCCTCGCCATGTTTAAGTGCAGTTTCAATAGAGTCTGCCAAACGAGTACGATTCGGGTTAATAATATCGATCTCATCGCCATTCGAAAGCACCTCTTTTTTGCGCTCTAAATCCTGTATCTGCAACCGATCAACAACCACGTCAATCGAGTGTTTTTTATTCTCATCGAGCTCGGGAATATCGGTAATGGGGAGCACCTGACCATCGATTCGCAAACGTACAAATCCTGCTTTTTTAACTTTATCAATAATCTTATCGTGTGTGCCTTTTCTATCGCGAACGAGCGGCGCCAAAATCAATATACGAGTCCCCTCTTTCATGCGAGTCACATGCTCAACAATCTGGCTCACCGTTTGTCTCGTAATCGGTTTTTTACATTTATAACAGTGAGGGTGACCAATTTTTGCAAAGAGCAGACGTAGATAATCATAAATTTCGGTAACCGTACCAACAGTCGAACGAGGGTTTCGTGGAGCCGTTTTTTGGTCAATCGAAATAGCAGGAGAAAGCCCCTCAATCGAATCGACTTCGGGCTTTTCCATCAATTGTAAAAACTGTCGCGCATACGTCGACAAACTCTCTACATAACGGCGCTGCCCCTCGGCGTAAATAGTATCGAAAGCCAAAGACGATTTACCAGAACCAGAAAGACCGGTAATAACCGTCATTTTATTTCGCGGGATCTCAACCGTAATATTCTTTAGATTGTGAAGCCGGGCACCTTTAACAATAATTGATTCATGCATAAACGTGACTGGCAGTATACGCTATCGACTCTATTCGTACAAATTCTATATTTATCTTATTTAGAACCGCGCTCGAGGTACTGATTCACCGTAGCGAGTACCGCCGTAATACCATCAGATTGCGCAGGATCAGTCTCAGCATGAAGCGCGAGTGTATGTGCCGTTCTCAAACGATCAATTGGGGATACGCCGTTTAATTGATGTTGAGGTTCAGCAAAAAAACGAAGAATTGCCAAATCGTTGAGACCTTCTCCTCGTAGAGCTTCGATTATTCTTTCAACTCCTGCCAAAAGTTCGCCTTGATACGCCTGAAATGCAGGGTACTGAGTTCCTTCTTCACCATCTATCGCCTCAAAGCTCATTAATGATAAACGCGAAATTTCATCGCGAGAAAGACCAGAATCGCTCAAAAACTCACTTTCAGATACCACTCCGCCTACTGAAATAAGTAATTGGTGAAGCTCACGCGAATCAACACTTTGAACATCGTAAAGAGAAGCCGCATCGGTATTCGCCATCGTTGTTTGCACATTACCAGCGAAAAGCGCTGCAAATTCGTCAGGATTAAAACCTGTAAGTTCAAGCGTTTCATCGAGAGAGCCAACATCGTCGGGCAACGCAACGTCGGGCGGCAACGTATCGAGATGATTAAGAAAAGCCTTTGCACCACGCACTTGGCCAGCGGTTGTTGTTGGTGAATTTTCAAAAGAACTAGGAGTACTACCGTTACTGCGAGAGTCTGGGTTAGGAGTCAAAAGGTCATCGGGTTCAAGAATGGTTTTATCTTTTTCAGCCATAGACAGAGAGATTATTTACAAAGTAAACATTAGTGTGATTGTATCACCCCGAACCGCCATGGGCAAACAACGTACCAAGGAACTGTGCTCAAAAAAGCCCAGAATTTCTTCTGGGCTTTTTGATGGGTAACAGAGTGCTATGCCCGCTTACTCCTTCACCTCAAACTTTCCACCCTCAGTGCGGCCAAAGTTTTCAGGGAAGTACATTTCAGAGACAACTGCCGGAGGATTAATGAATGATCCTACCGTTGTTACCTGCACAAAATAATTGTATTGGTACACACCTTTTGGTAGACGATCTGCAAAGAGAGCGAGGCGATCATCGCGTACTTCTTTGTGAGTCCAATTGCCAGCATATCCCATGTAATAGCCGTCACTCGCGCCGTCAGCGGTAACACACTGCCCTGCATCAACTCCTGATCCAAAAAATGGAGTACACGGAGGCAATACCAACTGCCCTTTCTCGTATCCATAGGTGAGCGTTTTGTCTGCCGTATCAAGTTCGAAGTTCACAATCTCCATTCCAGCAGGAACGGGAGCCTCAACTGCCACTGCGGTGCGATCTTCAGGAACAATCACGGTCAATTTTGCGCGAAGATTTTCGCCCGGCTTTGCGTTAGTAACGGGGGTTAACATTTTTTCATCACTCATACGATAGTAACTGCGCTGAATGACAAATCCCTCAGAACGAGGTTGAATTTTTTCCGCAGGAAGAACGTACTTCAAAACCAAATCGTAGTACAAACGGCCCGTGCCATCTTTTGCAAATACAACAGAATTTCCATCACCACCAATCTTCAAATCACTCAACAATTTCGTAATTGTTTTTTGATCAAGAATATTTTTTGGATCAACGGTATAGGTTTCGATATCTGGACCATTAAGTGCAATGCGAGCCTTGTAAGAAGCCTGCGCCTCGCCCGTTGACTTCAAGTATTCGGTGAGAGAAGCAAGCGCAATTGAAGTCTCTTGAGTCGTTGACCAGTGGCCGTCGACACGAGCGCCGATGATGCGTTTTATAATTTTTGGAATAAGAGGAGACTCCGGGCGAATTCGGGTAAACGCCTGAAGCGCAATCGCCGTTGTTTTTACATTCGTCATCATTGAATATCCCGAGAAATCTTCTGAGCGAATATAGGTACCACGAGCATCGATACGTGCGCTATTTTCTAAGTCGCCAATGAGCGTGTCGATCTTTGTCGACTGTCCACCGAGCTTTTTCAAACTCATTGCAAGGTACGCTTTTCCACTTGGTGCGAGCAGCTTTCGGTCTTCGAATAAGCTGTTAGACAAGGCCAAATCACCGCTACCGACCTCACTTAGTACAAAGAGCATGTACGCGCGATTTGCCGCCCATGAACGTGTCTTCACGAGCTTACCATCTAATCCTTTGTACATATCTTTTGTTCCTCGAAGCGCACTCACGACAAATGTTTTAAGACGATTCATGACATTTGCATCAACGGTATATTTTGCTTTTTGGAGTTGATCCAATCCATGCAAAACGTATGCAGAAAGGTATGGGTAGCTCTCTGAACTTTCGAAGAAGTAACCGTAACCACCATCGCCTCGTTGTGCCTTATAAATACGTTGAATTGTCTTTGTAACGGCAGTATCGAAGCTAATAACCTTACCTTTTTCATCGTAGATTTTTACTAATTTGAGCTGCTCTTGAGCATTTACCAAACCAAGTGCCTGCTTAAGAGTTACCATTGGTACCACGCTTGAAACCAACTGTTCGCTGCATCCGTATGGATACTGAATCAAGTAATTTAGTGCGCTTGAAACATAGGTTGCAAGCGTTGCTCCTGTGGTAATTGACAGGCTGCCGGCTACCGGCTTTGAGTCTTCTGGAATAAACACTTTTTCAGTAAATGAAAGGTCGTCGGTGTATGAGCTGGTTGCAACTGATTCCGGGGTGACGGTTTGAGCAAGAGGCAAATCCCATTCCACAGAATCCATGCGGCCGTTTGCAATATCGGTGCCAACTTGATCTGCCGTAATCGTAATATGCGCATTGCCCGTAATAGCATCGCTGTAAGGCACCTTTACCTTCCAAACCACATTCTGAGACTCTCCCGATTTAATCGAAATACGCTGTGTTTCTTTGTCTGTATTTACTAAGCCATCTGCCTTGATAGTCACATTCAATGACTGAGAAGCGCTCGTGTAATTATGAATAATGCCACCAAGTTCAAGCTCGTCACCGTAGGCTGCAAAGCGAGGTGCGAGAGTGCGAATCATGACTTGTTTCTGCGCAATTACACTCGTTACGGCAGAACCAACGAGTGAGTTTTTTGTAACTCCAACAACTTCGATATTCCATGTTGTTAAGTTATCGGGGAGTTTGAATTCAGTCGTCGCGACACCATTTTTATCTGTTGTTACCTGACCCATCCACAGTGCGGTGTCTTCGAATTTTCCACGTGGTTTGAGTGACTCATCAATACCCTTTCCGCTGCCGCCTTTCGCTCCTTTCAAATCATTTACATTCACACGCTGGAGCAAATTAGTAAGGTTATCGACGGTCGAAACACCAAGCGCACGAGAATCGTAAAACGCCTTAAGTAAATCTTTTTTCGGATTACCTTTAAGCGCCAACAAACTCTCATCGACTACGGCAATAGAAACCTCGGCAGGTACCGGAACATTCGCGCTGTCAGTCGTCGTGAGGTTCAATTTTACCGTGCTTCCAGGCGTGTATAATTTTTTATCAGGCGCAATAGTAATCGTAAGTTTTTTCGTTACCGTATCGACTGGGACATTAACGTAACCGAGTTTAAAATCTGGCAGCGACTCGGCATTCCCCGGCTTAAAGACAAGCACCGATACATAAAAGTTCGGTACCATTTTTTCGGTAATAGGAACATCAATAACCTGCGCATTCGAAGTAACATCGACAATTCGATGAGCCATTACTTCGGCACGTTCGTAGGTCACTAAAGCTTTTACGTCTTTATATGGTGATTTAACCAATACATGCGCAGTCTCACCAACCGCGTATGATTTCTTATCGAGCTTAAGCTCCATTCGATTATTATTATCTTGCTTCCAAGTAACCACATCTCCTGTCGTTACGTAGAAATCCATCGAACTTGCAAAGGTATTATTTCGGCTATCAGTTGCGGTTGCCTTAATAACGTACTCTCCGCCTTCTTTCACGCGGGCACTAAATTCGCCACGGCCTTCACCGTCGGTGGTAATGGTGTCATCGTCAACAACCTCGGTCGTACGCTCATTATCCCAATAAAAGACGCCGTCGACGTTTTTCTTTTTAACGTACTTCCAGTTCTGCTTGAGAATTTCAACTTTTACCGATTTTCCTGAAACCGGAGTTCCATTTTTATCAACCGTAATAATTTTTGCCGTAACTTTATCTCCGGCTTTTACCAAATAATCTGCAGATTTCACACCAAGGTAAAATTCGCCGCGGTGAACCATAAAGGTAGAGCTCTTCGAAACTGATTTATTGCTCGTGTCGGTAACAGTTGTGTCGAGCGTGAACATTTTACTCGTGTCTGCAGGCTTCGTAACGCCGTTTGCGTCCTTGCCTGAGATGTCGAGTTTTTGGGTAATGAAGGCCTTTCCTTGAGCATCAAGAAGCGACTCGCCGTTACCAACAGACGTGTCACCGTACGGACAACCCGAGTAACATTGCTGCACAGTTGAGTAGTCGCTAAAGCTATACCAATCACCCTGGTAGGCATCGAAGTAATAGTTTTGAGAACGAATGGTCCAGTTTAGTTTTGCGTTTGGAACCGGCGCACCAAAGTAGTAGCTACCCGTAACATTCGCATACATCGTATCGCCATTTACGTAGGTGTCTGAGCCAAAACCAACGTCGAGCTTATATTCAGGTTTTCGATATTCTTCGACATAAAAATTGGCCGAACCGTAACCATTCGTACAAGAGTAACCACCACTACTTGAGTCCCCTTTAGTAGTGGGAGAATTTTTAGGATACAAACACGACTCTATCGTGTACTGCCCAAGCGGTACGGAGTCCGCAAGTGTGACTTCGCCGGTGAAAGTTCCCATCGCAGAAAGCGGAACTTCTTTTCGGATTATTTCAGCCCAATCATTATCACGAACAATTACGGTAACTTTCTTTGTACCAGTCGGCACCGAAAGTTTAACGTCGTAATCATCGCGTGTGATTCCCTTAAAATGAACCGTATGTCCAGGTTGATAAATAGGTCTATCTGAATATAAAAAGGTTGTTACATGACGTTCACCTGCACCGTAATATCCACCACTCATTCCAAACTGCCATGCCTCGATTCCCTGATTCCACTCAACGCCCATAACAACCTCATCGGCGCCAGAACGTGCAACCACATAGCGGAATGGCAAATCATTAAGAGGAATTGTCGCAATTCCGTCGCCGCCCGTTGTACCAGTTTTATTTAGAGCCGCCCCATTAGAATCAAAAAGTGAAAGAGATACATTAGAAAGCGGAGCACCGGTTGCCAAATTCGTCGCCCAGAATAACGAAGACTTCGCAGACGACTTCATTGCTAAATGCATGTTAGTAACCGCTATTGCTTGGCCTGGTGTGTAGGGAACGCGAACACGACGAGAACCTTTTTCGTCATACACATAGTCATACTTTGCGAGCATTGGTGAAACGGCACGCACGTAGTAGTAGCCAGAATCGAGCTTTTCGGTAGACTGCTTTCCAAAGAGTTTTCGTAGGTCAAAGTCGAGGTACTGACGCTCCCAAAATACAGGAGGATTATTTACTTGTTGCGTCACAAACTGAGAACATTTCTCAGGAGATGGCACAAATCCTTTCCATCCAAATTCTTTTTCACGTTTGTAATCATTGCCACCTTCTCGAGCAAATTGCGTGTCGATAGAAAGAAACGTATCAGCCGTCATACGGCATGCTTCAATCGTATAATTTGTAAGATTTTTAGCGGCAAAAACGGGTTGCGCATTTTGATCAGGAGTTATGAACGCATAGAAATTTGACTGCACGACTTCGAGAGAAACATCGTGATCATCGAGTGCCTCGGTTTTCCAGGTGAACGAAAAATCCTGTGCAAGTGTTTGGCCAAAAGTATCTGCGGTGCCAGCTTTAACCGTGACTTTATAGGTTGTTGAAGGATTCATGAATGCCGTGACGAGCAGGGCAAAACGGTCGTTTTTTAATCCTTTACAAGGCGAATAAGACTCGGCACCATCGGAGGCATACGCAGTGTACGTCTGAAAATATGGCTTGAGTTTTACAGGCGGAGAAAACTCAATTTGTTTTTCAAAATCCTTCTTACTTGTATCGAATTCTGTCGGAGAATAGATACAAATATTTTTATACGTTTTAGGAATTCCTTCTTCGTAATCATTCATGCGTACTGCTGCGCCAGTACGGACAACTTTCATAACATCAGAAACGTAGAACGTAAAACGGTGATGATCTTTCAGATACGTATTGCCATTTTTAGCTTTAACAGAGTTGTTAATCGTTGCATCGTATGTTGCGAGATTAGCAAGCGGAGACTGTGGGGTCACCATAACAACCGTATCGTCGGTAACCAATGGGCACTGTTCTTCAGGGGAGTTTTCAGGCTGCCAATCAGGTTTACATTTTTTGCCATACTCAAAATTGAATGACGCTTTTGGTTGTGTCCAGAAATTCTGAATCACAGAATCGATATCAACAGGCTCGGCAAATTGAATGCTGTATGGGCCACGTGGTGAAACACCCCCTTGCATATTTGCTGGATTTGTTGAGGCAACAAACGTACCTGTCGAGATCGTTACCGCCTTTGCTGAAGCGGTTTGTAGCGTACCTTCTAATCCCGAAATACCGGCTTTAATTTCAAAAGAAATTTTATTGTCATAGCCCCAACTTCTTGAATCTGCGCGAACCTCCGCGACTTTTTTATCTTCTATATCGCGAAACTTATGAGAACCATCATCTGCGACATACTCCTCTTTTCGAACCTGATATTTCACATTGAACGGAATCGAGTTGTAACCAATGGTTGCACTAATATGTTCTTTCACACTATCGAGATTCACCTCTTGAGAAAAAGGCAATACGAGCGGATCGGTAGAGGTGATGATCTCTGGAATTTCTCCGACGTATTCGATTTTTGGCGTCGTAAACGTGAATATATAGGGAGCCTCGAGAACGCCTTCGTCGAGCGTTTTTACACCCGCCGGAACGGTCGCCGTATAAGTTGTAGAATAATCGAAACGAGTATCGGGAGTGAATTGAAAAGCACTAGTACCAAGCCATTTTCCCTTGCCTTTCACCGCGGGAGAAATCGTGAGTGGAATTGCTTTTTTATCAAGTTCATCGAGCGTCGTCAACGCAACAAGCGGCCGATCAAACATCACGGTAATTTTCGAATCAACACTTGTCGTATTAATAGGAACCGCCATTGCAACTTTAGGAGGATCGACGACTAAAAAGTGAACCTCGTAATCTTCAGCTAAATTTTTGCCCAAAATATTTTGCGCGTCTTTTTTAAGTGTGAGCGTGTATGACTCACCAACTTTCAAACGCTCTTCAGGGGTGAAGGTGAGTTTGTTAAGAGTCCAGTCAAATGATCCTCGAACTTCGGGAAATATTGAAAAATTACTTTCTACGGTTGGGCGTTTCATCAACTCATTAAATTTCATCGTCAACGGCGAATTCGAGCTAATCTGGTTTTTATACAATGTCACATTGTTCGCTTTTATCGACGGGACTTGTAAATGCATTACCAAACCCGACGCAACAAGTACGAAGGTAGCCGAAAGAAAACTTACAACGATTTTTTTGAGGATCTTGAAAGGAGGTTTCATGGCTGAACAGTAACCCTAATCGAATCCTCCTGCAATGGCTTATCAAAGGCATGCTTGACGACCTTAATAACATGTTCTCCAGTGATAATTTGCCAGAATATTGAGTCGGATTTTTGACCGTTCGTCGTAGCACCAGATGCGCTCGTGTCTGACCGTTGAATCAACGGCTGATCGTCGACAAACCACTCAAGCCACTCCCCTTTTTCAAGCGGAGTCGTCTGGAGCTTGATCTGTTGAATATCGGCAGGAATGTCTGATTGGTATTCAAACACATCTTGGTCAAAGGGCTTAATGATGCGGAATCTCGACATATCGTTTTTTTCAATCGCAATGGCGTCATAATCAATATTTCTCGAAAGCCACTCGATTTGCGTTTCAAACATGCGTTTTTCTACCGTTGAAGGAGGGGCAAATTTATGAACGGGCGTCGATTTATGCACCTCATTCATCACACTATTCCAAATGGGTCCAGCTCCCATAACTCCCGAAACATTCTGCATAGGATCGTTATTTGAGTTACCAACCCATACACCAACAGCAAAATCGGGGGTATAACCAAGCGTCCAGTTATCTTTGTAATTTCGCGTCGTACCCGTTTTAACGGCAGCAGGACGGTCTAATTGGAGCAAATTCGTAAGGCCGAACTGAGCAATACGCGCCTCGTTATCGCTCATAATGTCGGTGAGCATATACGAAATGTCGTCGCCTAAGACACGAGTTGGGTTTTGCGTTGCACGGGTAAAGAGGATTTTCCCAGTGGAATCTTTTACCTCCATAATGTCGAAGACATTACTTTTCTGGCCACCATTTGCGAGCGTTGCATATACATTCGTCAGGTCGAGAAGCGAAACCTCGCCGTCACCAAGAGTAAGAGCTAAACCATAATGATCGGCCGAATCACGAAGTGATGTTATGCCCATGTCGTGAGCCTTTTTCAAGACATCAGTAACTCCACCAAACTGAATGGCCAACACCGCTGGAATGTTATAACTGTTCGCCAATGCTTCGCGCACCGACACAATTCCGTGATACTCAAAGTCATAATTTTTAGGATAATATGGCTGCCCATCGGCTGTAAAAAAACGCACCGGCTCATCGCGAACTTGAGTGGCGCCGTGCCACCCTTTTTCAAAGGCGACCGCGTAGGTAATGGGCTTCATGGCTGAACCCGGCTGACGAAGTGCAAGCGTCATATTGTTTTTCCCCTCAATGGACTCGTCAAAATAGTCGACCGAACCAACCATCGAAATAATCGCGCCCGTATGCGGGTCAAGCACAATCACACTCGCATTCGTCACATTTTTATCGAGCAGTTTCGAGATCTGGTTTTGCGCAATTTGTGTGATTTTTTCGTTCAAGTTCACGTCGATTGTTGTTTTAACCGAAAGGCCACTCGTTGCGTATTGCGAGCCATAAGTATCTTCGAGCTCGTTGATAATTTTATGAACAAAGTGAGGCGCGCGAATGGCGATCGACTTTGGTTCGAAATTTAATTTTTCTTCTCGTGCTGCTATGGCTTCGCCATTGGTAATAACCTTCGCGCGCCGCATTAAATCGAGCACATAGCGCTGTCTTTGAATACTTTCTTCACGATGACTAAAGGGGTCATAGCGGTTCGGTGCTTGAGGAAGTCCGGCCAATAACGCACTCTCAGCGAGGTCTAAATCACGTGGGTGTTTACCAAAA
>CAYHBN010000042.1:0-13258 GCA_964354865.1 uncultured Candidatus Peribacteria bacterium
AATTCTTCACGACGCAAACTGACTTCTTCGCGGTCGCCTGTTACGGTCGCATCTGCCCAAATTATCATCTTTGCTAAAAAGGGAATGTAGCGAAATGCATCGGTCGCACTCTCGAGCGCTTCAGAAAGTCTCACCGGAGAAAGAAATTGATTTGGAGATTTGTACTGCTTGAGCGATACGCCGAGATTTGCCGCTGCATTTTCTACGAGCTCGCGCGTTGAGCGCTGAAAATACGCGAACGCGGTTTTTTTGCCTGTGTATAAAGAGAAGTCGGGGTCATACGGTGACTCGAGTAAGACGTTTTTCTCGCCGCTTATTTGTAGTATGGTCTCAGGACTCCATGAGCGAGGTAGTGGAGTCTTGGTGTTTATTTCGTTGGTGATCGCGAGTGATTCAGCGGCATTATTTTTGATTGCAGCTGTGGCGTCTCTCGGCCCCTCAAACGCCATCTTTCCACTCCACGCACTCTTTTCAAAAAGCGCATCGAGCCTACGTGAAACACTTTCTGGCAGTTCATGAATCCTCTTCAATAAAAATTCGTAAAAATCTACGGTGGTCAGTGTGTCTTCAAGTGCACGGTGAGAACCGCGCTGAATGGTTCCATACTTCTTCATCAAAATTTCGAGCGAGTACGAATTCTCCTTTAAGAGCAAAATCTGTGCCAATTCGACGGAATCTATCTCAGGGCCTGTAATTGTCACTCCGTGACTACGCAAAAATCCGGTATCGAACTGAATGTTGTGTCCGACGACCGGAAGTACTCCTATAAAATCATTTATTTTATCGCGCAAGTCATCAAAGAGGGGTGCGGTCGCCACTTGCTCGGGGGTTATTCCCGTGAGTAATGTGATCTCTTTTGGTACCGCCTTCTGGGGATTGACAAGACTCTCAAAAGTTTCGATGACTTTCTGATCTTGCCATTTTACGAGGCCTATTTCGATGATCCTATCGGTGTGCTTATCGAAACCCGTCGTTTCGACGTCGAGAAAAATGAGTGGTTGCATGTGCGCCTATTTTTCAACAACTTTCGAAATTTGACCACCCCAAATTACTGAATCGCATAATAAGGAGTGCTACAGTTGAATCCAGCTATCAGATTTTAACCACTATCTCTATGAAAAAAACACTCTTAATCACGGCGATATTTTCTGCATTAATTCTTGCTGTCGCTCCTGCGGCTGTTGGTTATTACGTTGGCGATGCGGGTGTATATGGTTACCAATACGGCTCAGCGGTTGGCGGTCAATATGTCTATGACTACTCAAATTCAATGTATGGCCCTAATCCTTATTACACAACTACTCAGCCTGTATATCGAATAACGGGAACATTAACTCCAGACACGACCTACGCATACAACTACAACACTACGACGGTTGCCGGAAATCCCTACTTCTCAAGCCAAAAATTCGTTGACGTTTCTCCGAATGATGCTAATTACACCGCTATTCAATGGCTTGGCCTCAATAATATTGCCGGTGGATTTAATGGCGGCCGATACTTTCAGCCAAACCGAAATATCACGCGTGCGGAATTTGTGGTGATGGTGGTAAATGGGGCTCGTCAAAATCCTTCAACTGATACCTACCGAAATTGTTTTAACGATGTTTCGAATGATTGGTATGCAAATAAAGTTTGTTTTGCTCGTGCAAGTGGATGGTTGCCATCGAGCTACACAACCAACTTCAATTCAACAAGCTCAATCACCGCTTCTGATGCACGCGATATTTTGGCTCGTGCATATGGCGTGAGTGCAACAATGCCAGGATCTTCATATATGACTCGTTCACAGGCAGCTGCTGTTTTGTACTCGGTTTTGGCTTCGGGTCGCGTTTCAGTCCGCTTGAATAACACCGCGTATAACTACAATAACAATTACAACAATTATTATAACAATGGATACGTTGCACCGTATGTAACTCCATATGTTCAGCCTTCATACAACAATCCATACATTCCCTATGTCGCGCCTGTCGTAACTCCTGCAACGGGATACTATAACTACAACCCGTACTACAACGATTACTCAAATCCGACCTACTGCCAGTACAACAATGGTAGCAGCTATTACAATGCGAACTATAACAACGGTAACTACAACTGTAATAACTCAACGTACGCTCGTTCGACGACTTACAGTGATCCATGGAGGGTTGGAGTGCCGATGGGATATGTGGGACCTTGGAACAATTACGCGTACTAAGTTAATAAAGAGAGTACGTAATCTAAAAAGCCCCGCCATAACGACGGGGCTTTTTTTGTTCTATATCGTGAGATCGCTCAGATGCGATTACTAAAAATTGAACAACGAATCAAATGGTGAAACGTCGCTTGTAGCGGCTTCGAAATTTTCTACATCGAGCTCGATAGTTCGACGAATCATAACCGCTGCTTCGCCACGAGTGAGTTTGTCATTTGGTACAAACTTGCCAGCCTCTTTGCCTGTCGTTATGCGGTGTTTTTTGCCCAAGGTAACTGCGCTGCAGAACCAGGCATCGAGAGGAACATCGCTGAATGGACTCGTGCCACAGTATGAATCGTAACTTGCATTGAGAACTTTCGAAGCCTTGCTCAAAATCATAAGCGCCTCTGCGCGAGTGATTGGGTCTGCTGGTCTAAATAAAAGTTTCTGTTTTTTTTCGTCGAAACTGCCCGCAACAATGCCTGCACTGTATGCATCGGCAACTTGGGTTGCGAACCATTCATCGCCCTTAACATCGTAAAACGGTGTTGAGTGGAATGAGCCAAATGAAAAGCTTGAGCGAGGAAATCCTTTCATAACCATTGTAAGGAATTCTGCACGGGTAATATTTTTTCCTGGACCAAACGTTCCATCGGGATATCCGCTCACTACTCCGGCTTGTTTAAGTGCAACGACTTCGTCGAGGTAGTATGGTTGGCTGCTTGTGTTCCCGGGTGAAACTTTGCCTGCACCAATATCTTCGAAGACTGGTTTCTGATTTGAGCATGGCTCGAATCCATCGCGCAGTGCATCGCTATCTGAGAGCCCGTCATTGTCGCAGTCGCTGTCGGTTATTGAGGTGTTATATAGGTATAACTCTTCGTAATCCGAAACGCCGTCATCATCTTGATCTTTTGCTTTAAGGTTTTTTATGTACTGCTCAAACGATGCATGTTTTTCGTCGTCAATGGTGAGCCACGCATTAACTTGTGCCTCGTTTGCAGAAGCAGAAGTCGCAATCATGATGTCTTTAAATCCATAAATATATTGAAGCGTTTTGTAGTATTCTTGTGTTTTTTCTAAGCTTGGAAAATCTTTCGAGCCAGCACGTGCCATGCGTGCATACATATCATCGATCCAGCCCCATGTGCGTCGTGCATTAAAATATACGAGAGATTGAATATTTGATTTTGCTTGAGGATATGCGGCAAAATCGCTATCGTTTGCAAAACCTGTTCGTGAGCTGACATTCATTACACCCGGATAATTCGAGAGAATTAATTTGTTATCGCTGCTCACGCCAAGTGTGAAAGTCATGTACTGGCCGAGCAGTGCGATGTCTTCTGCTTTTTTAAGTTTGATGGTGATTGTCGTTGAATCTCCATTGTTTGTGATCGTTACTCCTGAAGTTTTTGACGCGGTGAGTGAAGTTGCCCCTGAGCTCTCTGTAATTTTTTTAACAAATTGTAGTGCTTCGGTTCGGTTATTCGAAACATCTGCCATGAGGGTGATGTATGGCAGAACAGACGCGGTATTTTCTTGAATAGCAAGTCCGTATTCTTGAGAAATAACATTCGCAATGTCGTCGAAATTTACTCCAATATTATTTTTTAAATCACCTGGCATAAGGAGTTTTTCGTATAACTCAGTAACCTCGCTTTCTTGCATTCCAAATAATTTTGATAGCATTTTTTTCTCCCACACAATTGAATTTTTCATGTTCGTTCCACCCATGTATACGATAGGTTTTGCGCTTGGCATAGCCTCGAAAAGGTGTGGAGTGAAGTTAGGATTTGGCGCCAAGTTCATTCCCCACTGTGAAAGAAGGTTGCTGTTTGTCGTTACCTTTGCAGAAAATGCATAGCCGGTTTTTGTCTCTGCAATGCTCACTCCTTCCCACTGAATAAAATTGAAAATATTTTTCAACACCGTGTCTGTTTGAAGTGACGTTCCTGGAATATTCTCGCTTGGAATGTCTTTTATCAATTCTCCAAATGTTGAATAATCAACTGCCATTCCGAAAATGCGGTTTTCGAGGAATGAATCGGTTATTCCTTTATATGCCGGTACTTGTGAAAGAGAACCAACGCCGTTTGCATTTGCGCGATCAATAATAGGTTTAAGATGATCAGCATCTTGAGCAATAACGGTAAACTGTCCAACTCGAGTCATTGCAAGGTTGCTCGTCTCGTCAGTATAGAGTGTGTAGTCAGTATAGAGAGAAGCTGTGTTGCCTACGATAAAATCTGCCCACTGCGCATCACTCATTTTAATTGAAAAAACAACCGATGGGGTCTCATTAAGCCCGTCTTTAGAAAGTTCAACACTCAAATACGCGCGTTCACCTGCTAAAATAGGGTCGAGTATGGCGTGAATTTTTTTCAATTCCTTTTCTGGCATACTTGAAAGGTCACTTGAGCCCAAAACATACTGTTCAATCAGCGGCATGAGTTTTGTTTTTAGCGAACCATTGAGTGCGGCGTCGAGCGTAACACTCGTTTTGTTACTGAAAAAATCAGCAGGGGCGGTAGGTTCGAACGATGCAAATGCAGTCGGCGCTATAAGCATAGCAATAGCAACCGAAGCAAGTAATGACTTGAACTTCATAGAGAGATTTTTTAAAAAAATAAATTGATTGTATGTAGGATTTTTACTTTGCGTCATTCACCAACTTCACAAAATCGTCGAATAAAAAGTTTGTGTCGACGGGACCAGGCATTGCCTCGGGGTGAAACTGAACGGCAAAGTAGGGGAGTTTTTTGTGTCGGATTCCTTCTACGGTTCCATCGTTTACATTCACCATCGAAACTTCCCACTCCTTTGGTAAGGTTTTTTCATCTACGGCAAAGCCGTGATTTTGTGAGGTGAGGTAGCATTTTTTCGTCTTCACATCCATCACCGGCTGATTTTGTGCACGGTGTCCGTATTTGAGTTTGTACGTTTTTGCACCAGCCGCAATCGACATGACCTGAATGCCCAAGCAGATGCCAAAAATCGGCATTTTCTTTTTAAACGCGACGCGAATAATTTCGTGGAGTTCATGCAAGGTCGACGGATCGCCCGGCCCGTTCGAAATGAAAATTCCATCAAATTTGAATTCTCCGTTCCAGATGTCGTAATTCCACGGTACGCGAATCACATTTACGCCGCGCTCAAGAAGGCTGCGCAAAATATTATTTTTCATTCCGGTGTCGAAGGCGACGATTGTCTTCGTCGCTCCTCCCTTTACCGATTTCGCGAAGCCGACATTCGTCGGCTCATTCTTCTTTGCGCATTTGTAGAGTTTTGGCGCATCGAGCGAAACCGACGCAACCAAGTTGTTTACATTTGGATCTGTGATTTTTTTCGCTGGTTTTTTGCCGTCTTGCACGATTTGTCCCAGCATGACGCCATGTTCTCGAAGTTTTTGCGTGAGTGCGCGTGTATCGACTCCTGTAATTCCCGGAATGTTGTTTTTCTTCATCCACTCGCCCAAACTCATCTTTGCGTTCCAGTGGCTATAGGTGTCGGAGTACTCGCTGACAATTAATCCTCTAATATGAATTTTTGAACTTTCAAAAGTTTTTCTAATATCGAACTGGTCGAATTCGTCGCCAGGTACGCCATAATTCCCCACGAGCGGAAACGTAAGTACAATAATTTGGCCGGTATAACTCGGATCAGTCAGACTTTCTGGGTAACCCATCATGCCCGTGTTGAAAACAACTTCACCCTCGCAAGCGACTTCTGCGCCAAACGATTTTCCCTCAATGCGAGTGCCGTCTGCAAGTATAAGCTGAGCCATTTGCCGCAGTGTATAGCAGAGGAGCGGGGGTGTAAAGGGCAGGTTCCGGGGCTATTTTTGATTCGCCGTACGTGATGGAAACACGCGACGGTAGATTGGAATTTGCACTGTATTGTCTTGTCCCTCTGGAGCATCAAGTATGTATCCTTTTTCGTATCCAACTGGCGCACCCATGCCAAGTTCTTGAGCGAGAGTCGAGCTCCAGCCTCGTTCACCATTGTAAAGTGAGTTGTCGGAAAGCTCATACTTCGTTTCTTTGCCTTGTGCCCATGCTTTGTGCATCATTTGAGCTACATAATTAGTAGTGTAACCCAAGGCAGCTCCGTAACCTTTTCCATAGCGTTCTGGGCGGGTAGCAAGGTTACTTGTTATACAATACGTATTAACAGAGTGAGGTAAGAAGATGTATTTTCTCTTTGATACGACGCTGGTGTCGTCCTCCCTAAAGAGGCAGTGGCGAGGGAACTGTGTTCCTTTTTCAATAAGAAACATGCCGAGTGCTTTTTCATCTACCCTATCTGAATTTGCGGTTAGACGAAGCGGTCCTTTTATCTTCATCTTTAGGTTAGTACCAGGAATATCTAATAGATGAGTACCCTCGTGATCTTCAATGTTTGGCTTTTCTTGAAAGAGTTGGTGTAGAGAGGTGAGAATGTGTGCGGTGGCTGCTTTGATATCTCTCTGCGGAGTAACTTCAAAAAAATCAAGGGCAGCGCCGCAGCCGATTGGTGTGAGCGGGACAGAGTCTGAATTTGTTGCGGTTTCAGGTGGCATAGAAAGTTCAAAAAATGCGAAGAAAAGATTATATCACACTCGTGTAATCCACCTACATTGCCATCGGTCGGCGTTTCACATATACTTCGCTGCGATGGAATTTACAGGAGCAGACATACTTGCAGCAGCACAATTCGACCGCTCATCAATTGAATCGGTTCTTTCAACGGCTCAGGCGCTTTTGCCGTATGCACGTAAAGAAAAGTGGGGAACTCAATTAGAGGGCAAAGTTTTGGCGGCGCTTTTTTACGAACCTTCAACGCGAACTCGATTGTCTTTTGAAACGGCGATGGTTCGTCTTGGTGGGCGTGTGATTAGCGCGGTGGGTGTGCAGAATTCATCACTGACTAAAGGCGAAACGTACTACGACACCGGCCGTGTGATTAACCAGTTTGCCGACGTGATTGCGATGAGACATGCTGAAAATGGCTCGGTGGCGAAGTTGGCCGAGGGTGCAGCTGTTCCCGTTTTGAACGCGGGTGACGGGAGTAATGAACATCCTACGCAGGCGCTTCTCGATTTGTTTACTATTCAACAGATTCATGGCAAGATCGACGGGCTCACCATTGCAATGGTGGGCGATTTAAAATATGGCCGCACGGTGCACTCTCTTTCTCAAATGCTGAGCCACTTTGGCGTGAAGTTGATTTTGGTTTCACCGAAAGAGTTGGCAATGCCCGAAGAGTATAAAAAGGAGTTAGTGGCGCGAGGCGCCCAATTAAGCGAAACAGAAGACATGATCGAGGCACTCAAGGGAGCAGATGTTTTATATATGACCCGTATTCAACAAGAACGATTTGAAGATCAAAAAGAGTACGAAAAGTTCCGCGATCGATATATTCTCACGCGTGCATTGGTCGAGCAGTACAATCCAAAAATCACGATTATGCACCCGCTCCCTCGCATTTGGGAGATCACGAAAGACGTAGATGACTGTGAGGGTGCTCACTACTTTACCCAGGTTCAGAATGGGGTGGCGGTAAGAATGGCTCTTTTGTGCATGGTGCTTGGGGTTGAGGTGGTCTAAGATTATTTGACAGGATTCTTGGCATGCAATCTGTTATTTATGCCTTTTTTGTGGTATAATCATATCAAATAAAAAATAAAAAATGACACTTGTAAACGCTCCACTTGAAACAGGTATTAATCCTGCTGAAGGTCAAAAAGTAGATACTCAAAACGTTTGGAATACCGCAGAAGATTTAAAGATGCTTCGCAGAATTTGTAATGTTAGTGGTTCTGGTGCACGGGCAGAGAAAATTACTGTTCCAGAAGCGGTTTTTTCGAAAAACGGAGATGTCTCTCAAGTAGTCGAAGGTATTATTTGGAATCTTGAGTTGCCGAATCAGACAGACGCTGATTACATTCGCCTCATTTTTGAAAGCCGTATTGAGCGTGCACTCGCCGCGCAGGGAGTAAATCTTGATACTGTCACACATTTTCGTGTAGAAAAGGGAGTGCTTTTTTTAACAAATACGCAAAATGGCGTTATGTATGACTTTGCTCAAGTTGAGCTTTTTCCACGAGAATATACTTGTAATAAACATGTTTTGGACAAACAGATGGCAATTCCTAATCAGGGAGCTATTGCCCTCAATTTAGATGGGAAAAAACCAGATGTGCTTTTGGGATCAGGAGATGCCTCGGAAGAAGGCAAACACTCTCACAAAGAGTGGTACGAGAAAAAAACAGAGATGGCAAAACAAATGCTTTCACTGTGGCGTGAAGGTCGTTTGCTCGACACTGCTCGAGCTTTTGCACGAAGCAATAAAGATGCACTTGAAGCCCTTTCTCAGCTTGAAGCACCAGATCCTAAAACGATAGACGCACAGTTTGAATCAAAGTTTTCTCATGAAGAAATTTTCGGTCCCTATGGTGTGTACAATATTTTGCTCACGTTTGAGCGTGCGACAAAGGGGCGTTCAATTGAATCGCCAGTACGCGTAGAATTACGAGTTGGTTCTAAGAAAAATTCTGCGGCTGATCGCTATGCCGAGGCTTGGACATTATATGATGCAGAGCCAATAATGCCAGTAATTAGAGCCGAAAAGCCAGAAGTAACTGCAGTAGCCCCAAAAAAGAAATCTGTTAAGACTTCGGTAAAAAAACCTGAAGCTGCTGTTTCAGAATCTCCTGCTATAGAGAAACCTAGGCCTATCGAAGTAGCGAAAAAAAATCCTAAAAGAATGAGGCGACCAGTTGAATCAATTAAAAAGGCGCTCGAACAAAATCCTGACTATAAAACGTTCGTAGATAACGCAGTTGCTCGCTATCAATTGCCAGCTCACTTGAAGGAGGTGATTTTAACGTGGATGCAGATTGAGGCGGGTATGAATCCAAAATCATCACGACAAGGTAGACTTGCCCCGAAAGGCTTTGCACAGGCGATTCCTGCTACGCAGAAGAAATATTGGGGAGTTAATCAATCGTATTGGGAAGAAAAACGCGGAGAAAAAATGCCATATGACAAAAAAAATCCTGAAAAAATATTCTTTGATCCCGAAATTAGTGTCGATGTTATTGCATGGTATTTAAAAACGACTGCTAAAGAAAATAAAGTCGATCTTACTAATACTAGTAACGTTAAAGATCTCTATTTAATTTATAACATGGGTGGTGGCGGTTCCAGCGATCTGCGAAAATACTTGAAAAATAAAACAGAAGAAAATTTCAACAATATGCCCTCATTTTTACGCAAGCCGCAAAAAGATAAAGAGGGTAACGAAGTATTTAATGCAGATGGTAGCAAGAGGCTGATATGGGAGGAACGCCTCGCTACAGCCAGAACTGCGCAGAAATTATTCGATGCGCTGTATGCAGATTTACATAAAGATGAATCGATATTAACAACTAATGCTCGCTAACATTTTTATATATGACAATCGAAGCACAAAAACAAAATTATGACGTTCCTACAGAAATTCTTAAAACAGCTAAAGAGCGTGCGGATTATTCAAAAAACTATTTGGCGAAAATAAAAAAATCTCCTGAAGATTTTGCGAAAGAAGTGTATGCGGTTTTTGGAATTAAATTTGATGCAGCAACGAATGAAGGTTTAACTCGTGGAGTCTTTGAGCTTCAAAAAAAGCTTAGCATGAATGCTAAATCGTGTGATGCAAAGCTCGGAAAAAATACGTATGGCATGTATGTAAATAAAATAGGAACACAATTTTCTGAATTTAAAGATCGATTGTTCAGTGCAAAAGATACTGTAGAAAATGGTTTAAGTGATGCGTCAAAAGGTGCAGCAAGTATTATAGGGAGAGCGTTCGGTAAAGTCCCCGTTTTAACAGATAAAGCAAAAGAAGAAAACGAAGTTAAGTTTGAGAAAAGAGTATTCGATGTGTTTTTTGACTCAAATACTAAATACAAGGTGGTGATGTTTGTTCCCGAAGGTGCTGATGGTTCAGTAGAGGTATTTTTTAATGGAAACGATGTCTCGGTGGATGATTCCCGTTTAATTATGAAAATTCCAGATTACCTGGAAAAAAAATGGAAAACAGGAAAACGACCAATTTATGCAATGCTTGTGGGGAAAGATAAAGGGCACTCAGATGATAAATATTCCGTACTGACAAAACGGTATGTAGATAATGGAGAAAAAAAGTCCGCATTTTCTCTCATTTTATGTTATATTGAAAGAAATTCAGGAGTGCAGGCAAAGAGTCGTGATGTTGTGATTTCTGGTTGGAGTCGTGGCGGATCTGCTCTCAGAAATATTTTGGCACAGAATGATCCCTCGTTAGCTCGGGTCAAAGCCGTAAATAACTACGATGGTGTTTACATGCAGAGTACAATTAATGCCATGGCTAACTTTGCTCGTGCTCATAAGGATTGTCAGGTTAACTTGGCATACCAAATTAGTGCTGCATCAGGCACTATGAAATATGGCAATGACTTTAAAGAAATGACAAAAGGGTTGATTAATGTCGATGTGAGAGCAGTACGCGATCTTTTTCATAGCGAAATTGCAGAGCAGTTTCTTCGAAAATTTGCAGGGCTGCCCCCAACGAAAGAGTTAACTAATAGACAACTTGGCATTGAAAATGCACCACAGCCCCCCAACGTTTGACGCATAGGGTAGCCGCGAGTACTGTATGAGTAATGAAAAAAACTCTTCTTTTTAAGCACGCGCACATCGTTACCCCTACGGGAACGGTGAAGGGCGATTTGTTGGTTGTAGACGGAAAAATTGTGGCGATCGGCGATGCGGCGAATGGTGCGTATGAAAAACTTTGTGAAAAAAAGGGCGAGGATTTGTGTGGAACGGTAGACTGTATGGGCATGCATCTTTTACCTGGTGGCATTGATATGCATGTGCATTTTCGAGAGCCAGGCGATACGCATAAAGAGGATTTTGATACAGGTTCACGCGCGGCGATAAGTGGGGGAGTAACGACGGTTGTCGATATGCCGAATACGAATCCGCCGGTTTTGACGGTAGCGGCACTTGAAGAAAAAAAGGCTTTGGCTCGTGAAAAATCACATGTGAATACCTATTTTTATTTTGGTGCGAGCCAAGAATTCGGCCCTGATAAAAACGCCGATAATTGTGAAGAAATTAAAAAGGCATTAGAAGATCCGCTGGTGCTCGGTCTTAAAATTTACACCGCGCGTTCGACGGGCGGCCTGCTTGTAACGCAAACTCAGTTGTTAGAAAAAATGATGACGCTTGCAGCCGAGGCTGGAAAGTTTTCAATTGTTCACGCCGAAGACAGCGACGAAGTTGATTTGATGGAAAGCCGTTTTGCAAACGCGATTGAACCACGTACTCATTCATTGATACGCAATCCGATGACTGCCTATGCGGCAACAAAACGAGTTATTCATCTTGCGAAAAAAGTTGGTGCCCGTGTGCACATTACTCATTTGTCGACGGCGCTCGAAGTTGATGAAGTTAAAAAGTGTGGAGGCGGTTTTGGTTCTGACATAGAAGAAGCAGAAAGAAAAAACGCATTTCGCGTGACTTCGGACTGTACGCCGCATCATCTTTTTTTGACTGACGAAGATTATTCTCAGTGGGGGAATATGGTGAAAGTGAATCCGCCACTTCGTTTTGAAGAAGACAAAGATGCTCTTTGGCTTGCGCTCAAAAAAGGCGTTATTAATGCCGTTGCAACAGATCACGCGCCGCATACGCGTGCCGAAAAGACTGGGCAGTACATGCAGGTTCCGGCAGGAATTCCTGGTGTTGAACTAATGGTTCCACTTCTGCTCGATGCGGTGAATCATGGCGAATTAACGCTCGCTCGAGTGGTTGAGCTGGTTGCTCAAAATCCTGCAAAAATTCTTGGCCTTTCTTCAAAAGGGGCTCTCGAAGTTGGCTTCGATGCTGATTTGATTCTCGTCGATATGAATAAAGTTCAAAAAGTTGGTGAGCACAAATTCAACGAGCAGCCCGGTTCATTTAATGGCTATTTCTCGAAAGCGGGTTGGTCGCCGTATGAAGGCCGTTCATTAAAAGGGTGGCCTATTAAAGTGTGGGTTAACGGCGTTGAGGTCTGAATGAAAGTACATCCGCCTTGTAATTTGCTTCTAAGAAATACGCGCGTACTGCTGTTTCAACGCCATCTTGAGAAATAGGCACTCCTAATCTGTGTGCAAAATTTCTGAGGTCTTCTTTAGTATGCAGAGAAGTTTCTTGACCAAGCTCTGGAATCAATCTTGTTATATCGTTTATTATTTCTCCTCCTGCGATACTTTCTAGAACTTTTGTCACTTGTATTTTTGTTAAATGGGTAAGCCTTTTTACAAAGGCTTCGGTGATACTCTGGTGCTCTAATGTTTGCTCTTCGTGTGGTTCACTATCAACACTTGGTATTGCTGGTAATCTCGATACAATCATTTGAAAAAAATAAAAGATAAATTAACTGCACTACTTATAACAAAAGCAAATATAGAAAGCCACATTCCCACGATTAGTGAGTACAAACCTGAAATACAAGCCGCAAAAGCTTGTTTCTGCTATGGCAGCGTGGTATTGAGGAAAGTATGAAACATTCTACGATTCTTTCTAAACTTGCCGTTCGCTTTATTTCTTTACTGTTAATTGGTCTTATTTCTGTTACTCCTGTTGCAACTGTTTTTGCTCAAGGAGATGAGGTTTTACCCGATGTTATTGCCACGGAAATAGCTCCTCCCGAGTCGGCCACTCCTCTCATAGAAAATTCAGAGGTTGTAGCTCCGGTTACGAGCGAAGAATCGCCCACGCCATTACTCGTTTCTCCTGATGCAACCGCTGTTCCACAAACCACGGTAGAACCCGTTTCGAGCGAGGAAAAAGTCGAGGCAGAAGCGTTAGAAGATGAGTCTGATGATGGTGAAAGTGAAGATCAGTTGGATCTTGGAGATGAATCAGCTGAAAATGATGCGTTGAAGAATTTTACCGGAGTGGTTCGCCAGTCAAAACCATATACCTGTGGTCCTGCTTCGTTGGCAACATTAAGAACTCAGTTGGGAGATGAAACATCAGAGGCTGACGTTCTTGACTATATTACTGATCTATCTGAAGAGAAGGG
>CAYHBN010000043.1:0-13112 GCA_964354865.1 uncultured Candidatus Peribacteria bacterium
CGCAATAAGAAGCGGTGCAACGACACCAGGACACCCCGGCATAAGCGCAATGCCTTCTTGGTTTACACCTGGCGCATCGTACTGCTGAACCATTACATCATCGTTTGTGTATTCTTGAATAATATTTGCGGCATCGAAAACTGCATAGGTTTTTTCTGTTTCACGTGAATATGACAAACCGGCAATATCGGTATTAATTCCAGTGCGAATAATCCTTGAAAAATTCACATCACCTGGAGTATTTAAATCAATAGTATATACATATATTTGCCCATCTAACTGAGCACCAACATAAAATTCATTACGAGCGCTATTATACGTAAGGGCCTCTGCTCCGCTTTGAGCATTACCCGGCATTCCTTGCAAATTCCACGTTCGTCCCGTAAGTCGTCCCGTCGAAATATCGTACTCTTTCATTTGCTGTGGAAACTCAACAAGCAGATACAGAAAATTGCTTTGATCATCAACAAGTGTAATTCCCTCTAAGTCTCCGCCAACTTGTACGGTCGGATGTAACAAATTTCCCGCTGCATCAATTTGAGCAACTCCTCCATTATCCCATATCACAAAAAGACTTTGTAATCGGTTATGCCAGACAACACCACTCGGTTCAAACCCTGCATCTAAATTCATACCAATATTAACGCCGGGGTCATTTGGGGCAAAATACGATGCCTGGGCAATCGCACCATAGGTAAGAATAAAGAACGCAACGAAGGTGGAGATAATTATTTTCATGAACACTAATACAGCTAAAATTAAATAATGTTACAAAGAAAATATAATTTTCGAAAGTCCTCATTTACTCACATGAAGTTCTATCGCCTTCTAACTCATACTCCATTTTCAGCCACGAAAATAATAATGATCGTGCCTCAGGGCAAAACTCATCAGTTGCAAGTTCATATTCTACTCCAAAAACAGCTTTATTTTTCTCGATAAAGGGAAGCAGCTTTTCACATTCATCATACTGAAAACACTGTTCATTAACAGCAAAGTCAAAGTAATTTACAAGCTGAGCGACCTGATCTAAATCATTTTTGAGACCGATTGCTAATCCTCTTGAATGGGCATTTTTTGCCAACCACTTGTTATAGATACGCTGATGACGTTTGTTTATTTTAAATCCAGTATCATTTGCAAAAGCATCAACATTATCAGGTTCAACCGCATCGCATTTTTTCTCTTTGGCAAGATTAAGCCTCTCTATCAATAATGATTTAAACTTTGAAAAGTGCCGAATATCAAGCCATCGCTCATCTGGCCAATCTGGAAGTACTTTTCCTACAAAACGCCGATTTATACTATTTGTATCAGCACGGAAATCCTCAATTGTGCCGGCTGAAAAATAACAAATAACTTTCACTCCACGATTATGCAACGACTCAATTTGAAATTGAGAAGTAGTCTCTAAATCAACATCGTACACCGCTACATCGTATGAAAGATTAAGCGGCCCACTCAACTGCCATTGCCACGAAAGCCCGGGAGTAAAAGGAACAATCGACTTCGCGAAAAGTACAGATGAAAAACTCGCAACCAAGACAAGCGCGAACATAAATCGCAGTAAGACGGCATAACCAAACGAAGTATTCCGTGTCTTCATAATAATCAAACTATAGCACGGGAAAAGGCAAAAAATGGGCCATTGCGTTTTTAGTCAAATATCTTCAAAATAAGAGCGTACTTAACCTTATACCTCTATGAAAAAGACTAAATTCAGCCAGCTTTCGCCGAGCATCAAAAAACTCATAATTTCTAACGAGGGCGCAGGTGCCGGAACAAGCACTACAAGTGGAACCGTGAGCCAATTCGTCAAAAAGAGCAAAAATCCCGTGAGCGCCTTTGCAGCTCGCACGTTAAATCACTGTAATGGTGGATCAACGTTACAGGCCGCACTTTGGCTCAAAGAACACTTGGCAAAAGGAGGTAAATTAGTAGTAACACTTGCAGGTGCGCTCAGCTCGTTTCAGGTTGGCGTAATGTTGGCTCAACTTATTCGCGAAGGAAAAGTACACTTGGTTTCTGCAACGGGTGCAAATCACGAAGAGTCATACTACCGCTATGTCGCGCACTCACACTACGCATACATTCCACGCTATACAGAATTAACTCCCGATCAAGAGGCCGAGCTACGTGACGCAGGGCTACGTCGTATAACTGATACGTTTTTACCGGAAGATGAAAGCGTACGCATTATGGAACCACACCTTTTAAAGATGTGGAAACAAGCCATGAAAGATGGCACTCGTGCATTCCCTCACGAGTATTTCCGCCGACTCTTTAAAGAAAAACTTATAAAACCAGACCCACAGGCAAACCCTGAAGATTGTTGGACTCTCGCTGCATACGAAAAAAATGTTCCGATTGTGATTCCAGGTTTTGAGGATTCAACCATGGGGAATATTTTTGCGAGCTACACCTACGATGGCAAGTATCGACCAAAAGGCGGCGTACTGCTCGACCAGAACATTATGAAAAGCGGCCTCGACTACTTTACCTTTATGTATGACTGGTACATGGAAGAGTCGAAGAACAGCCCTATCGCCTTCTTGCAGTTAGGAGGAGGCATTTCTGCCGACTTCCCAATTTGCGCGGTACCATCACTTAAACACGACCTTGGTTTGCCTAAAGTTCGCGACTGGGCAGGCTTTATTGAAATTGGGTCATCACCAATGTCGTATGGTTCATACTCAGGCGCGGGAGGAAAAGAAAAAATCACCTGGGATAAGCTTTCGACAAAGAGCTACTACCAAATCATTCAGAGCGATGTCACCGTTGCATTCCCTTGGATTGCAGCAGTGTTGCTTGATTTATAAGAATGCTCACACCAACTTATGTGGGCGGCCAAACTTCGTGAGCCACTTGCTTATTTTGGCGTTCCAAAGCATTCCGTGTTTAACAAGCGAGTATGGAAACCACTTTCCGTATGATTGTTTTTCTCGGTGAAACTCAACGCGTTCATCGTGTTGAGCGGGTGTTTGTCCGGTCTCTTCAAGGGTTTGCTTACCAAAAAGCATAACGAATATAGGTAGTGCGAAGATTCTGACAAAATCGTAATTACAGTATTTTACGTACAGAGCAGGAATATGCGCGCCGAAAATTTCGGTCTTAGCATCTTTGCCGGCGAAGACATTATTCACAATATTTTCAATGAGTGGATCGCCCGGGAGTGCCTCTGCTGCAACGATCCCAGAGAATTCTAAACCAGTCATTTTGTTATCAATAAAGCCGTCGGCAATACCTTTTTGAGCGCGATCATCTACGTTTTTAAATACCATTCCTGTCTTATAAATTCCGGGGAATGCTTCTGCAACTGGTGCGGCGATATTTCTTTCTAGGAAAAACTGTTTAATGCGTTCAAACGCGTCTTTTTTAACAGCACCGTATTCACCCAAGCCAGGAACTTTTGCGCGATTAGGATACGCAGCCAAACTCCCCACATTGATGAATGGCGTATTTTCATTAAGCATACTCGCATTTGCAAATTCCTCGGCGACTGCTACCACCGAATCGCCGTTAACCTTTCTCATTGAATCTACGCGCCCTTTCGTTAACATATTTGCGCCATCATAATCGTCACATAGTACTGCTTCACCAGCACAGTAAATAATGCCTACAAGTTTAATGTGCGCTCTATTTGCTGCAATATAGCGTTGAATAGTTGCTCTCACCGTTTCTTCATCCGCAAGATCAACACCATCTAAATATGTAATTCGTTCACCGCTCTTAGTTTCAGGGAACTGTTCTTCTACTCCTTCATTCTTCAAGTTACGACGTACATCTTCACCAGACGAACGACCAATGTTTACAACATGCACATTTCTATCTGTCTGCAAGGATTCTTCAGCAATTGCACGACCAATGCCACGAGTCGCTCCGGTCATAAACACGACCTCTGTTCGAGGATCTTCATGTACATCGCTCATTTGAGTTTCGGGTGCCATAAGTCCATATTTATAACACAGAGGCTTGATTTTGGCAATAGACTACAATACTGGTATATAAGAGAGAAATATGAAGACCCACTCAATTAGCACCATAAACGCACTAAAGTCAAAAATTACCAAACATGCACACACCTTGGGGTTTGATGTGGTTGGATTTTCTCTGGCAAAAATCGAAGAGAAATATATACGAGCCTATAGAAAGTGGATTGAGGCCGGCAATCATGCAGACATGACGTTTCTTGAGTCGAGTGAAAAATTCGAAAGGATTTTAGACATGCAAAAAGTGCTACCGAATGCACAAGCGGTTGTCGTTGTCGCAATGAATTACTACAGACCTCAATCACCCCTTAAGCAGGGGCACGGCCGCATTGCGCGCTATGCCTACGGACGCGATTATCACAAAATCATGGGGGCAAAACTAAAAAAACTACGCATCTACGTCGATGTACTCGCTAAACAGTACTTTCCCGCCGAAACACACGATGCACGAAGTTTTGTCGACGTAGGACCACTGCTTGAACACGCACTCGCTGAACAAGCGGGAGTCGGATCGCTTGGCAAAAACTCACTTCTGATTACAAAAGAATTTGGCTCGTGGGTGGTATTAGGCGAGATAGTAACGACATTGCCGCTGGTGCTACCAGTTACACAAAGCACAGACAAACAAACGAGTAACGCACGAAAGAAAGTTCAAACAGAAAAAACGTTGGCCAGTGAAAAATCATTTTCAGCATGTGGCTCCTGTACTCGCTGTATACAAGCCTGCCCGACGGGAGCAATTATCGCACCAGGCGTCGTCGATGCCCGCAAATGCCTTTCGTATATAACTATCGAACATGAAGGCCGCATTCCTGCAAAGCTAAAAAGAGCCCTGAAAAAAACAAAAAAACTCTTCGGCTGCGATATCTGCCAAGAAGTTTGCCCTCATAATTCGCGCCAAAAAATCACCACTCACGCCGAATTTACCGAGCAAGCACTCGCAACCGACTCACTGTATTTCCCCTCTCTACGCAACATAAAAACCGACTCACTCTTTTTTAGAAAGTTTGCCGGTTCAGGTCTTATGCGTCCAGGAAGAACGGGAATGCGACGAAACGCCAAAGCGTTATAGACGCTTAGTTTTTCAGATTTAAACGTCAACGAAGGTCAATGCATTACCAATCTGGTCAGCTCGACCAGTTCGACCAATACGATGAACATAGTCGTCGTAAGTAGCAGGGACTTCGAAGTTAATAACGTGGCTCACTTGTGGAATATCGAGTCCTCGAGCGGCAACATCAGTTGCAACCAAAATGGTAATTGCACCAGATTTAAACAAGTTGAGTGATTTTTGGCGGTGTGCCTGTGTCTTGTTTCCATGAATTGATCCAACTTTGAATCCTTTTTCATGCAGTGCCAAAGCCAATTTTTCAACACCGTGTTTTGTACGGCCGAAAATCAAAACCTTATTCATACCATCGCTTCGAAGAACTTCTTCTAAAACTTCAAACTTTCGTTTGCGATCTTTTACTCGAACCACATCTTGATCAACGTTTGCTGCGGTATCACGCATTTTTACTGAAATCTGAACTGGATCCTTCAAAAACTCTTTAATCAAATTTCGAATTTCAGGCGCCATTGTCGCTGAGAAGAACAAGGTCTGTCTTTCTTTAGGTAACATTGCAAGAATGAAACGAATGTCGTCTATAAATCCCATGTCGAGCATGCGATCAGCTTCGTCAAGAACAATGTTTGCACAGCTTTCTAATTTAAGTAATTTTCGTTTTACCAAATCTTTCAAACGACCCGGCGTAGCAATAACCACGTTTGGTCTGCGTCGAAGCGCGCTTATTTGAGAACCGATTCCAACTCCTCCTACGCAAACCGCAGAGTAGATATGCAAGCCTTTAGCAAAGCCGACAAACTCATCTTGAATCTGTGTTGCGAGTTCACGAGTAGGCACGATAATCAAAAGTTTCTCGTGTTTTTCTGGACGTCCAACAACAATCTTATTTATAAGAGGAATCAAAAATGCTGCCGTTTTACCAGTACCTGTATTTGCCAAACCGACTACGTCTTTACCTTCTAAAATATGTGCAATTGATTGATCTTGAATAGGAGTCGGTTTCTCGTATCCTTTTTCTGCGATATTTTTCTTTACTGAATCGCAAATTGCAAAATCTGCAAACGCATGTGTAGCCTCGTACGGTTTTTCAGCAGTAAGATGATTGATTTTATTAATGTAACGAGCAAAAGGAATATTGTCGCCACCAAAACCACGTCGTGCAGGAGCTCTGCCTCGACCGCCAGATGATCTTCCATATGAAGAACCTCCGCGTGAACCACCAAATCGTGATCCGCCACCAGAACTGCTTCGAGAACCGCCGAATCGTGATCCGCTCGATGAGCGTGGTGAACCAGCGCCTGCTCCTCCTGAACGAGGATATCCTCCTCGGCTCGGAGCACTTGAACGACTACCTGATGAGTGCACACCGCCAGTACTAGGACGTGAAGTGTGGCTAGATGAGCTCTGTGAACCAGCTTCACTGTGACTAGAGCTTCTTGAACCGCCGTGTCCTGAACCTTTGGCTTCAAACCGTGACTCAGGCTTTTTTGTAAATCTTGAAAAACGCATTACGCGAACTTTATAATACATTTTTACTTTTGTCAAATGCAATTTCTTAGTAGATTTTATGTTTAGAGGGTTGGTGGTAAACTTCTTTAAATTTATTATTGGTTTACTGATATGAAAAAAAATTCGTTTATCAAAAATATCGACGAAAGTACCGCAAATGTACTCAAAGTAATGCAACGTGAACCAGAAGGAATAAAAATGACGCTCACTTCTGTATATGAAGAGGCGGTTAGAAAAAAAGAAAGGATTCTTACCTTACTGAAGTCTAAAAAAACACCGTTCTACTTATTAGACGAAGATGCCCTGGATAAAAGCATAAACGCATTTCTGCATGGTTTTTCAAAAAACATTACGGGGCGTCCCTATTATGCGGTTAAATCAAATTATCACCCACTCATTTTAAAAAGAGTTGTAGAGAAAGACATGGGTCTCGATGTTTCAAGCGGTAGAGAATTGAAATTAGCAATCAAAGCAAAAGCAAAATACATTGTTTTTTCTGGACCGGGCAAAACCGACGATGAGCTTAAATTAGCGCTCAAATATCGTACAAAAGTAATTGTACATGTTGATAATTTTAATGAACTACGACGACTCGCCGCGCTCTGTAAAAAGGCGAAGAAAAAAATGACCATTGGGGTACGATTTTTTACGGAGTATCACTTGGGTAACAAATTTGGCATACCTCTCGATGATTTACGTGAGTTTTGGAATGAGGCAAAAAAGCATCCCTATATTGAATTACGCGGACTACAATCCCATTTTAGTTGGAGTAAAGATTCGGAAAAATATGGGAAAATGATCAAGCTCTTATCTGATGAGTTGAAAAAAAACTTCACTCAAAAAGAATTGGATGAAATTCACTTTATCGATCTCGGTGGCGGTTATTATCCAAAACAAGTTGATGGCGTATACCCATGGACAAGCCGATATCCAAGTCATTTAAACGCAGCAACCTTTTCAAAAGCAGCAAACACAGAGTTCGGCATCAAATCAGAATTTAGTGACAAATATTATATAGTAGACTCAAAAACTCCCGAAGAATATGCACATTTAATCGGCACCGCCGTAAAAGAACATCTCGGTTTCTTAAAAAACTGCGTCTATTACGCCGAGCCTGGTCGAATAATTTGCTACAGCAGCATGCACTTTGTGATGAGCATTGTTGATATTAAAAAATTCTCGGTAGGCATCACCGATGGCGGAATTAATGCAATGGGTTGGGAGTTTGGTGAACATTTTTATATGCCAATGGTCAACCTTTCTCACCCAGCAAAAAGTGAAATTACTTTTACATTGTATGGTTCGCTCTGTACCCCTCGTGATATATGGGGGTACTACTGCTTCGCAGAAAAAATGGAGAGCGGCGATGTGATTTTAATTCCAAATCAAGGAGCATATCGATACTCACTCGCACAAGAATTCATCAAAGAAATTCCGCCGGTGTATGTGCTAAAGAAGTAAGCCACTTGCTATCAAGTACCGATACAGGTGAGAGTCAAACTCTGTACACCTCGTGCTAACAACTCTTTCGCAACTTGTTCTCGCGACATATTTTCGTCAAATACCAATGCCCCATTAAAACGATATTCGCCATTTTTACAAGCCATCGATGCGATATTCAAAAGTTGTTCCGGTGTACCCAATTTTGCAATTGGTAAAATTTTCTCTCTAAACTCAGCTTCGGTACCTTTAAATAAACCGGTAAAACCGAGTAACGATTTATGTATCTGTTTATTTCGTACCTGACATACAAAAACAAATGTTGCCGTCATGCGACAATTTGGATCGATGAAGTAATATTTTCCTGACTCTGTAATAAGCACATCAAGACCGCCAACGCCGTACCACCCTTTTGCACGTATTTTTGGCAAAATAGTATTTTTCAAAAGATCAAAAAGATCGGCTAACTCCGGGTGATCAATTTGCGGCGTTACCATGCCCCCCAAAAATTCACCGCATTTACCAATAACCTGTTCATTGAATCCAATAATTTCAATTTCTTTAGCAGGATCGGCAGGAATACCAAATTGCATACACAAATTTCGAAGTGAATGAATGAATTCATACACAATGACATGACCTTCTAAGTGAATAAATGCTTCTTTCGCTTTTGCTAAATCATCGGCGTTATTACAAATTCGCACTCCGTCACCAGCACTCGAAGAACTCATTTTAACAACGCATGGAAGTGGAAATTCTTGCGTAGTCGCGGCGAAATCTTTTCCTCCATAAAAATGAGCGATTTCTTGAGGCAGATTTTCGGCAGGAACATAGTCATTCAAATTTTCTTTATCGTTATACCACACCGAAAGTTTCGGATTTATGAGGTATGCACTCTTCAAATGATCGTCAGTAAATGGCTGCGCCATTACTAAATTCCCCTCACAGTTAAGTGAGTGGATAAACTCTTTAACCTTTTCATTACGCTCTTTGCCCATCACGTCTGAATTTATCTGAGGAGGCATAACGATTACCTGAGATTCAGGTAAGGGGTTAACTCCCATTTCAGATAACAACCCTAAAATATGATCGTTATAGACAGATTCAAAGGTCAATACATTTACATTCGGTCCTGCGCACAGTAATGGACGACCAGCAACTAACTCTTCTACCCAGGTAGGAACACTATTAAAAAATCCCGATTCTTCTCCCGCAGGAAACGAGTATAAATACAACGTATCTTTCGGAAAATATCGAGATAACGTATACAGTTCTTTTTCTGAGCTAGGTAAGGGGTCTTCACCTTCACTTTTTTTAGTTTGATGTGACATAGAAAAATGTAAAGTTTTAAACTGTCAAACTCTACACTTTTTTTTCATAAATACAAGCTGCATACTTCATGCTATATGGTAAAATAACAGGCAGCAAACCTGTAAGAAGAATTCCTATGAAGTCATTGCTGCACCCTTCAAAATATGGCGACACACCGATTGTGCTGCGACATAATCCTAAGACGGGATACAACTGGGGAGAAGATGGTGAAAATCCCACTCATAATAATCCCGGATATCGCCGAATGCGCGTTATGCATGAGCATAATTCAGAACCAATGGTAATACCGAAAAAAATTGAACACCGTTCGGTTTTTGATGGAGTGAGTATCTATGGAGACAAAAGCGATCTTGCCGTTTTAAATTTAGAAGGTGGATTGAAAAATGGAGAACTCTATATGCGTGAACTACCTGCGCGGGCACTCGAAGAAGCGGCGAAAATAGTATCGCTGGCAACAAAAGGAGAACTGCACCTTATTTTAGTTGATGGATTAGAAACATACCGTCGACAATGCGCAGGTTTTACCATGACGCTCAATCAGATTTTAGATAAAGAAGGGATTGTAAATCCAACCTTAACGCAATTACACTACTTCGGTAAGAAAGCCGATGGCACCTATACCTATGTACAAGTCGAAAGAAATTGTCAGGCGTATAGAGACCTAAAAACTGACTTACTCGAAGACGACGAATCTGCACAAGAAATTAATCACATTGCAGACACACTCGCGCGCGAAATGAACTTGGCCCCGCGTAATGCGAAGGGGAAAGCCCTCTTTGAGCTCATTTCAATTTCAGCGAATAGTCAGATTGGCCCCGCAAAAGGCAGAGAAATTCCGTTAAACTACGAACATAATTCACATGCGGGCGGGGGCGCTGCTGATGTTTTTACCATCGACAAAAAAGGCCGCGTAATAAGCCTTATCCCCTACCTTTGGGTTGGGCGCGAAGCTGCAATGGACTACACCGAACACGACGAAAATTTCGACAACTTTAAGAAAAAATGGTCAGTCGATGCCGGACTACAACAGCATATGAAAAGAATAGGATTTGAATCACCGACTACATTTTTATGGGCAGATTGGGTATATTTTAGAATGGCAAATCGCGTACGGTATCATACGTTTGTCACCGCACTGGGTTGCACATTTTATAGTGCACATAATCCCGAAGATGGTGGCGAAAACTGGCACTTTGAACCAGATGGAGTTGTGCTCTACACCTGGGATAAAAAAGTAATTGCGCGCAACACACATCTAAAAAACAACAAACGAGCTGGGCGCGGAAATCCGGGACACACGCTTCAAATGTCTGGTGCAAAAGCCGTCGCAATCTATGGAGGAAAATCAGGACACGAACAAGCAAAACGCCAGGGCATTCTTGTATAGAAAAATACGACGCGATATAGTGTCGGCCATGAACAAGCAAATTCAGAGCACCGCATACGACTATACCCTGCCGCCTGAGTGCATAGCAAAAGAACCGAGCACTCCCCGTGATGCATGTAAATTACTTATTTACGATTCGAAAAATAATACGGTACGTATTGATTCATTTCGTGAATTACCAAAGTATCTGCCTGAAAATAGTTTTTTAGTGATGAATAATACGCATGTAGTGCCTGCGCGGTTGTACTGCTCGAGTGCTACAAAGAAAAAAATCGAGGTCTTTATTTTGATGAATGAAATAAAACAAAATGATACAACGGTACGAAGTATGGTAGATAGAACTATTCGTGTTGGCGAAACGATAGTCGTGCTTGATGGGGAAAAACAAACGAACAAAACCTTCATAGTGATAGCCCAGGATCGACAATATTTTACGCTACAACCCAATTTTTCTATCAGCGAACTTTCTGAAGTTTTACACCTCTTTGGCACCACACCTATTCCAAAATATATTCGCGAGACTCCCCTTTCGGAACATGAGTTACGCGAAAAGTATCAAACGGTATTTGCAAAATCCCAACAAAGTACTGCAGAGATAAACGCCAAGTCGGTTGCAGCCCCAACCGCTTCACTACATTTCACACAAGAACTGCTCGATCGATTACACAAAGAGAACATTCAGAGCGTTGAAGTCACACTCCATGTGGGGCTGGGTACCTTTGCCCCAATCACCGAAGAGAATATCGCAGCAAAAAAACTCTTTACCGAATATTATGAAGTTACCGACCATGCAGCGGAAAAAATCGAACACCTTAAATCTAAGGGCAGAGCGCTTATCGCCGTTGGAACAACAGCGGTTCGCACCCTGGAATCATTTGCGCACTCTGATGTATATTCATTAGACAAACCAATTGGTACAACAAGCGGTACCGATATTTTTATTTTTCCACCATACGAGTTTAAACTTGTCGACGGACTCATTACAAACTTTCACCTGCCCAATTCATCACTCATGATGCTCGTCGATGCGCTTCTGCAAAACAAAAACGCACAGACATCTATTAAAGAACTCTACGAGATTGCGCTGAAAAATGACTTTAAATTCTATTCATTTGGTGACGCAATGTTGATTTTGTAGGCGTGACTGATTTTCAACCCAAACTTTTTCGAAGTTCAGCCGCCGCGAGCACATCGCTTTCGCAGCTCAACCCCATTTCGCGCTTAAGCAAAATATTCGACGTATAGTTTCGGTGTACAAAGTGGTTTGGTTTTTTAGGACCAAAATCAATTTTCAAAATTTCTTGGCAAGCTTTTACATCTTCATAAATTTCATTAGCCCACGAATCGACATTAGGAATATGTGAATCTTTTAGCAGACGTTCTATATTTTCAAAGTTGAGGAATTTACCTGCGTGTTCTAACTCACTACGCATGGTGTGAAAATGCTTTTCTAAAAGCGGCAATAGCCCCTTCTTTTGCGCTGCACGTAGCCCTCGGCCAGTACCAATAAACTCTGGGGGAATGCCGAGAGAGTACCCTACCGCAGTAAAACCAATAGCGCGCGGAAGACGTACTTTTCCGACCCCACGAGAATACCCAAACAAACCATTATGCTGAACGCGTTCACGACGTGAAGGAATCAACGTTGAAATCTCGTTAATAAAAGGAGCCATTTTTGCAATCGTCTCGCTATACGGCTTCGAGAAGAGCGCACATAGTTTGGTAAGTTCGCTCTTTTCTTTTTCATCAATCACCGTCGGACGAGATTTTGGTAAATACTGTTTTATATAGCTCAGTGCTTTTTTAACTTCAGCCAAATCATAATCAAAACGAAACGCCGACTGAATGGTAACCGTTGAAGCTCCTGCATATTGCGGCAAACTTTGCTTAATATTTTCAGGATTTATGCCTCCACGGAATGGCAATGAACCGGTGCCAATAATTGAGTAAATAGGAACGCCTGTTCGTTCACTTACGTGATGCAAATTGCTCAATGCAATTCGACTTGCCAAAACCGCAGGCACAAGCCCCGAATTTAATGCAGGATCAGAGCGCGCAATAAAAACACGAAGATACGATGGATCGCTCTTCCACATTTTTTTATGTGAAATCAAGTAATCAGAAACGACTGAATCGCACCCAATCAAACTATCGATACTTTCAAAAATTGGAATCATGTGAATATACCCTTTACCAAAATTACCGTCGTCAAAAATAGCCTCGTGCACCTGAGCTGTTTTTCGAAATGTCTCTTGAATGTAGGTCAATTGATCGGCACTGCGCGTCATAGGCAAAATCATCTCAAAAACTGGTGGCGCTTGTACTTTTAAAGTCTTGGCAAATTCACCACCAGAAAGCACCGTCATATAGGCACGCGCAAGTTTGAATG
>CAYHBN010000044.1:0-13105 GCA_964354865.1 uncultured Candidatus Peribacteria bacterium
ACATGCGCATTTTAACTCCTATTTTCGTACGCGCTTACCCAAAAAAAATAATCAATGTGCACCCCGCATTGATTCCTAAATACTGCGGAGCTCAATTTTACGGCGCAAATGTTCACGAAGCAGTACTCAAAAATGGTGATGAAGAAACCGGAATGACCATTCACTATGTCGATGAAGGCGTTGATACCGGTAAAATTATTCTGCAAAAAACCTGTCATGTGCTGCCAAGCGACACGGTAGATACACTTAAAGAACGTGTACAAACCCTTGAAAAAGAGTGGTACCCAAAGGTCATTGAACAGATTACTCAACAGAATGTGTAACAAGATCAGACCAAAACGGTATTAATCTGTGTCAGTGAGCATATTGACACAATACCTCGTAATTTTACGATAAATCATATGGAGACAACAGAACGTGGAACAAATAGCGCACACAACTTACGTGACGTCGTACACCAAACACGAGAAGCAAAAGAAGCTCAAAACAGAAAAAACGTTGAAGATTTTTCACACCCAACTGCATTATTCGCCGAAATTTGCTCAAGAAATGAACTTGCGGGCGACACAACACTTGCAGCAACCATGATGGAAGTTCGCATTGCACGAAGCAATAATCCAACACTTATACGGGAATCGACTCCTGGCCAAATGAGAGCCGCAACCACTAACGTACTAAATAAACACTGCGTTCCACTCGCTGAACAAGCAATGGTAATTTACGATACGCAACCATTTCAAGACGATACGATTGAGACTAGACACATGGGCAGTGAACAAATCAATGTAGAAAAATTTTTCGGCAAAGGAGCAATTATGATGGTCGAACAAAACGGCGAGCAATATACTTTTAAAATATATTTCCCAGAAAATGAGTCAAACGGCAAAAGTAAAAATCCAGATACAATAATTCACAAGGATTTTTCTGTAGATGGCATTGTTATTTCAAATAAAATAACGCAAAGAGAAACTGGGCAAAAAATTCCTGCAGCAAATGTCAGTTTCTATACCTTAAGCGGAATACGCGGCCGAGGAAGCAAATTCACACATATAAATCCAAAGTACGAAGCGAACCCATTAATTGAGCCAAGACCACAGGCAAAATTAGACCACCTTGCCGCACTTATGGTCGTTCATAAATTACATCAAGCGCTCATGGATCTCACAACGTAATTACATACCCACTACTCACCTCGCCACTTCCAGAAATATTTGATCGCAGAGTTTACGTGAATCCAGAAAATCTTTTTTGTGAAGAGAGAAAAAATGCTGCCACCAGAAAGACGCTTATGATAATGCAGGGCTCTCGCACTGGGGAAATACACGACCTTGTAGCCGTGTTTGTGCACGGTTCGACAGAGATCGGCATCTTCCATAAATAAAAAATAACGAGGATCAAATCCCTTCACCTCTTCAAATACTTTTCGTGGCAGCATGAGACACGCGCCGGTCACCATATCAACTTCTTGGGTCTTCTTTTTATCGTAATCAGTCATTAAATAGTGCGCAACGCGACGCTTCATACCCGGCAAATATCTCAGCGGTGTGCGCTTTATAATCAAATCGCCTGGGCGCATAAAACGCCTGCATGAATCCTGAATTTGACCGTTGAAAAAATATAACTGAGGACCGAGAATTCCCACTTTTGGATTTTCTTTCATGTAGTCATACATGAGCTGCATGGTGTTTTCTTCTACACCTACATCGGGATTTAAAATAAACAAAAATTCACCCGTTGCGACCTTTGCGCCAGCGTTATTCCCCTTTCCATAGCCCAAATTCGCACCGGTCTGCACCAGTTTTATCTCGCCTTTTTTGTGCATTTCTTTTAAATAGTCGAGGCTTTCGTCGTGCGAATTATTATCTACAACAATAATTTCGTACCGAAAATTTGTATTCGAACGTTTAATTGCCTCAATACACAAACGCGGCAAATACTTAAGGTTATAGTTGAGAATAATGACAGAGACAGAGTACATACAATTTATACTTTTCGATTACGAGGAACGATTTTAACCTTATTCGGACTGACTTTTAGGGTGTGCTCGCCACGAACAAATGAATTTTCAGGGACATCTTCGGCAATCACAATCCCCGCTCCAATCGCGCAATTTGAGCCAATACGAACACCGGGCATAAAGCTCGTATTAATGCCGCATCGAATGTTATCACCGGTGACAATTCCAAATTTATCTCGCTTTGAAGATATTTTTTCACCTTTGATATTCACCGAAATAAATCCTTCATCGAGTCTGAAATTTCCCACCACGGAACCAGAACCAAATGACACATTATCGCCAATAATTGAATCGCCAATGTAGTTCGTATGGGTCCACACCCCATTACCTATGTAACTACGCGCAATTTCGCTACCAAAGCCAATTACCGAATTACTGCCCACCGTCGAATATCGAACAAGCGAACCATTTGCAACGATTGTATTTTTGCCAATATACGCTGGCCCAGAAATTACCGCGCCTTCAAACACACGAACGCCGTCATCTAAAAATACGGGGCCTTTTATAACGGCCGATTTAGCGATTGAAACTTTTTTTCCTCGACGTACTAATTTGCCATGTGGCATAAAATAATCCATTACATCGAGAACATGCCACGGGTATTTTATCGGCTGCCAAAAGCCACCAAATGGAATCGCCTTATATTCAATTCCTGCGTCGAATAATGACTGAAGTGCCTGCTCATAGTGGTCGTCTTTAACCGATGTGTGGGATTTTAAGGCTTTGAAAAGTGCGGGGGCATTGTGGTGAAAATGAACGACAATATTCACCAAGTCACTTGGCTCGTTGCCCTCGCCTGGTTTTTCAACAATGGTCGAAATCAATCCGGTTTTTGCCAATTTCAGGTACCCGCCGGGGAAATATTCAGAAACTTTTTTTGCCAGAAGAAAGCCGTTTGGCTTCCCCGCCTTAAATCCTTTTAATTCTTTTTTTATCAACTCAAACGCACTTTCATCAAGCACATCATTCGAGCTCACCACCAAAAACGGATCGCTCCCAATAAATTTTTCAGCACTCAACACTGCTCCCGCCATTCCTTGGTCAAGATTCTCCTGCTCTAAAACCTCCATGTGCGCCTTGCGTGATTTGTTCAATCTCATAACCTTTTGCGCGGCCTCACGCAGATTTTCTAAGTTATGCGCACCACCAATTACCGCAATATCGTTAAACCCAGCTTTTATAAGAGACACCAACTGGTGCTCAATCAAGAATTTTCCGCAAAATGACAAGAAGTTTTTATCTTCGATCGGCTTGGTTCTAAAACTACGGCCTGCGGCCAATACTACTGCTTTCATCTGCTGCATTCTACCATATCTATTCTATTCAGTAATACACCATAGTCGGTATAACTATGAATCACATTTTTTAGTCTCTTAATCCTTTCATCTACCCCCTCTTTAAATATTCCATTTGGGTTAATAATTTTCAACGATTTTAGTGATTTTGAATGAGCGAACTCATCAATAACATTTAAATCGAAGTTGAACCCTTCAAGAGCTAAATGCATTGCCTTAGATGTTTTTACAAAATCCGGTAATAATACCGCGACTTCAGAATCTTTCGGGACAGATAACCTCAAGTCACCCTTAATAAATGCAAAATACGTAAATCCACTGGTTGTTAAGCTATTAGAAACAGTGATTTTCAGTCTACGACCCAGGCCTTCGGCATGTGACTTTCTAAGTCCAGATAGAAAATACTCAGCGGCTTTCGGCGAAAGCTGGGGAATAACGAGCTTGAATTCATCTGGCACCCTACTTGCTATCTCACCAAGACCTTCAAACAAACTTTCATCATCAACTGTATCAAACATGACAGCCATATTAGCTGATCTATTTTTTTTTAACTCTTCGACCGCCGACTTGAATAAACGACCAGCAGCAATGCCGACTGAATCAGTTACATCAGGGTCTGAAAACACACTAACATCATCAGCTTTAATTTCGCTACCAGTCGTAAAAGCTCCATAGTCAGCTAGTTCCTCATTAAATATATCCCGTGCCGACTTCGGCTTATCTGGTGAATCGAAATCTCGAATATCATCAATCAAATCAAAAAATGCAACCTTCATAGTTCCTAATGAGTTCAATTTTGCACTCCTCTCTTTAACCTCTTCTTCAGAAACTGCATCATCTGTAGCAACTTCAATAGACTCATCAATTCCAGACAAAGCAGGAAAATGAATCGCCGTACGATACCCAGGCGCTGTAGGTGCTTCGACCTCGCTTTCTAGAACCTGCTGAGAGTTTTCTGGTATGTCGGGGATTTTCCCTTTCACAACGTCTGAAAAATCAATAAATTCCGAGTTATCATCGAACGTAGCCTCGGTATCGATGCCGTTACGTTCAACAGCAATTTTAGTATCACCATCAATGACAACAGTTCGAACATGGGGAACAAGCTGCCCTTGTGCATTACGGGCATACACCGACTGACTGGTAACTTTCATATTCGGATATACCTCCGAAAGAACAAGCCCAGAGAGCAAATTTCTCGCAGCACAGTTACCTTTTGCCTCAGTTAACAAAATACTCATGAGTCCCTGTGCATCATCTGCTACACCTAAATAACTCGTGAGGTATTCTATAGTCTCTTCTTCGGAATGATTTTTTGCGAACTGTTTTATCTCCTCAACTAAAGAGAAATACTGTTGGCGCGCATATGCCATAATAACTTGTACTTCTGAGTAAGGCTTGAGGGTAAGCAGCAGCGCTTCTTCCCGCTTAAAAACAATTTCTGAAGAAGAAAGCGAGTCGAGTTCTTCAATTGAAAGCTGACTATTCATTTCACGATCAACATATGCAATTTCATTTGAGACACGCTGCCTATCTGGTGTCGGTTGCGAACTAACAGCGAGTCCTACTCCGCCTAGAATATTAATTGCCGCAGATGCAGCAATCGGAATTGTATGTTCGCGAAGCCAATTCATAAAACGGGTGCGCATACCTTTAGTTGCATGCGTTGTCGCCACTTCGGGGAGCTCTTGTGGCTGACTACCAAAGAGGCGCTCAAAGCCATCGGCCTGAGCACCTCCATTAATTTCATCTGAATCATCTCTAACGAGCTTCATGCATTTTGAGAATGACGAACTACAACGCCAACAACCCCTTCTGATACATGTCGTAAATAAGTTTTACAACCTGTCCACGAGTAATGCCTTTTCCTGGATTAAACTTGCTGCCAGTCACGAGACCAAACTGCTTTGCAAACTGAGCGTGGTACATATACCAGTCTGTTGAAGGCTCAACCGGAGTATCGGTAAATGGTGCCATTGAAGTAGGTGCAATCATTGGGAATCGAGCTGCACGATTAGGAGACATAACCGCTGCCTTGAAGAGTGAAACGTACAACTCTGCAGTCGTCATAATTTTTTCAGGCTTCATTGTTCGGTCAGGGTATCCGCTCATAACTCCTGTTCGATAGAATGTTTTAAGGTACTTCATATACCACTCACCTTGTTTGCCATAGAGATCGCTAAATCCAAGTGTTCCATCGGTGTATGGTGAATATGTTTCAAGATTATATTTAAATGCACTTGCAACCACGGCGAGAAATTCTCCACGCTTAATGGTGTCTTTCAAACGTACTGTGCCATCAAGATATCCGCCTATAAACTTGCGTGACATAGCAAATTGAATTGCAGGACAAAGAGGATCCGATGCACTGACATCGACGATTGTTCCGCAACGAGCCTGAGGATTGTAGCCATTGTTATACCCACCGTTATTCCAATTAGGATCGTAGACATTGTATCCGCCGTTTCCAGTATTGCCGTTGTATCCTAAGTTGCTTGAATATACCTGGAAGGCAATTTCTGAGTTTTCAGAACCACTAACTGCGCTTGCTGCCTCGATTCTAAATTTGTAGTTACCTGCATATGCCGGGGCATTGATATTTCGATCAGCTCCATTCCAGTCTGCATAATAGGTACAAATTGCATTTTGTGAAGCAACGAAACTATTACATGTTCCAACCGGAACCAAGTTTGCAACAACACGATTGCCGTTTGTATCGATAACCGAAGCATTCATTGAGCTCGGAACGCCGCTCAATGTATATGAGAAACGAATTGAGTTTGCAGAACCACGAAGGTCAAGAGCCTCGGGATATTTAGAAAGGCTGACCACGCGAATTTGGCTTGAAGAAGCGCTGCCAGAACGAATCACTGTAACGCTATATATTGAAGAGGCCACAATATTTGTATTAGAAGCATCGATTGCATTTATTTTTATTTTATACGTGCCTGCAGGTGCTCGTTGAAATGATGCATTATCATTGAACTGATGACCTGAAATGCGTCCTTTCCAGGCAGAAAAATCGTGATTCCCTGCTGCTCTATACACTGGAGGCATTACTTGTGTAAGAAATGCGCCATCATTTGTAAGCAGATCTAATGAAACATTCGCTGGTCTACTAAGGCTAATCATATACGTAAGAACTTCATTCAAATCCGCATTAATTGAACGATTACTTGGATTTAAAGTAATACCATTTACTAAGCGAGTATCACCGCCACTCGCATTTCTACGAACTGTAACTGGATAAGTTGTTGATTGAGAAATAGAACTATTCGCAGCATCAACTAAAGTAATTCTAAACTTATAAGTGCCAGCCGGAGCTCTCTCAAAAATTCCATTATCATTTACCTGATCACCTGAAATTCGTCCTTTCCAAGTAAGAAGTGGAACATTGTAAAACTCAGCTGTGCGATATGTTGGATTCAACAATCTAGTAATATATGTCCCATTATCATTTAAAAGATCCATCGTAATATTCGCAGGTCGATTTAATCTAATAAAAAAACCTAATGATTGATTATCATCAGCGTTAAGTGCGGCATCAAAAGGTATCATTGCTACGCTTTCAGCGATTGGTTGAGCATTATTTGAAGGAACAACCTTAAATGGGTGATACGTAGTATTAACAGGGTTAATATCACTAAATGCAATGAAGTAATCACCAACGGGAACATCACCATTACGATAAATTTCGCCATCGCGGTAATCACCAACCCCATTCCAAGGGAATGTTTGATAATTACCAGCAGGCACCGGTGATTCCTTGTATATATTTTTTACAAGTTTGCCTCTTATATCAAGAATATTTACCTCGAATTTCTGAGCAAGTCTCCCCAACGTAAAGTTCACCACCATATTATTTCGTGAACCCTGAATATATTCTTTGCCTGGAGAAATAGTTGGATTCTGGACAAAACCAAGCTCTGCAACCAAATTACCCTTCTCATCTGTTCGCTGTAGCTGTTCAAAAGCGCCACTAATATTACCGCTTTCAATTGTGCGTCCACCAAGCCACATGCTTAATGCAATAAGTGCTACTGCGGTAAGAACGATAGCTACCTTTTCTAAAGGCAATCGTTTCAAAAGTTTTTTCGAAAACATAGAGTTTTGTTTTTTATTAATTATTTATTTTAGTACTTATATTATACCTTTAAGTCAACACTTTGTCGAGCTTGCCCTGTTTGAGAGCCTCGGCAATTTCGAGCGCAATACGATCACCAACGCTCAGCTGCTCACCGAATAAATAGCCTGTGTATGGGGTAAATCGCGTGCCCGGTGAACCTGGGATTCTCATACTCACGTCGAAGATGACGATATCTTCTTTACCATCTTCGGCGATGACTGCGCCCTGCAGTGCGAAGGGACCGATGATTCCCGGAGCAGATTCTTTCTGCGTGGTCGCCACAAATTTCTCACCGAGAATTAACATTTTTTCAAGGAGTGATTCTTTAACCGTCACTGAAACATGTCCTGTCTCAACCATTTTAGGCTGCCATGCTTCGGGCAAGAGCAGTTGCTGTCGAGCCGGCATACGAAGCAATCCATCTAAGTTGGTCTGACGACGCATATCGGTACCGAGCAGTTCAACTTCTTCCGCAAAAGGAGAATAAAAATAATTCATATTCACCTGCGCACCAACAATAAATTCTTCTACTACCGCTTTGTCGAGATCTGCTTGAGTAATCGTTCCCTTTTTAAGAAGCGCACCTGATTTCTCCTGTAAATCTTCAAACGAAGTAGCAATAAAAAACGCTCTCTCGTAGCGACGTGCCGCCTCATTCACCTTTACAAAAATTGGCTGATCTACTGTTTTTATATCTTTAAATGTTCCAAAAATCTTCGGAGTTCGAATGCCCGCTTTATCTAACAAGTAGTACTGATTATTCGGCTGATCACGCTCCTCTAGCTTTAACATACCGCGTGTTCCAAAAATGGGAACCTGAAAATCTTTTTCGATTTCTTCAAAATTGCAATACACCCAGAAATAACGGTTGTGAATGAAGATTGTTTTCGCGTCGCGAAGTTGCTGTTGAATTTCGGGTTTTACAATATCTTTAAAATCATCGAGCGCGATAACGCTATCTACACAGCCCAAAGTAGTACCTGCACGGTTTTGCGCCGGACGTGTTTTATAATATTTTGAATACGTTAACTCTCGGCCTTTCTTACACACCGCCAACGTTTTAAATCCTAATTTCTTTGCGCCCATACACACGTCGAGTGCGCTATGCCCACCAAGAACACCGATAGTAATATCTGATGGCGACTGTGCGTTGTACTGCTTGAGCAGTGCGGAGATGTCAGAGGGGGAGATCAAGGGAAGAGATTAAAGGAGTAAGAGAGAAAGAGATTAAGGAGTGACAGGGAAACAAAAACTCCTCCGGCGTTTAGCCTAATACCTTTTCAAGCTGCCCGGCTTTTATGGCTTGTTTAATATCGAGCGCGATGCGGCGACCGGTCGACATTGGTACATCGTAACGGAGCTGTGTGTAGGGAGATCCTTCAATATACAAATTAGTACCAGCAACAATTCGTGCCGAGATTTCAAATACGTAAAAATTCAAATCTTTATCTAAAATCATTTCGAGACAGAACGGACCGAATAAACCACCATCGACAAATTTCTTAGCAGAATCGACAACACGCTGACCCATTTCGAAAATCTCGGGCAAGAGTGATTCACGAATCACGAGAGGAATGTTTCCTGCAATGGTATAACTCGTATTAATGTGAGCAGCAAGCTGATCGCGGGCTGCAATACGTCCGATCGAATCGGCGTTTGACTCGTATCGTTTATCGAAACTCATAATTTCAAGTTCGCCAGTCAGTCGTGAATAAAAGAAGTGACAATAAACAGGAACGCCCACAATATATTCTTGAATAACATAATCTTTTTCTTTCGGGTACCTCTTCATCGCGTCATAAAACTCCGCTGCATTATTTGCTATAAAATAGCCAAGCCCACCTCGAGCACCGTGAAATTTAACAATAACTGAACAGTCGATATCTTCAGGATGATTAAAAATACGTGGCATGCGAAGGCCAGCATCGAGCAACCAAACACGTTCTTTTTTTCGATCTGACTCCCACTCCAAAATCGCTTTCGTACCGTAGTGCATACATTTTAGTTGCTGCACGCGCTCCCAACCCAAATAACTGACAAATGAACCATGCGGAATAATAATTGCATTTCGCTTTTGAAGCTCTTTTTCAACTTGGAAAAAATGCTGAAAGCTATCGAGCTCGATAATTTCGTCGGCTACTTTAAAGCTTGTATAAGGCTTTGAACGGCCTTTTTCACAGATGGCAAGCGCATGAAATCCTTCATCTTTTGCTCCCTTTAAAATTTGCAATGCAGAGTGACTGCCAATCGTCGCAATGCAATAATCTTTCGGATTTTTAGAAACTTTGACCGTGGATTTTTTAGTAGTTGCCATAGAGATTGGGGCTATTGTAGTGGCAAAAGCATAAGGAGTAAAGAGTGCTCATTTTCAGCTTTTCATTCGCAGCGGTACCGCGTTTTGCCGTAACTCCTAAAAAATGGTATAATTCAATCGTAAAATAAATAATAAAACGAACATATGAAAAAGAATTTTTCTCGTCGAGCATTAGCGGTCGTGACCGCGGGCTTATTGATCGGATCAACGATTCCATCGGTACTTGCGACATCAACCTACGGCAACGGCACCATTTCGATTAGCGGCAGTTTTACAGGTACAGGGGCAGATGCCAGTTCAGCTTTTATGTATACGAGTGGCAATGCTGCTGAAACAACCGGCGTAGGCGTTGCGGGTGGCGCAGTTTCACTCACTTCAGGAAACGGCGGTGCTTCGAGTGACTCAAGCAAAATTGGTGGCAGAGGTGGCGACATAACCTTCACGACGGGGAATGCCGCAATTTCGGGAATAATGGTGATGGGGGGAACTGATTATCCACGTGGAGGAAATTTTATCGTTAACTTTGGGGCGGGAGGCGATGCAGTTAACAATACCGCGACAAGCGGTATAGGCGGCGGTGTCTTATGGACTTTAGGCACTGGTGGTAGCGGCAGTGGTTCATTGAGTCCAAATGGAGGGAACGGAGGCACCTATTCAATCACTGGAGGTACTGGGGGTTCGGGAAAAAATAGTGGCGTGGGCGGAGTAGGCGGAGGAGTTACTCTCACCGCAGGAACGGGCGGAGGTAGTGGCTCAGGTAGCATTGGAGCAGGAGGATCAGTAAGCATTACAGCCGGCAATAGCGGCACAACTGGGGGAAATGCTGCAAAAGGAGGCTCCGTAACAATTCAATCGGGGGCAGGACAAGTCCCAAGTGGAGGAACCGCAGCACCGGACGCGTCCGGTGCAATTTCACTCACTACCGCTGCAGGAACAACGCCTTCATCGGGAAACATCAATGGAGGTACGACAGGTAAAGTATCAATTACAACAGGATTAGCCGGAAACGCATCCGGTAGCAATACTGGCGGTAACTCAGGAGACATCGATATAAAAGTAGGGGCCGCAGGTGGCTCAGAATCAGGAATTGGCGGTACAGGTGGCACACTCAATTTGTGGGGAGGTAACGGTGCTCCAGACACTCCTACGACCACTCCTTCAAACGGCGGAACGGGCGGTGCGGTAAATATTCGCGCAGGACATGGTGGCATAGGTAGTACCGCGGGAGGTACCCCTGGTTCAGTAAGTATTAGTGCGGGTAATGCAGGCAGCGGTAGTTCCGTGAATGGCGGAGATGTAACGGTAAATGCAGGAGCAAAAGCAGGAACCGGAACAGACGGTACCGTAACTATTGGCAACACCAACACAAGTGCAATTAACATTGGTACGACGGGAATTACGACAACCGTGACAGGAACACTCGCTGTAACTGGAGCAATGAATGTAACTGGTATCGCAACATTTGCATCTGGAACGACTCCTCCAGCAAACGGTAGTGCCGATGCAAGTATTCGTCTCGGTAACGTATCGGGATTTGGTATTTACTATGGATCAGGAACACCGCATGGAACACTCACTGCAGCAAAAGGTTCGCTTTATATGGATAACGGTGACGGCATGCTGTATATGAACAGCAGCATCTCGGGCAGTGGTACAACCTGGACACAGGTAAATCCATAGTCATTGAGACAAAGAAGGATTGAGAGTCCAGAAAAATCTGGGCTCTTTTTTACTTTTGATTGAGAGTAAAAAAACGTACACTGAAATTGATGAAATATCTACTTACCTTCCTCTCAACTATAGTCATTGTGACAATGTTAGCACCTCTTACTTTTGTGCTTGCTGCACAAAATCCACAGTACTTCCCTTCTCTCACTGAAATTCGCGCTGCCGTATTTAACCCCGAAGGAACGACGCAGTGGAATGTGCATGTAAATAAAACATTTAAGTATAAAATAGGATTTCCGCACGGGTGGACTGCAAAGCGTTTTTTCCCCTACCTAAGCGGCTTTCAGCCACCGTCGATGACAGGCAATACCGTACAATGGGCCGTACTCGTTATAGATGAAAAATCTCCTGAAACACTTAACGAAGAAATTGCAAAAATGGGTAGTGAGTTTAAAACAGGACGCTCAATTGTGACCGAGAATATTGCGCTCAATGATTTACCTGCGATAAAAGTGACCGCACGCACGCTCGAAAAACCAGACTGGAAACACGAACAAATTTTCATTCGCGCCTACGGAAAAATTTACAAAATAACTAATGGCGGAATTCCCAATAACGACTTTGAACTTTTCTACTCAAGTTTTCGATTGATGAAGTAGTCGTTTTTGTATTAGTATCTTCGCGTTACATTCTTAACTTTTTTATAGTATGGAATCTACAGAAAACACATCTTGTTGCGACTCGAAACCACGACACTGCAAAAGCATTTTAGTATGGATTATTGGCATTTTTCTTCTGCTCGCTATAGGTTGCCACATTGCTTGGGGTTATTCAAATTACTCAAAAAGAGCACAAGTTCAACCTGACCAAAATCTCTACCAAGTGGTATTGCTCTCAAACGACCAAGCCTTTTTTGGAAAACTAAATAACGCATACGGACACGCTCCATACCTTACCGATGTATATTATTTGAAGCCAAATACACAAGGAGCAACCGATGCAAATGGCCGCCTGCTCAATTCTCAAGAAACATACAATGTAATTAAACGTGGCAGCGAAATACATTCACCGACTGACACTATCTACCTCAATGCAAAAAATATTTTGTACTGGGAAAATGTCGGCGCAGATTCACTTGTTATGAAAGGAATCAAAGCCGAAAAAGAGTACCGCGCGACAGGAAAAGCGCCGGAGAATGTGCAAGTTGTTCAGCCGGTTGCCGAAGTGCCAACCGCAACGACAGAGGCCACAAGTTCTGCAACAACGACGCCATTAATAAAATAGAGTTTATTAATGGATAGATTATTCTACTTCTCAATCCATCCAATAAAATTGGCATTCCCGAGTGAAGTTGCCTGAATAGTTACTTTGCATTTTTCAATAGAAAACTCTTTATTTTTAATGCAAATTTTTAACTTTTTGGGGCCTCCTTCACTTACTGGAACTGAGAAGCTATTTTCGATGTGAACCCTGTAGTGATCTGGAGACTCATTCCAACCACTATTAGTTCGGAAAAAAGAAAATTCATTAACTTGTTCAAACGTGACTGGAGAAACCGTATCGTCTTTTACCGAATACCGCATCAACTGAGCAGGCGAGGCCGTTACAAGCTCTCCTCGCTTTATTGTATTCCCATCGTTGTAATAGGTGCGCTGGGTAGACCGGAGCCTGGATGCCGATGAGTA
>CAYHBN010000045.1:0-13034 GCA_964354865.1 uncultured Candidatus Peribacteria bacterium
TACAAGGCAAAAACGCCGCTTTCACAAGGCGTATTACTCGGGCTGATTGGCGTTTGCGTGGCTGGACTATTTACTCACTCGTTCGAAGAGTTGGCGGCAAGCTATACGCTTATGATACTCGCCTCTCTGACTCTCATACGACCATCGGACGCATTGACAAAGTGAGATATAAGACTGTAGCTTAGTATTACGCATGAGAAATCCGACACGAACAATTATCGAAGACGCGCCACGGTTAGACCCCGCTTTGCTACGAAAAGTAAATATCGTACCGCCGAGCACAGAAACACAGCCCATCTACATGGGAACACCAGTGCATCAAGTTCCGGTGCCGGTTTTAATAACTAAAGAAGTACTTGCATCTGTAATTGCGGCAATTCGCGGCGAAAAAGACATCAAGAAAGCAGAAAAAGAGTTAACAGCCGATAGATACACACTTACACAGTTCACTGCTGAAAATGGGGCGATGGTTGAGGCAACCGTTATTCCAGAACTACGTTCTATTAACCGACTCTTACTACCTGCAGCGCTCACTGCATTTGGCTTTGATAATAAATTTACGGATTTACTCGACTTACAATATGGGCTCATGGGAGATGCCGAATATTTTAATCGCCATAACGCTATGCTTTTACCACCGATACCTCAACAAGCGCACATTAGAGATAATACACGAGCGCGAAACGATGCAAAAACCATGTCTATAAACGCTTTGGCTACTATTGCAGTTGGATTAATGACGAGACTCGATACAGAACTTTCTCCATTAGGTGCAACGACCTGTCATATTCAGGACGATGAGGCAAGTGAGCTTATTGCAAAACGATATTTAGAAAATGATCCACGATATTCATTAGGACACTCAGTAACTGAGGGTACAGTTAGTGTAAAAAAAAACGAAATTTTGACTGATCTAACTGCCTACCAACGTCCTGGATCTAAAGAAAATGCCTACTACCACTCTATTCAAAGATACGGAGCAAGAACCCCACAATAGTTTGCGCTGCATGTATTCGCAGAGAAGGCTTTTTTGTCGGTGAATCATGTAAGAGTGACTGTACGGCTGCAACAAAACAAGAGGAATCATTCTCAAGTTCTTCTTGCTCAAGAACTTTTGCGTTCATACACTGCGCCGCGGCGTTTGCATTCTCGATCTGATCTCCCCTGCTTGCCGCTTTCGAGAGTGGAATAAAAAGTGTTGGTTTGTTCACCGCGGCGCACTCAAAAACGCTGCCGGCACCCGATCGAGTGACAATGACGTCGGCGAGCGCGTAACAGTCGGGCAATTGCTCATACAGAAATTCGTAGGCGCGGTAACGGGGACTTACTGTGAGCGGTTTTGCACCTGCGCCAGTAATGTGAATCACCGCGTACTTCTTAAGCAGTACATCGAGCGATTTTTCAAGAGTATCATTAATAAACTGAGAACCGAGTGAGCCGCCCATTACCAAAATAGTGGGGATTTTTTCGTGCAGGCCGGTGAACTCGCGTGCGCGCTGTGCGTCACCTTGAGTAACTGAGGCGCGAATCGGGTTGCCGACTACCTCGATTTTCGAGCGCCGTGCTTCGTTAAAATATTTTTTCGTCTCTGCAAACGAAACAAAAATCTTCTGCGCAAATTTACTATTTATCTTTGTCGCAAGCCCAGGCGACAGATCTGATTCGTGAATCCACACGGGAATATTCAGAAGTTTTGCCGCGGCCGCAACAGGTACCGTAACATACCCGCCTTTACAAAAAACGAGGTCGGGCTTAAAGGCTTTGAGAGCGACAAGCGACTGAAAAAAACCCGCCGCGATTCGAGCGATATCGGTAACATTTTCGAGTGAGAAATATCGGCGCAACTTACCTGAAGAAATACCTTTGTACTGCCATGAAATCGAGATAGAAGCATCACCGGTGACACTCTTCAAGAGCGTACTTGGTACGAGCAGAGGCGAGTGTCCGCGAGGACCACTTACTACAATCCGCTTCATCTCGCGTTCAACAATCTGCTGCTCACTCTGATTTTTTGTCCCAATATACAAAACCTCTAAATTACCGAGAGAAGAGGTCTGGTCCGTGTGAGGGGAATACTTTCGAGGAACATTATAATTATTATGAGATAAGGTCGCGAGCATGTCGGATGCAGGACTCTGAGAAGAACTCGTCGAACCGGTCGAGGGATACCCCTTACTAGAAATGTGCGTTGAAGAATGTACGGAGGCACCCTGAGAAGAACTTTCCGAGCCGATAGAGGCATCATGCATGCCTCTATCACCCTGCAGGCGATCATGCATCGCCGAAAGGGTCTGCGAGGTGTTCTTCGAAGGTGACTGCGTACATTCTTCAACTAATGCCTCAATAACCGCGATGTTGGGAAGTATATGACCCCCGGTCCCTCCTCCGGTAAAGACTATTCGCATAATATGATGTGGCTGAACGATATATTTGTAACAGGATTCCTACTGCTGCGAGATTCGAAACCATCGACGTACCGCCATAACTCACAAACTGCAGAGTAATTCCCGTCACCGGCATGAGCCCTATATTTACCATAATATTGATAAATGCCTGAATTGTCAGCCAAGAAGTAAGACCAACCGCCACCAACTGCTCAAATCGATCTGGCGCATGCTGAGCTATAAGAAGCCCACGATGCGAAATAACGACATACCCAATGACCACAAAAATAATACGAATAAATCCTAATTCTTCTGCTGAAGCGGCGAAAATAAAGTCATCCGTTGCCTGCGGGAGCCAGTATGCCTTTTGAATACCCTGCGTTAATCCTTTACCAAAAAAGCCACCACTACCCACCGCAATTTTTGCCTGTTCAGTCTGCCAACAATAATTACGTCGAGTCTCACCTTCTTTAACCTCGGGCTGGCAATTTTCAACTGAAGGATTTAAAAACGACGTAAAGCGATACTTTAAATATGGCACCGAAGGAACTACAACCAAAACGAACACGGCGACTACCGCCAAACCAACGATAATATGACGAAGCCGTGCGCCAGCAACGAAATATATCGTTGTTGCAATGGTTGCATACACAAGGGTAGAACCAAAATCAGGCTGCAAAATAACGGGAAAAATTAAAATTGCCGTCACCAAACAAAAAGACAAAAATCCATTTTTAAAGTCGAGCAGATCGCGGCCACGCCGCTCCATCCATGTTGCTAAATAAAATACGAGTGCGAGCTTCGCGAGCTCGGCGGGCTGAATCGAAGTATTGGCGAATACAAGCCATGCACGGGCAAAGGTATTGCTTGTAGAACCAAGGAACAACACTGAAAAAAGCAATAGTACCGTTGCAAAAAAGAGAGGAATCGCAACCTTTTTCCAAAACTTTACCGGAATTCTAAACGCAAAAAACATAACGACCGCTCCAGCCAAAATACGAAACATATGTCTACGCATCAAAAAGAAACAATCGACACCATCTTCACCACACGCAGGGAACAACTGCCCTACCGGCTTTGTCAGAGAAATGCTTTTAGGCACACCAATACTCGTCATCATGATCACACTAAAAACAAGGAGCATTACAACTGCAACGAGAAGAACCATGTCTACACGTCCTGCACGAAATGTTTTCTGCATAGCAGGGCACAGTATATACTAAGTGAGCATGAATGTGACCACCTCAAATGAATCGCCGCTGCAAAGATTTATTCAAAAAAATATTTTCTATATTGGAGCTTTAGCAGACCTTATTGTACTGGATTATTTCACGAAATTTTTCGCGGAACTATATGTAGGGAGTGAAAAATCTCTCATCATTATTAAAGATTATTTTTACATCACCGTTTCACATAATGCCGCAATCGCCTTTTCGCTCCCGGTTTCAGGCAAACTTGTCGCATGGTTTACTCCCCTGCTTTTGGTAGCAATCGTTATGATGGTAAAAAATTCGTGCGATATGTCGAAAAAACTTACCAAAATCGCACTCGTACTTATTATTGCGGGAACGGTTGGCAACTTTGTCGATAGAGTCTCGAAAGGTTATGTCGTAGACTTTCTGAGCCCTTCTTTTTTCCCCAGCTTCAACCTTGCCGATTCGTATTTAACGATTGGTGTTCTAATTCTGATTATAGGATACCGATGGATATCTAAAACAGACGCCGCTATTTCGAGTACGTAACCAGCACTCGTCTAATTAGCGTTTTCATGGTAGAATAGTAAGATAGCAATTAAGATAAAACGTATGAATGAAACTAACACAAACGACACAAGCGTAGGCCCTCCCTCATCTGGGTTTTTAACGTTAGTGTTGAAATCATTTGCAGGATTAGGAGGCGGCATAATTGGTATGCTGGTATTGCTTGTTATATTTTTGAGCGCCTCTACTATTTTGAACTCAGGATGGAACACTATTATTGTCGATGGAACAACGAGTGATGGGAGTGGCAAAAATCCTCTCTTCATTTTTATATTCATGGCGATGATTTTTATTTCTTCGCTTGTTTCGAATATTCTAGGCCCGCTCTTTTTTAGCTTCGTACAGTCAGATAAATACGTTCGAAGAACCACGTCGATGTATCAGATCTTCTTTGTAAATCTTTCAATTTTTGTACTTCTCGGCCCTTTGTACTTTTTGCTCGACTCTCGAAACGCCGTTTCTATGGTGAGCTTTCTAGCAGGTTTTCATGTGGTACTTTCGGCACTTGCAAGCATGATTATTTTAGAAATTGTGGGGAACATTAAATACGCACTTGTCGGATTTTACGGCATTATTTTCGCAACTGTTATGTCGAGTGCAACGATTTTAACTATCTTTGAATTTACCGGACATAATCCTACCTCAGTACTCTTTGCGACATTGCCTCTCTTATGGATGTCGATGGGCTTTTACACCTCGGTAAGCGAAATGTTCTACCGCTGGCTGTGGAGCCTCTATGGCACCGACTTTATGATGAGCCAAGTAGCACTCGGAACCGACTACGGCGAAGCTGCGGTTGAAGCAGAAGACGCTCCTCCTCCTCCAGATAAAGATGGCGCGGACTTCTTGCAATAAAAAATAAAAACACCATGGAGACACAAGAGACACATGTTTTGAGCCAAGATGAGGCACGAGCGCTTCTTTCTAAAAAACCAAAAACGCCCACGTTTTTGCCAGGAATACTTGGTGCAGATATTATCAAGGAATTTGACGATCTTCTGAACCATCCAGAAATTATTGATATCGATATGATGCGCCTCACCGGTGATTTAAGTACGCCAGATTTTCAAAGTTATTCACACTTAGCGCCAGAGTGTCATCAAGCAATTATTTCTGCCGAAGATATTGCGCAAAAAATAACGGAAAAACTTATTGCGCGTATGAAAAAAAACTTTCCAATTATGATAATTAAGTCTGATGGAACAGGAATAAAAGAACCACTGCAAATAAGAAAGAACTTTCAACTTGTCCTAGATATCTTCGAGCCATATTACCTAGACGGCAAACAAGCATTCAGAAACCAGATAATAACCATCGCAAGTGAATCGGTCTTTGCTCATATCGCTTGGGAAACATTTCAATTCATGTCGAAATGCGGCCTTTCATATAAGGAAAATGATCCAAGATATAACGCGGTTTTTGACGAATATATTAATATTTTAAAACGGCTCTCAACACAGAAAGATGCATCAGCACATACAACATACTTGCTATGGGACGCCATCGGCGTGCTCAGTCATAAACGCACTGAATTTGGGAAATTTATAACGGAAGAAAAACGTACCGGACTCGCAATGAACTATAATGAATTCAATGAACTGTTAGGTGAAGTAAATGAGTTATCATACAGACACTCAGTCCCCGGATTCGATATTGAAAAAGATGGAGCAAAAATATCAATTTTACCAGAGAGATCAGGGAATTCAATTATTTGTGGCATTAAAATAAGTTTCGCTAACGGGGGAGAAGAAACGAATCAAAACACATTCGTAATAGATTTATCACGGTGGGACGCAGATTTATACGTGGGAGGTACCGCTTTCCCCCTTTCCGGTTTTAAAGAAGCGCTAGGCGGGGAACCATTTGTGTACTTTTTACGGTATTTCAGAGCCTTTCTTCTAGAAAAAATATATGAAAAACTAGTAGAAAAAGATGATGCAACAAGGCAACCGCATGTCGGCAAACAGCAAGAAATAGTAAGTGAAGCAGTCGCTGAGATTGTGGCTGAAGAAATACCAAATGAGGAATTCATTCCCCAAGTTACTTATAGACAAAAAACAACGCCTGAACCTGCATTACCAAAAGAAACCAATTCCACTTCAGAAGAGAATGTATCACACGTTTCCTCAGATAAACTCAGAAATATTAGCTCTACACGGGCAATTGCGGCGCTCTCAAACATGCTCGATGTCGTACGTCAAAATGGCAGCCACGTGGTGTTTCGTGCGGTACCAGGTGCGCCAGGAAAAACGTTTCCCATTCCACTACACGCAGGCAAAAGCCTCGGTGTCGGTCTATTGATGAGAGCTATTTATATGCTGGGGGTAGATGGCAAAGAATTTCTGAGGAGAGTGTGAGGATGCTCTATTCTTGCAGTAGGTGAGTTTTATCGAGGAGCTATTTAGTGGGTAAAGACCCCAGAAGACGCACTCGCATCTATTCGCAGTGAGTCACCCAAATCAATAACTGCATCGATAAGCTGACCCCTGATTGATGAAGAGATTAAGGGCGGCATCCCTTCAAGCATGCCTCTTTTTTCAGCCTCGAAAAGCACCGCAATAATTGCGGGGTCGTTATTCGTAAGATGAAGTTTCCACAATAATTCTCGCATGTGAACGTCTCTAACAAGAGGAATGGCCTCTTTCACTTTTCGTAGACACGAAATAACTGTTTTCGTCGGCGCCTTAAGCGCTACACCGCCAGCTTGAAATAAACCGCGCCCCGCAAGGCCAATGAGTAAATCAGAAACAAAAGCCATGGGAGTTTCATACCACTCGTCTCCGAGGGCGCGATACACAATACTACCAACGCTCTGTTCGAGGGAGACACTTGAAACCCAATTTACAACTGAGTTAGCCTTTAATTTAGATATTTTTTTTACAATTCTCGCAAAACGAAGGGCCACGATCGCCTCGGCAGATGCACCTTGTGCGACGACTGTTCCCTCTAGAAGCATTCCTCCCGCAAGTTCGCTCCCAGTTGTAAGTAAATACTTTCGCGCTTGACCGGCAATGAGTCTTTCTATCACCGAAGCAAGTGCTTTCTCGGCAAAAACAGCAGTTCCGCCTGAAAATAAGACAAGCGGGAGATTTCGTAACGCAATAGATTTCAACTGATCTTTTCTTCGTGCCGATGGTGTCGACATGTTGCCTCTAGGATTCAGCATCTCAACATATTGCCTAAAGAGCTCTGCCTTTGCCCCTGCAACAGGAAGGTTGTATCGAGCGGCAATATTATGACGCACATTTTTTTCATAATTATTTCTAACTAATAATTCACGTTCAATAGTAATTTGACTTTCGGTCATTCCTTGTTTGCGCCAATCTTTAATATGTTCTGCTACTTCTTCGTCGGCTTGATCACCAGCTTCACTCATTTCTCGCGAAATTCTGTTTGCCTTAAAATGAACGGCATATTCCTGCCTTACAAACGGAGCAAAATCATCACTCAATGCGAGATCAATTTGGTTTTCGGCACTATCGTATAGTTTTCCTTTTATAAGCAGTGATACAAATGTATTTTTAAGTTGTAACAGTTGTTCGTTAGTCTGCGGCACTTTACCCAAACCCAACCGGTCAAGTTCACTCTTCAATTCACGATGCACTACACTCTCTAAAAATATTTCTTCTCCTTTTATGATTGATTGGGCAATTTTCGGTTGTCTTTGTATAAATGTATCGACATGCCCAGCAAGCAACTCTTTGTATTCATCCACTTCATATGCACGTTCACCATCCCAAGAAGGAGTAAGCAAATGGCCGTTAAGCTGGTCCGTTCGCAGTTCGACGGGATGTAGCGCCAAAGTAGTGACCACATCCTGCACAAAAGAAACGTAATCGAATAGTAGTTGTTTTTCTTTAGACACCTCATGTTTTTCTGCAAGCGTTTTTAATATAGTTGCTGCGCGTTTCTCTTTTTCTCCTTGCGATAGCTGCTCGTTTGTTTTTTTGGATTTCACGGTACGAGAAAGACCTTCTAGCTTTTTCATACAGCTCCTTGAAGTGCATAGTGCCCCTTCAGCGGCACGATGATTTTTTTCAACCGGATCTGCGATTACTGCTGCACCCGTTTGCTCCTGCATTGCATCGGAATTTTCTATATGTGATGATACTGATGCCATCTTACTATTATACCAAAAAAATGGTTTTCTTACAATGATGCAGCGGCGCTCATTGCCATTATAGGGGGCGATTCTCTGGTAAATAGCTCGAACGCCTGAGCTCCCTGATGAATGAGCATTGTGTCACCGGTGATACTTTTAAATCCCGAGGCTTCAGAATCCTTTAAAAACTGAGTCTGTAGAGGATTGTAAACACAGTCGAAACTAAATTGTTTCACCGATGACGAGCAGAAGCGGCCGCGACGGCATGACACTGCTGTGTCAAGTTCCGAGAGGACAACTTTCCATACACTCCAAATTTCTGCTGGTATCGGCGACTCATTTTCGTTAGGCGCCATGCCGACCGATGTTACATTCACTACAAGTAGTGGTTGGATTTTTGAGAGTTCATCGGTATGGAGTGCGTGGCCGTTAAAATCCGCAGCAAGTTTTTGCGCTTTTTCATGTGTTCGATTCGTAATGTACAAGACCGCCCCTAGCTGTTTGAGCGCAAAACATATCGCACGTGCAGCCCCGCCGGCACCAACCACCAACACGGGTTTATGCGTTAAAAATGCTCCATCAAAATCAGCTACGTGAGTTTTTACACCTTCGAGCAGCGCCTGCGTAAAACCGCTCCAATCGGTGTTGTATCCGATCAATTTTCCTCCATCGACAACGACCGTATTAACGGCACCAATGGTACGCGCACAATCATCGACTTCATCGAGATATTTCATCACCGTTTCTTTGTGTGGAATCGTCACATTCATACCAGCATACACGTCTGCAAAAATCGCCATAAAATCCTTTAAATTTTCGGGCAACACCTCGACCGCCTCGTAGCGCGCATCGATACCAAGCGCTATAAACCAAGCATTGTGCATTGCCGGCGAACGCGAGTGAGAAATGGGCGAACCGATGACACAGAAACGTTCCATATAAACAGTATATCAAAAATACCCCACATTTCTGCGGGGTATTTTTTAAATTTGTAGAAAAAATACTACTCGGTAAAGAGTCCTAGAACTATATCAAAACGATTCTTCAATACTTCTGGAGCTGCATCCATTGAAGCTGAAAGCAAATCTGCTCCATTAATTATTTGAAATCGCATTTTTGATGACACTTCGCCCTTTTGAGTAGAAAGTTTCGCATTAAGTTTTGCTGAATATTCTCCCGACGTACCATTATCAAGCAACTTTGCACACAACTGAACAATTCTCTTTGCTTGCACAAAATTTTGTAGGCGGAGACGCTCAGCAATTTTAACGATTTCTTGTGCTGCAGAAACTTCTGCACTATCGTTGGCTGTAGCCGTTTCTTCTTCTAATAAATCGCCTAAAGAAGCAGATTGTGCTAAAAAGGCAGCTTTTAGACGTTCCATTTCAGCAGTCACCGTTTGCGATTTAGCCTTTTCTGCTTTTGCAGTTTTAGCTCTGCTTACTGTAAAACGGATTGCTGCAGTTCTTCTTGTTACTACATCTGTAAAAGATGGAGCGCCTTCTTCGACGCTATCTGCAAAATTCAAACCTCTTAGTTCAGAAACCTTATTTGGGCTACCATTATTGTAACGAATAGGCTCTACGGCATACAGCATTGCGGTCATAGTTTTTGAAACATCACCACACTCAATAAAGTATTCCATAACTGCATCAACAAGATTTTCGATAAGTTGACGTTTTTCAGCACCCATATCTTCATTTAAATCAGCAGGAAGTAATCTCTTTACTAAATCAAGCAACTGTTCTCTTTGAGCAGTGCTAATTCTGCCAAATGAATCACCATCAACTGGAACGAGATGAGTCTCCTGACGAACACCAAAAGCCTCAGCAGCTTTATCTGACGAATATTTAAGTAAGTATTTATTTAGAGCGGCAAGCACTGCTTTAGCAGAGTTTTCATTTATAACTTCGGCTGAATCTGGTGCCGTAGGGACTCGGGGTGTTAAATCTTGTAAGTTGAAAACTACGCTTGTCTGTGTGTTTTTAGATACAGCATCTGGATTAGGACCTCTAACTTGTACAGATCTTACTCTGAGAGCTGCCATCTCAGAAGTTTCTGCTATGCCGTCCGGACCAGTTGGTGCAATAAAACGTTGTGTCATATAATAATGATTAATTATAAAGGAAACGCATACCATGCCAAAGTTGCCATATTGTCAATACAATGTTGTATAACAGATAGTATCCTGCATAAAACCACAGTGGAAACAAAAAAAAGACCCGTAGTAATACGGATCTTTTTTGAATTAACTCAAAGAATTCAATTCATCTATTTAGCTGGCGGCGTTCCAATCTTGCTCCCCATATACTGCTGAAAGCTCTCTACCGCGCGAAGTACCTCGAGTGGCACCATCCAAATTGTGGTATTTGAAGGGCTTTCGGAAATATCGTTGATAGAAGCCAAAGTTCGAAGGTGCAACGCTCCAGGAGATTCAGCGAGAATCTTTGCAGCAGAAGCCATATTTTGTGCTGACTCAACCTCACCTTGTGAGGCGACAATCACTGCTTGTTTCTCACGTTCAGCTTCGGCGACACGAGCAATTGTTCGTTTGAGATTTTCTGGCAGGATTATATCTTTTAACTCGACATTCTGAACATCGATGCCCCATTCGTCGGTCATTTTGTCGACAATCACTTGAATACGAGCCGAAATTTCTTCTTTTTTCTGGAGCAAATGATTGAGTGATACCTCGCCAACTGCGTTTCTCATAGTGGTCTGAGCCAACTGTGAAGTCGCGTACAAAAAGTTCTCAACGGCCAAAAGCGCACGCTCAGCGTCGATAACTTTAAAATAAATAACTGCGTTAATCTTAATTGGAATATTATCCTGCGTGAGAGACTCTTGGTCGGGAACATCGAGTGCGCGAACACGAATATCAACCTTTTTCATCGATTGAATAATCGGAAGAATAATTCTCCAACCTGGCTGAACAATACCGACAAATTTACCGAACATAAGTTTCACTCCGCGTTCATTCTGATTAACTTGCCGAATACTAATAAGCAGAATAAACCCGATGACGATGAAGATAAAACCACCGAGACCTGTGAGCATAAAGTAATTGGGTTAAGTAACCTGAGTATAACATATTGACAATCTGAAACATTCCGCGCATAAGTCAATGGCCAAAATGGCACACTATGTCATCGGACTTCGATAAAAAAATAACTAGAATAGAACTCAAGAGAAAAACTCCATGTAATCCCAGTGAGCACATCACGCTCGCAAAAAATGGTGATTTCGATGGAGCACTACAAAGCATTCTTGCTCTTATAGAAGAAACTTCTCCTCATTCAATAAATCTCTATGAATTAGCCTGCCTCTTTTTGGGATACAGAGCCTTTGAGCAAGCTACAGAACTATTAATGCTCTCAATTAAATACGAACGAGAGCCCGCTGCATACTTAGCGCTCGGCGAAATACTACTTTCGAAAAATGATTATATCTTGGCAACGCCCTTATTATTAAAAGCATCGGCAACAAAACCGGTGGCGTTTTACTATCTTCTCATGTGTGCGCTGCTTGAATGCGATCAAGATAAGATTATTTTGCAGTATAAAAATTGCCGAGACCACGAAGAAGAAATAAATAGATCGATTACTGCAATTTACGGAGAAAAAATTGATCTTACAAAAATCGCGCGAATTATATTAAATTTTTCAAGTAAATATAGAATGCACCGAGCCGCTAACGACGACCAGGAAATTCATTAACAAAATTAAAATTATCGCGTAGAGTAAGCCCAATGTTAGCTTTTGGACACAACAGCGTTGGCGCACTAGTAGGGTTAGCTACTTTTACCTATGTACCAGAAACCGTGCCCGTTACGGTACGATTTTTAATTGCTCTCGTAGCTGGAGTTATTTCACACTATTTGACCGATCGCATTCCCCATGGGCACTATGAATTTGCACCATCTCGTGTGACAAAAAAAATGGCGGCGTTATTTTTGTTGGATTTTGGCGGGAGCATGACTGTACTGACTGCATGCGCATTTTGGCGTTTTGGTTTTTCAGAAATGTTATTGGGGATTTTTGTTGGAATGTGGGCAGCTCAACTACCAGATATTTTTGAAGGATTTGTGAATGTAGGCGTAATCCCCTTTTCAAATCCTGTAAAAAAACATAGAAACTTTCATTATTATACGATGCATGCAAAAACGCCTCATCATTTATTAATGACCGACGAAATATCACGAAAATGGAGTTATACCGATGCGTGGCAGGTGGGGTGTTTTGTTGTGGCGATTTTGGCACTCTCATTGGCGTAAAAGAGCTACAGGGCTAGTAAAATAGGTTGAAAAATGATATACTGATTTGATGTATTCATTATTAATCGTTGCAGCAGCAAACACGTTAGCAAAAGACGACGCCTCAAGTGGCCTCGCCGATAAAATCGCAAGTTTCTTCGACTTTATTATCAGCCAAATTCCCGGTTGGATTGCAGGACTCATTTTATTCGTGCTCGCCTTTGCCGTAGCAAAAATTGCAAAGGTTGCCGTAGAATCTCGAATCTCTGACAAAGTAGATGAAGAGCACCAAGAAGTTTTGGTACTCGCAGGGCGCGTCAGTTATTTTGGCACACTCATTGTAGGTATTACCATCGCATTAAAAGTTGCGGGCATTGACCTAACTACTATTCTTGCAGCCGTTGCCTTTGGTATTGGTTTCGCATTGCAAGATTTGATTATGAATTTTTTGTCGGGGGTTTTGCTCTTATTGAATAGACAATTCACCATCGGTGATTATATTCGCGTTGGCTCAACCTATGGAAAAGTGATGGAAA
>CAYHBN010000046.1:0-13029 GCA_964354865.1 uncultured Candidatus Peribacteria bacterium
TCGTTCATAGATTTCATAAAATCAAGCAAAGAAATTCCGGGAGCATCAAAGTCTAAAATAAGTAGGTGATGTGGCTCATCAATTTCTTCACAGTTCAGCGGGATCGATTTGCTAATGGTTGCCGTGTATGGGCAATTTCGCAGTGTTTTTAGTACGGATTCTTCTTGGGCATTTTCTCGTATTCCACGTTGTATGTATTTCACTCGTACTTCGGCATCTAGATCAGCGGGAAGTAAATTGAAACGTGGAAACTTTCCCACGACAATTTTTTGTGGATTGCTATCTTCGTGGCCAAAGTATATGTAGCTTCTAACGGTACATATCGCATATGAAAAGGTATATCCACCGAAATGTATCGGCGACATTTCGGCTATTGGAACCTTGTTCGTCTGCATATACTGTGCCGCCTCATCAATAGAACCAAAGTTTGCAGGCAGTTTTTTAATTGCGGATAGTAACGGTGAATCATCTAAAATATCTTGAGATTCTCGAATGGGCATAGAGGTGACTATACCGCTTTTTATTATTTAGGCAATAGTTGGGCGCGTCGGGTTTATGGTTTTTTGATCTGCTAAACATTGAGAGAAAGCCATAATTTTGCTATACTACCCCGATGGGTATTCTCGATAATATACGGGGGAGGGTGGGTGCCATGAAAGAAGGAGTGCGCACTGCGCAAGAGGATATAATGCAGGGCTTGAGCTTATATAGACGTCGAACTGCCGAATTGACGGAGCAAGCACTCGCCCGCCGTGAAAGCGAATATGTTCCTGCAGCTACACTTAGTAAAGGTGTCGCAGCTCTTGGAAACGGTATTTTGGCACGGCAACTCGATGAAGATACGATTGCTGTAGGTTCACAAGATTTTTCGAGAGATGAACTTTCGATACCTGATCCTGAATTGCAACTGACTCAACATGATCTGAATTCTGAATTCACACCATCGTCCAGATCTGCGTGGTCATGTAGGCTTGGGAGTGGAAATAACACTCTTTTTATTGCGGCCTATGATGGAATAAATGAAGGAAAAAGGGCAGGAGAAAGAATCCTTGTTATAAAAAATGCGAGTGGTCGAATACTGCGTGTGATGTCTCACCCATTTGAAAAACGTAATAGCGTCGCCGAAAAACCAGTGGCTGCATCTATACGTGTGCCTTCTTCCGTTGAGGCTCCTTATAGTGATGATTTTGCCGACCTGTTTGATGGCGAAGGCGAAATTTCCTTACAAGAGGGAATGATCATGAGCAAAAAAGATCAAAATACGCTCAAGGTTGGTGACAGAGAATTTTCGTTCGAACAATTTATGCGCGTTATCAATCCAAATAATCGTATAAGCTTTGAGGCGGTTGGGCTCACCGAGGCAAAAATACTCACTACTTACAATAAGCTAGACTGGTCCTGCACACTGGGGTCTGGCGATACTCAAATTACGCTAACAATTTTCGAATTAAAGAGTAATCCAAAATATCGTAACGTCGTTATTACCGATAGCACTGGCAAAATTCGAGGAGAAATATCCTCTGCGATTTTCAATTCCCCAAACTGGTAATTACGCCCCCCAATTCAATTTCTTTCGCAGCATCGCGTAGTAGCTCGTCCCTTTAAAGCGAACCATGCGCATAGCGCGGCTCGACGTTCTAATTTTAATAATGTCGTCTTTGTGTAAATTAAACGCCTCTTGGCCATCGAGCGTCAGTACAATAGGTTTTTTCGCCTCTCGCCACTCGGTTTTTAGCGTGATTTCAATAAGACGATCTGCGGGGATTATGATAGGTCTCACACCAAGTCGAAGTGAGCAAATAGGGGCTACGATAAAGGCCGCAACACGAGGATGAACGACGGGTCCACCTGCAGAAAGCGAATGTCCGGTTGATCCTGTTGGCGTTGAAACAATGAGCCCGTCAGCTCGATAACAACAGAGCTTTTGTTTATTTACGCTTACATCAAGGTTGATTACACGTGCGAATCCTCCTTGATTTATTACTCCTTCATTGAGCGCCATTGAAGTGTGAATTTTTTTGCCACCGCGATACACGGTAACGCGCAGTACATCTCGGTCATCGATTAGGTAGTCGCCCTTAAATAATTTTGTAATTGCCTTCGGAATGTCTTTCGGCGCTATAGAAGTTAAAAATCCCACATTGCCCATATTGACCCCCAAAATGAGCGTTGGTTTTTTGCCGAGACAACGAGCCGTTTTTAAAAGCGTCCCATCGCCCCCGAGCACTATGGCAACATCTACACGATTGAGTACTTGCGATCGTGTGTATCCTTTTTTATGAAAAAGCGGCCCAGTCACTTCGTCGAATATAATCTCTGCGTTGTTTTTTTCGAGTAGTTTTACCAACTCATTCAAACAGACACGGTTTTTTTCAGGCACCGTATGTTTTGCGATAATTCCAATCTTTTGGGGTTTATCCACGGCTCTAGTATACCATTTATTGAGCCATGCGGATAGCCTCTATGCTTTGTGCAGCGCACCTTTCCCAGGTGAATTTTTCAGCATGTTCGAGCCCCGATTGGGCAAGTGTTGTTCTGAGTGATTCATCATGAAGCAAAATAGTCATTTTTTCGCGCATGTCAGCCACGCTAACAGGATTACACAACAGCGCACTTACCCCGCAAACTTCTGGTAACGACGAAGCATTTGAGCAAACAACAGGTGTTTCGCATGCCATTGCTTCGAGTGGAGGCAATCCGAATCCTTCGTAGAGACTTGGGAATACAAAGAGTGTTGCACGTCTGTAATACTCAGGTAATTCTGTGCCAGAAATATGAGTTAGATGCGATATTCGGTGAGCGTGTTGGTTGATTTTTTTGATGAGCTGTTGCGAGTTCCAGCCATTTCCCCCAATGAGTACCAATTTGTATTCTGCAAATTTTTCATCGAGTGTTAAAAATGCGTCAACGAGTGTCGATATATTTTTTCGTGGTTCAAGGCCACCGACCGTGAGAATGATTTTTTCGCGAGGTGTCGTTGCGGTCTTTTCTACCTTCGACTTTATAAAAAACGATTCATCTACGCCAAGCGGAGTGACGACTATTTTTTCTTTCGTATAAGGGAAAAGCACCGCGAGGTCTTTCGCAGTATTGTGCGATGGTACGAGTATTTTTGCTGCCTTTCTTAGCGCGCGACCCGCAAATACTTTTTCTATGAGTGCCGCTTTTTTCTGATGCGTTTTTTCTTTAAACGCAATCAAGTCGTGTACGGTGACTACGCTCTTATATTTTTTTGGGAGCAAAAAGGGGACTATGAAACTTGTAGGCGAAAAATATATGAAAGGTTCCACTGCCATTCCTTTTTCGTCCTCGCGGATCCTCGCTGCTGCTCGTCTGATACTCTTTCTCGTCCTCTCGGATCCTCGCTTCTGCTCGCCTAATACTCTCCCTTGCCATTCTCTCGCCACTGCGGTGTGCCAAAACATCCCACGTTTTTCTATGTTCACACATTCAACGTTTTTAAATTTCTCAAAATCCTCATTTTTTTCTCGCCCATACAAAACAAATGAAACATCTGAATTCGCTTTTACCATAGTCATAACAACATGATATGTGTAACGGCTTTTTCCCGATTTTTGTTCGCGCGCTTCTCGAATGTCGATACCAATGACCATATGCGTAGTATAACGCATTTTTTACGCTAGGCGGCGAAAAACGCTGCTGTTACTTATTAACAACAGAAGCGGCTCCCTAAGCCTTGCATTAGCCATTTTGTGCGTATAGTCTCGTTCGTAGATGTGCATGCATGTAACGCGGTTTTGAATCCCGTAACCTTCGTTTTTATGCTTTTCCAGATTGCATTACTGAGCATTTTTCACACACTATCTGCGCTTTTTTTAGTTGCGGTGTTGTATCGCATGTACTCTTATATTAGGCGCTATAGATTTAATGAAACAAAGTACACATTGCTCTTTGGATTTGTGCATTTGCATTGGTTAGTGTGGCTTTACATGGGTGCAGTTTTGATTCTGCCAATTGTTTCGTATTTCATATTATTTTAAATTTTTATGGATTCGACTCATACTAATAAACATAGGAATTTTAAGGGGCAGCTTCCTGACGAAACTATTGTTTGCTTTACTCGCAAGCACTCCGTACAGGTGATCCCGTATATTTTTGCAGCTCTGATTGTGAGCGTTGTAACCCTATTTCTTCCCTTCATTATCGATCAAAAATCACTCATCGCCGCACTCGGACAGGGCGGTTTTTTTGTGCTTGGTTCAATGGTGATCTTTGCGTTTACCTATGCAACACATTTTTTGTTTACCAAAATATTTAATTATTATTTGAGAATTTTTCTCGTCACCAATCAACGAATTATCGATTTGCATAAAACACTTTTTATTACTGATCAAAGACTCACCGTCATGTTGAGCGAAATACAAGATGTGTCTATGGATAAAATCGGTATTATGCAGACGATTTTTAACTACGGAACGCTCAATATTGTCGTTTCTGGTACTGCACAGACTAAGTCGATTCACCGTATTCCAAATCCTGATTATCACTTTAGAAAAATTGTCCAGGCTCGCCAGGAATACATGAACAGAATCGTTTTATTACAGGGACAAAAGTACAATGAACCGAGTCCGCCGCATGAGCAATGGGGGAGCGTAACACCTCAGACTCAGGCGCAAGATGCCGTTGCTATGCGCAGTATTTTTAGACCACTCCCCGTAGAGTCGCCAGCTGTCGACGCACTGTTGCCTCTTCAGTAATCTTCTGTTACCTTAGGGCAGAATTATGAATACAAGTCGCCTAAAAGATAGTTTTACGCGTTCTGCAAAGCACACCAAAATTATGGTGGTTGCGGCATCAATCTTGGCTCTCTCGACTTTTTTACCATGGTACCAAGATGTTGATACCTACAGAACGGGCGATCAGTTTTTAGGAGTCACTGGCCCTACCTCATTTATTGGTTTTTCTATTTTGTTTCTTTCTCTTGCATCTGTTTTGCTTAATAGTTACTCAATGCTCGGAAAAAGATTGATTAAATTGCCATGGAAAGATTCGAGTTTTCATCTGTTTGCAGGCTTGCAATCTCTCTTTTTGCTTTTTGTCGCTAATACTATTTTCTTTAATCCTCAATTTGGTATCAACATTACGCTTAAAGAAAGTCAGTTTGGTATGACCTTTGCTGTTCTTGCTAGTGCAGCTTTTGTGTATGGTGCATTTGTTGCACATAAAGATGCGAAGGTGAATGGCGATAATAATGTATTGGGAACCTTGAATCCACTTATTTCGTTTGGAAAAAGAACACATGCGCCCGTCACACAAGAAAAAAACCGCGATGTTGATTCAGTGAATGAAGCAATAAGAGAATCCGATGAACATCGTGCATTTATGTTCGGTGATTCCGGTACTCAATCTAGTTCTTCAGATTCTCTTGAAGAAAGAGAAAAAGAGGCGCTTGAACAACAATTATTATAACTATGACAGAATCTCAAGCCACACAAACAGACCTTTCTAAAATAACGTCAATTGTAGAAAATGCGGTGCCCTCTACTGTGCCTGAAATTCCTGCACAGGTTAAAGTTGTTTTTTTCTGTAAAGATTGCGAGAAGATCGTTGCCGGTATTAAGATAGGAGGAAAATATGTCTATAAATGTCCACTCTGTCACACTAAAAATGTAGCTTTTGGTACAGAGAAAAGCATTCGAAGTTTTTTCCGCGTAAAAGAGTATGCCGAAGGCACTGCTACTCGCCCTTAGTCGCATTCAGTTTTCTTAATTACCCACCGACGATTATCAGTATTTTTTCGCCGTGAATTACGTCGCCCTGATTCCAGTCGTGTAGCGCGTTGTAGAGTGTTTCAAGTGTATATACGTAGTTGTGTCCGCGGCGGGTGCCTGGATCATTCGTAATTATGTCATTATTTTTTGTGTAACCCTTAATGACCAGCATGTGATATATGGGTCCCGGCGCGGTGAAGTTGGGGTTTCCTAGCAGTTGACCTGCCGCAGGCATGATAATGAGTTTGTCGTTATTTAGTGCTTCGATAATTGTGTCTAAGAAATATTCTTGTGAGGTTATTTTCCGTATAGAGACATCTGCGAAATGAAAATATTTTACCAACACCTGTGCCGCTTGTTCAGTGCTCGTATTCATATATTCGCCAATATTTGCAGCTTCCCAGTCGTTGAGTTTTAGCAGCTCTGATTCTGCCGATTTAGGAGTAAATTTCTTATTGTTGAAATAGGCATCTGCCATTAATTCAGAGGCTTCTTCGCAGGTTTCTTCATGAATTTCATCCCACTCTGCGAATGGTGCCTGAGAGGTAAAGGGAACGGCGAGGTTTATTTCTTCAGCAAATGCTTTAACTATTTGTTTGTTTTTAGTATTTGAATAGTATGGTTGATTTTCGGTCGATGTTCTTTTTATTACGGTAGTACCGCCAGCTGCATCTGAAGTAGATTTTAGGTCTAATCTTATTTCTTTAGGGAGTCTTAACTTTTGCAGAACATCAATGAGGTCTCTAATTGCTGCACGTTGAAAATATCCAATAATCGCGAGGCCTATAAGTAAGGGGATGAGTGCGTACTTGATTCTTTTGATTTTCATTACAGGTCAATTTTACCGTATGTGGATGCTTTTTGTCGATTTGCTTTTATCTCTCCATGGATTTTTTTTGCTTCGAGCACTTTTTGTTGTGCGCGTTTTGAGCGTTTTCGTTTTTGCTTAATAAGTTTGAAGATTTTTTGGTTGCGTTGTGACTCGGCTCCTTTGACTAGGTCTTCAATTTTTAAAATGAGGAGTTTGTATGCCGAGAGGCGATTTTTGCTTTGTTCACGGTATTTTTGGCAGCGCACTTCAAGCCCCGTTTGAGCGTGACGTAGTAGTACGGTAGATGCCGTTTTATTTACTTTTTGGCCGCCTTTGCCGCCGCCACGAATAAACTGCTCGGTAATGTCTTGAAGGTTTATGTTGAGCGCCTGCATTTTCGCGAGAAACGGTGGTGGGAGTGCGAAGGGTAAGTTCATGCAGTGAGTATACACTTAAATGCTATGTTTTTTTGCCGCCTCCCACGCGAGCTCGAATGATTGCTTAAAGACTGCGGCGATTTCGGCACTCTCGATAATAATGCCGAGCTTGTTTTTCCAGTCGGCGATCATGATTTTGTTGTCGAAAATGTTTACTTCGGGGCTAAAATCCATCACTGACTTTGGCACGATGATTGAGGTGCGCAGTTCTTTTTTGTCGAGTTTGTGGCGTTTTCGGTCTTTCGGGGTGTCGGGGAATATCGCGCGAATGGGGATTTTTTTTGCGGTTCGGCGCTTATAGTATTGCGGAAAATACGCGGGAACAGCCTCTTGATTTGCCTGATCGCTCGCATAGGCGCGGATTTCTTCGGTCGATGAAAGCGTCTCTTCGTAAACGCGAATCAATCCTTCGATTCCTTCGTAAAAATATATTTTGGGACGATTGGGGTCAGAGTGGTACCGTGCCGAAAGTTCAGGAATTATTTTTTGCGCCTCAGTGGCGAGACGTTTGTATCTCTCACTTTCTTCGAGCAAATACCGTTCAAGTTTTTCGGGTGCAAGGGCTTCGTAGTACTGCACTCCGCCTTTTTTGTGCATGATCACGAGTCCTTTTTCTTTAAGAGTTTCGAGCACGTCGTAGGTAGTGGTGCGGTTTAGTTTTGCTCGCCGTGCGACCGTCGCCGCTGCACTGGGCGTGCCGAGTTCAAGACAGGCAATATAGAGGATTGATTCTTTTTCACTGAAGCCGAATTTGCGTAATAATTTGTCCATAGAGTTGTTGTGGAAAAAGTTCGACAGTTTTTAGTGTAGCATATATTAACAGATTAAAATAGTCGATTTTAGTGTGGGATTGCGCCGTCAGTGTATTGACGGAATTGTGTTTCTGGTGTTAAATGCGGTCTTAGTTTTTAATCACTCAAACACTATGTCTCACCCATTAATTGAAGATCGCATTCAGCAAGAGTTAGAAATTATGAATTTAAATCTGCTCGTAGACTCTGTGCTTGAAGAAGGAGTCGAGGCCGAGGTGCTCAGTCTCACCGCAGAGATAGCGCAAAAAATCGGAGAGGTAGAAGTTGGAATCACCAGTGGGCAAATACTTAAAGAGACATTCTGCAGCGATCATGTGCGAGCAGAGATGGATGTGCTGCTTGCAGACTTACATCGAAGGAGAGAAGTGTTTAACACTATAATGAAGAGAATTAGTGCGCGTTTCCCTGTATAATTAATCCGCTTTTCTATGAACATCTGTCTTACCTGCCGCCAACAATTTGAAACAACCGCCCGCGAAACTGAATTTATACAGAAAATGTCACCGGTGATTGGTAATCAGCATTTCGAAATTCCGCAATCGCCATTCTGCCCCGATTGCCGTCGAATCACGCGCACTATTCACCGAAACGAGCAGTTTCTCTATAAAAACGTGTCGGCAAAAACCGGACAGCCACTCGTGTCTATTTATGCTCCTGACAACAATTGGCGCGCGCAATTCCCGATCTACAGCCACGAAGAGTGGTGGAGTGAGGATTGGGATGCGATGAGTTACGGCCGTGACTATGATTTTAGTCGTCCGTTTTTCGATCAATATTACGAGCTCTCGATGAGTGTGCCCCGTGTGGCATTGATACAGTTTGCAAACGAAAATTGTCCGTTCACAACGGGTACCGGTTATTGCAAAAATTGTCACTTAATCAGTTGCTCCGAGAATTCTCAAGATTGCTGTTACGGCAAACTGATTCAAACATGTTCAAATGTGGTTGATGGTAGTTATGTGTATGATAGCGAGCTTTTGTATCAGTGTTTTAACGTGCGCAACTGCTATAACTGCGCGTATCTGTACTACAGTCAAAATTGTACTGACTGTTTTTTCTCTGAAAATTTGGTTGGTTGTAAAAATTGTTTTCTCTCAACGAATCTGCGCAATAAAGAGTTTTATTTCATGAATAAGCCCATGAAGAAAGCGGAGTATGAACAGGAAATCAAAAAATATTTTGGATCGAAGAGTGCGTTAGATGAAGCGCTTCAAATCCTTTCAAAAATGAGGCAAGAACGCATTCATAAATATACTAATGTGGTGAATAGCGAAAATTCGTCGGGTGACTTTTTAATGAACTGCCAAAACTGCGAAAATTGTTACGATGTAAACGATAGTCAGGATTGCTATAACCTGAATGTTGGCGTGAATGTGAAGGATTGTTATGAGTGCTCTAATATGTACCTTAAATCAGAGCTCTGTTACCAGGTTTTGGGTACGATAGAAGCCTATAATTGTCTTTTTTCATTGTTTATTTTTCACTGTCAAAACGTGCTGTATTCTCAATTTTGTAACAACTCCTCGAACTTGTTTGGCTGCTTCGGTCTTTTGAAAAAACAGTACTGCATTTTTAACAAGCAATATACGAAAGAGGAGTATGAACGGTTGGTTCCGAAAATTATTGAATCGATGAAAGACGTTGCGCTACAAGGCTCGACTGGAATGATTCCGGACGGCATGGGCTCGTGGGGACTTATGTTCCCTGCGTGGATGTCGCCATTTGCTTACAATGAAAGCCTTGCGTATGAGTTTAAGCCGCTTACGCAAGAGCAATCTGCGCACCTAGGTTTTCAATGGCATGCGTCAAATCCTCGTGAAAATAAACCAGCGACAGTTACATTGGGTGATTCGTTGAGCGAAAATGCAGCGACGATTACTAAAGAACTTTTGTGTTGTGAACAGTGTGGTAAAAATTACAAAATTATTGAGCAGGAGTTGGCGGCGTTAAAGCGCATGAATATGCCGATTCCGCGAATGTGTCATGATTGTCGCCACTTTGAGCGCTTGAAATTGCGCAATTCTGAGCGATTGAATGATCGCGAGTGTGATAAATGTGGTACTTCGGTTCAAAGCACTTTTGCGCAACAAAATTCAGCTAAAATTTACTGCGAGAAGTGTTATTTGGGGGAGTTTTGATTTTCTCGTTTTAAGGTAGCATTTCACACTTTGTTTAATCGTGGTTCATAACTGTTTGCTATATATTTCACGACACTGATTTTGGAGTGTGCGCAACTCTAATGATCAAAATAATTACACTTATTGAGTGTCTGTAAATGGCAAGGAATTGACTATGAGTGAGTGCTCATAGTACGCTCTGGCCACAAACAAGTAAACGCGGTGAAATTATTACTTCTCCCGTCTAACGTATCTAAATCATCTAACTCTCTAACCCCTCTCTCCCATGGCAGCAGCATCAAATGAAAAAAAGAAGGCTCTCGACCTCGCGCTTGCGCAAATCGACAAAAATTTTGGTAAAGGAACAATTATGAAAATGGGCACTGCGCGAAAATTACCGATCGAAACAATTCCGAGTGGTTCTATCGCACTCGATCTCGCGTTGGGTGGCGGCGTGCCTCGCGGACGTATTACAGAAATTTATGGTCCTGAGTCTTCGGGCAAAACAACACTTACCCTTCACATTGTTGCTGAGGCACAAAAACTTGGCGGCCAGTGTGCGTTTATCGACGCAGAACATGCGCTTGATCCTGAATATGCACGACGCATTGGTGTCGATGTCGATAATTTGCTTATCAGCCAACCTGATAGCGGTGAACAAGCTCTCGAAATTACCGAGACACTCGTTCGCTCAAATGCGGTTGATGTTATTGTGATCGACTCTGTCGCCGCATTAACTCCTAAAGCTGAAATTGAAGGCGATATGGGTGATTCACACATGGGATTACAGGCACGTTTAATGAGCCAGGCACTTCGAAAATTGACTGCGGCAATTAGCAAATCACGAACTTCGGTTATTTTCATCAATCAGTTGCGTATGAAGATCGGCGTTATGTTTGGAAATCCTGAAACAACCACGGGCGGACAGGCGCTCAAGTTCTATTCTTCTGTTCGTATGGATATTCGTTCTTCGGGTAAAATTGAAGAGGGAACAGGTCCTGAGAAAACAATCGTTGGTGTGCACTCACGCGTAAAGGTAGTGAAGAATAAAATTGCGCCACCATTCAAAACGGCAGAGTTCGACATTATGTACAACAAAGGAATTTCATACGTCGGTGAATTGCTCGACCTTGGCGTGAAGTACGATCGTATTCACAAGAGCGGTGCATTCTACTCATATGGAGAAACCAAACTCGGCCAAGGACGTGAAGGCGCAAAGGGCTTCTTGCTCGGCAACGAGAAGATTGCGAAAGCAATCGATAAAGAGGTTCGTACTGCCGCCTTCGCAGAAGTATCTGCGGTACCAGTTTCAGATGATGTAACAGCAGAAGAGATGGAAGAGGAGTTCGAAGAGGTTGAGGCGTAAATATTTGTATAGGGCCCTGATCACATACTGGTCGGGGCCTTTTTAAAAAACTATGCGAAAAACACCTATCAAACTTGGTTCTCTCGATGTTTCTTCGGAGCCATTGAATATTGCAGTGAAAACTTCAAAACCTCTTTCGCAAACTCATATTGAGGGCTCAACCTTGTTTGCTGCGCCGCCCTACGATGCGAAAATGTACCGGCTTCTTTTAGATTATTGTATGCGGATTATGGGCCGAAAGTCGTATTCGGTACGCGAGCTGACGAATAAAATGAAGCAGAAAGTGAAGAGAATAGAGAAGTATGGGGCGAGTGGGTTTTTGAAGAGAGGTGATGTTTCATCGGTGACACTCGATGCCTCGGCCGAAATTGCCGCGGTGCTTGAAAAACTCCAAGGCTGGGGATACCTCTCCGACAAGAAAATAATTGACTCAGTAATAGACGCGACGCTTAGTCATAAGCCCCAGGGACCCAATGCGTTTCTTGCGTCGATGATGAAAAAGGGGATTTCGAAAGACGAAGCGAAAACTGCATGGGCAGAGAAAAATATCGATGAACGCGCGCTTGCGGTCGAAGTTGCCAAGAAGTATGCCCAAAAGTACAGAAAACTAGAGCCGCAAGCCAAAAAACGCCGTCTTGCAGGTGTCTTGGCGCGTAAAGGTTTCCGTGGAGACACCATCTGGTCTGTTATTGCAGAGCAAAATCTGCTATAATGACGTGATAATTAAATAAAAAAGCGAGCCGACCGGGCGGTCGATTTTAGAGCCTAAAAGTAACTCTACACGATGCCCACGAGCGAGCGAAAATACATATAAAAATCTTTACAAAAAAACGGGTAATTATTGGAGCGATCGCCGCAGTTATTCTTGGTGGGGCTTTGTATATGGTTAAAGGCGCTGTGACGTTGAAGGGAAGTGCGGATTCAGCCATTGCAAATGCAGATTATGTTAGAAATCATCAGACTGTTTTAATATTGCCAGTTGATCCACAGCCTTCTTCTCAGCTATTGGATTCAAACTTTAAAGACATATTATTAGGGCAAATTGAAAGCTCTGCTGTTTTTGAAGTGCAGTTTACTAGTTTAAATGTTGATACTAATCTTCCTTCAAACGCATCCTTGTGTGTTGAGGTTAAGGCAGTAAAAAAACTTCCTAATTCTACACGGCCTCTTTCAGATACACTTGATCTGCATACTAATCCGAGTGGGAAGATAGTAATTCCAATTAATCAAAATAATACTCTCGATGCCAATTCTATTGTTATATTTGCTATTCAGGCCAGATTAAAGCAAGGTTGTGCAAATTCCACTGCTTATGGCTTTATTCCTAGCATAAGTGAGAACAATATTACTTTTACTCCTAGTAATGTTCAGCAAGTATTGAGGGATCCGATACAAGGTTTTAATCAAAGCATTCCTATTAATTTAAATGTATCTTCTCCCGCAGGCGGCCAGCCAGCCCAGGGCAATTTAGTTTGGGGCTCCGTAGACTATACCGAGATATTGAAGGTGAACTTACGACCCGAAAAAAATACGGATTTATCGAAGGTAAAATTGAAGTTACTATTTCCAGATAATAATCCTGATTTTCCACGAATACTGTCGCGATTTATACTCATGGACTTTGTTTTACAAGATAGGGGAACTACGACTAACTTTAACGGAGGTGTAATGTTTTTCGGAGGAAATAATGAAAAGGAATTTAGTTTAAATGGTTATACATTTAATCAATTCGTTTTTACAACTAGCGCTCCAAC
>CAYHBN010000047.1:0-12914 GCA_964354865.1 uncultured Candidatus Peribacteria bacterium
AAAATCGAAAGGGAAGGTTATCGTGCTCGGCGGTGGCGCGTACGCAATCGGAACCTCTGTCGAGTTTGACTGGTGTTCTGTTACAGCAGTACAGACGCTCAAAAAAATGGGATACGAAACTGTCATGGTTAACTACAATCCCGAGACCGTGTCGACAGACTACGACATGTGCGACAAATTATACTTTGACGAACTTTCACTTGAACGAGTACTCGACATAGTCGAGGCAGAAAAACCGATCGGCGTGATTATTTCTACCGGTGGACAAGTGGCAAATAATCTCGCACTCAAACTGCATCATGCCGGCGTAAAAATCCTTGGCACAACCCCAGAAAATATAGACATGGCAGAAGATCGTCACAAGTTCTCGGCACTTTTAGATAAACTCGACATCGATCAACCGCAATGGAAAGAGCTCAAATCGTTAGGCGGCATCGAGGCCTTTGCAGAAAAAGTAGGCTACCCACTTTTGGTTCGCCCAAGCTACGTGCTCTCGGGCGCGGCCATGAGCGTTGCGAGAAACAAAGAAGAGCTCGAAGACTACCTCACCAAGGCGACAAACATTTCAGCCGATGGTGGCGATGGAAAAACCGCAAGTTCAGTGGTCGTGAGCAAGTTCGAAGTTGGCGCAAAAGAAATCGAGATTGACGCGGTTGCGCACAAAGGCGAAATCGTTATTTACGCTATTTCTGAACACATCGAAAATGCAGGTGTTCATAGCGGCGATGCGACGATCGTACTCCCTCCTCAAAAATTATATTTCGAAACAATTAAGAGGATTAAAAACATATCTAAGGCGATTGCGAAAAATCTCAATATATCTGGCCCGTTCAACATGCAGTTTTTGGCAAAAAATAATGAGGTAAAAGTAATCGAGTGTAATTTGCGTGCATCACGCAGCTTTCCGTTTGCATCGAAGGTAACGGGGTACAACTTCATCGAAATTGCAACATATTCAATGATGAATCACCCGCACATCAACGAACTCAAGAAAGTAAAATACGTAACCCTCGACCTTGAACACGTTGGCGTTAAAGCACCGCAATTCAGCTTCTCACGCTTGAAAGGCGCCGATCCGGTACTTGGTGTCGAAATGGCATCGACCGGCGAGGTAGCCTGCTTTGGTGACGATATGCACGAGGCACTTTTAAAGGCGATGATCTCGACCGGCTTTGTAATCCCAAAGAAAAATATTCTGCTCTCAATTGGAAAAATCGAAGACAAAGTTGCCTTCTTGCCCGCAGCACAAATGATGGTCGCGCAAGGATACAATTTGTTTGCCACTGAAGGAACGGCAAAATTCCTCGAAGAAAATGGCGTGAAAGCCCAAACTCTTTACAAAGCACGCGACAAAAAATCCCCCAATATATTAGAGGCGATCGGTGCGAAAAAAGTCGATCTCGTCATCGACATTCCAAAGTCGTATAGCCACGACGAAGTAACCGACGGCTACTTAATTCGCCGCCGCGCGATAGATTCGAACATTCCACTGATTACCAACATTCAAGTAGCACGAGCCATCATGGAGGCACTCAAACGCTACACGCTCGATACGCTGCCGGTAAAAAGTTGGGGAGAGTACCGCTAACATGTCGTTCGGGAATTCGCCAATCTGTAAAACTCGTGCCTTTATGAGTGCTGCAACATTACAATATTTGACTTATTTAAAAATGAGTATAAAATCTCACTCCATTTAGTAAAAATACTATGCGAGAGATAGATATTCCCGTTCCAACAGTAGATGCGTCTGGTGACGCGGCTGAACAAGCACTGCTCGAGAAAAGGCTACGGTTTGCATGTAATCCCGCCGAAAATCGTCAACGAATGATTGAACAAGAGTTGAGTGACCCCACGATAGACAGCCTACATCTTACGTGGGCAAATCTATTTATGCCCGTACATGGCACGACCGGTGATCGTGCAATTGAGATTTTTAAAAGTGGAGAAATTGCCTCGTATGCACGCCTTATGAACGATGGCCGCGGAAAATCGATGCATAGAGCCACTCTCGCTACCGATGAACTCGATGAGCAGATGGGCCAACACGAATATGTATTTATGAATGTGGGACGCGTGCATCCTGCTGATGTGCAAGAAGTATATTTATGCGCAACAAATGGCCTCATTGCCCGACCGGGAAACTTGGTTGCACTGCGCGAGGTTACACACTTTGGCGCACTCGTCTCGCCCGAGGCTATCGCCACCTATATTCGCAATAAATTGACGACTGACCCAGTGGCTCAAAACGAAAAAGCGGTACGCGACTATGCCGAAAATGTTTTTTATGGCAAAGATTTCGAGCTCATTTTTGCACGTTTTTTGCAGAAGTTTTATCCACAATCAGTAGCGCATTTTCTATCTGCAAATATCTACCCTACTACGGAGCCGGCGATTGTAGAACTTGATGGACAAAAGCATCTGAACAACGCATGGGAAGGGCCACAGCTCCAGATTCCAGACCGTGTACCATCGCGCGAAATTAAATCGGTACTCATCACCACACTCGAACGCGCACGCGTAAACTATATTCGTAAAGAACTACGTAAGTGTGGCGTTCCAGAAGCAGCAATACTCACGATGCACGAGGCGATTCCTAAGTATGAAAAAGCAATTCCACAGCTTGGCGGGTATGATTCTTATGAGCAGTGCTTGTACCTCAATTTCGCACTCAAAGACCTCGCCGTCATTCCACGAAACAACAAGTATGGACTACGCAACAAAAATGCGATGATTGCCTTTAAGTAACATCTTAAAGTATGGCCGCGCGCAATCGACTGTAATATTCCGCTCTAAAAACAGGAATCTTCTTCAACTTTTCTAGTGGCGAAATTAGAAAGAATTGGCGAACAGACTTTATGATCCTCCAAGACGCTATTCAATTTTTCAATAACTGCAATTGCCGAGTCAGAACAGAAAGAATCACCGGGAGCTAAATCAGTCGTATGAAGAGGAGTATTGGTGAGATTTCCGTACGCATCGGGCGTACGGCCTGCACTATAGGAATAGTGACATCCTTCAACCGCGTATGGATATTCAGCCGCTCCCATATCGCTCACGAGCGCGTCTTGGGAATCAGTATCACCATGGCTCACTGAAAAATTAATAGTAGTCACTGAATATGATTCGGAGTCACACTCAAGATGGTGAGTATCGAATGAAAAGGTGAGCGCATCGGTCGGAGAAGGAACCGTACATTTGTCGGTATAAATTGAAATACTAAATTCCGGTGCAAGTGGCTGCTGAGGATTTTTTACACGAGCAAACATATGATCGTAAAAAATGGTTGACGCCTCTTTGTCGTAGGTACGAACGTAGATTCCTGCCTCGGAATTTCCCGTTTTACCAAATGACGAAATGCGTACCGATGAATTATAATCTTCGTAACCAGGTTTAAATGGTTCATCAATGAGGGGAATTTCAACCGTGTACCGAGCGTAATTTTCTTCGGTTATTGATGCTGAATTGAGTACCGCTTCAGCAGCAGTGTTCACTTTATTTATTTGATCAGTGATCTGTGGCACCCCAGCATCGGTCATCGATACTCCCGCTTCGTTTTCACCAGCATCAACGCCTGCATCAGGGTTGAGGGGAATCATAGAACACGCAGAGAGCGCGGTTGCGAATGTAATGCTCGAACCAAATGACGAAAGAGTTTCTAATTTCATATGCTTACTAAAACAAAATAAGAGGAATAATATACAATCAACGCCGCAAATCGTCAACAGATTGATGCTCAGATATTCTATTACGCACGCCAAAAACTCTGTTTACCCACAAGGGCCATTCCGCTACACTAAGCGGGCTTTCGACTAATTCACTAGTGCATCTAACCCATCTATTACATCTAACTTCCCCCCCCCATGTCTACTCCTTCAAAAAACACTCCAAAACTTAAATCAGGTCTCGCACAGATGCTTAAAGGCGGCGTGATTATGGACGTTGTCACTCCCGAGCAGGCAGTGATTGCAGAAAAGGCGGGTGCCGTGGCGGTAATGGCTTTGGAGCGCGTACCTTCTGACATTCGTAAAGATGGCGGCGTTGCTCGTATGTCGGCCCCAGAAATGATTAAAGGAATTATCAAAGTTTCTTCAATTCCCGTTATGGCAAAGGTTCGCATTGGTCACTTTGTAGAAGCACAAATTTTAGAAGCATTAGGAGTTGATTACATCGATGAGTCAGAAGTTCTTACCCCAGCCGACGAGTTTTTTCACGTCGATAAAAGTGCATTCAAGGTTCCGTTTGTCTGTGGTGCGCGAAATCTTGGTGAGGCACTTCGCCGTGTGCAAGAGGGCGCATGTATGATTCGCACAAAGGGCGAGGCGGGCACAGGCAACGTGGTTGAAGCCGTTCGTCATATGCGCCAAATGCAGAGTGACATGGCAGAGATTGCGGTTTTGTGGGAGATGGCTACCGGCAAAAAATCTAAAATCCATGCGCTAGAAGCGGCAAAACCTGAGCAGTTCCGCGTGGTGCCAGATGTTTTGGCACGAATCCCGCTCAAAAAACTTAATAAAGCAAAAGCACTCGGAATGCTAAAACAACGTGCAAAAGAAATGCGCGTCACCCTCGAATTGGTTCAGTGGGTAGGCGAAAACGGAAAACTCCCTGTCGTAAACTTTGCCGCAGGAGGTATTGCAACGCCAGCAGATGCAGCACTTATGATGCAGCTTGGTGCCGAAGGCGTATTTGTTGGCTCAGGCATTTTCAAGTCGTCTGACCCCGCACTCCGCGCACAAGCCATTGTAAAAGCAACTCTTCACTTTAACGATCCAAAAATTATTGCCGAAGTTTCTGAAGATTTAGGCGCTTCGATGGAGAGCCAAGAAATCAGCAAACTCAAAGATAAATTCGCTGAAAGAGGCTGGTAATAGTCTCTTGCCATTATTGCAAAAAGGAGTACGGTGAAGGATATGGCTAATTTAAACGATCGCGATGAGCCTCGTATAACGGGTGACAGGGAACCTCGGGTACATGTACATGAATCAACAATTCCGTTCATTCCCGGTTTTTCAGAAGTAACCGACCCCGTCTTACCGATAGAATCAAATGACGATGTGAGCGAGCGACAACCTCCTTTTGAAATGCCTGCAACAAGATTTCAGAATAATGCGTTTCCCCCTATAAAAACTCTGGTAGGTCCTTTTGCACAACCACCCAGTGTTGATGTACATAAAATTGCTACTCACGAGATTCAGGTTGTCATCGACCAGCTGGTGTCTCATGGAGTTCTCACCTTTGAAGAATTTTCTGCTGGCTCAAAAAGTGTACGTTCACTCACTGAACCAATCGCAATTATGTACGGCGACACTCCCGCTCATTTAATGATACATAAAATGAAAAACGGCGACATTTCATTTGTTATAAATCCACTCACCGGAGCAATAGACCAAGAAGGCCGAGATCATATTATGTTCGGTGCATCAGGTCGTGACGATGAGAGAAAAATATACCTTGCGCTCTACGGGCCGGGCACAGAGCATTCAACGCTTCATATACTGATTGATGCTGATGTAACAGCACAAATTCAGCCAAACGCTTTAAGAAAAATGAATGAGGGAATAGAAATAATACGAGATCAACTAACTGATATCATGAATACGGTATTAGCTCGAGATGTATCTGTCTCAGTAGCAAGTACTGAGAATAATTTTCATAAAATTATTACTGCATCCAAAGAAACAGGTAGCGCAATCGAAACAGCTCTCTCTGACCATGCATTAAATCAAGAAGAACACCTATATAACAGGCAAAAAACCGAAGCTGAAATTACAATGCTCGAACAATTAGTCGCTGAATTAGAAGCAAGTGCGCCTCTCAATAAAAACCCGGAGTTTATTGGAGAAAAAACAGCACCTTTATGTACAACGATTGTTGCTGCCGCCCTGCACGTGATGACTCAGACTATCCCGAGAATGTTAAAAGAATTAGAAAAAAAAGACACCTATTCATCTTCATCATTACCAATACGGTTTAACGGACTTCCCGTTGAGTTTACTCGTATATCACTACATGAAGGAGGTACGCAGCTTGTTATAGAAATGCCCGATACTACTAGTATTAGTATCCATCAAATAATATTGTCTTCACGAAAATCGAAAGACCCCGTCGGTCCAAGTCTCTACTTTTCAAAAACCTACAAAAAAGGTGACTCTCTTGAAGAAAAAATAATTTTTGATGACGATCTCGCCCAAGCAAGTATTAAAAATCCTACAGATATTTCTAATCTTGGAAAAACCCTGTTTCATTTGGTAAAAGGACTCAGCGAGTTAGTAAAGACGATATATGCCAACGAAAAACCTTGACAAAGAAGGTTTATGGTATATATTAGGCCGACTATGTCGTTACCACGCACACCAAGCGGCCCAATAACTGACCACTTCAGCACAGATCCAGTGACAGGGGAAACAGTAGAACGCCATGACAGCATGCTCAGTACGCAAGAGACGCCGGTGCTCAATTTGAGAGATCATGAAAAAAGAACATCACCTCCAGCTGCAGCCCATGAGGTAGTTGTTGAAGGCATAGTTTCTAATGTGCTTAACACACTGCAAGAGGGAGTCAAACACCGTGGCACTGTCGATGTCGGACTAGAAACTGCACTTAATACAGATGGCTCAAATGTTGTTGAGCACCCTACTTTTAGAAGAACCCTGACAGATATTGAAGTTGAGGAGGCAAAAACTAAACAACGAGAAACCATCTTTAATGATCTCAATACCGCAATTGAAGAACTCAACTATTTACTCATTACAGATGCGTCCGAAGGCGAAACCGAACCACTTGTACATGAAATCTACTTTCTCACAAACCATTTAATTGATTTTGTTTTACCAGATATTATTAGCGACTTATTAATCGAGGGAGAAATTACAATGAAAGATGTAAATGGGTGGCTTACTTGGGCACAACCAGTGTCAATTATGTTTGATGGTAAAAATGCACGAATAACATCTAAACAAAGAGATGATATAGGATTCGTATATGCAATTGAACTAGAGAATGGTTCGCAATTTGAAACGCTCGGACAACTGATGATAATACAAACATTCGATGATAAAAAAGAAATTGGTTATAACATTGCTTTCCAAAATAAGCATAACAAAATGAATACTGTAACAATAAATTCATCACGAAAAAATGCAGGTATTCTTACCCCAGTCGAAATACGAGATATAGCAAACTACGTGATGCACCTTGCAATTGCTCTCAAAAATCTAAACAATGAGAACAGAGACTCAAGTAGCGAAAAACAGGCATAGTTACTTGACTAAAGAGGCTCTTCTTGTTTATATATGGATAGATGAACACCTCTCCACAGACTTTAGAGACGACCATATCTTTTTCAGAACCACTGAGAATTTGTGTAAAAAATGGACGAGGCGGCGCCCCTCATCCTGAACTAAAAAGACTCATCAACGAAATAAAAGCCGCACTCGATACAATGAGTGCCTCTCTTATTAGTGCAGGCGAAATGCCGCCCTCAGATACTTTTTCAGCAGTATTTGGTAACGGCGAAAATCCATTAAGTATTTCACGTCGAATTTCAGGAAGACTTGATCCTAAAAATTTAAGCCCCGTAAACCAAGCAGCCATCGCATTTGAAAATATGACGAGGGCTGTCGAGTCACAGTATAGAGAAACATTCGAAGGCTCACACGGATTAACCATTTCTCTCTCTGAACAAATAACACAAACTGGTCTTGCAGAAGTGCGCATGTGTATCGACCCAAAAAATAAGAATGGAGAATCAAGACTTTCGGGAAAAGGAAAACTAGAACTCTGTGTTGTATTACCAAAAACAAGGACAAATGGAGACACCGATATGCAGGTGTATCCATTTCACAAACTCACCTCTGAAGTTGCTCACATGCAGAAATTATATCCTGTGGGACTACCCGAGAATGGCTTTGGCCGAGCGCGAAACGCACCCATGGAGTTAATAAGCAATCCACGTTTATTTGCGTTACTAAAACCAGACACCCCTCGTGGCAGCGGCGCAGGGCAACTGTCATACGGAGAAAAACCGATGAATCATATTCTTCAAGAAACTACCGTACTGCAAAACGAGGCAACCGCGACATCGGTGAGAGTACTGAATAAAGAACGATTCTTAGAATATTGGGCAACTCTCGACCCCGAAATGAACCGCTACTGCAGAAGCGCAGACCCACGTTTTACAAGTCCGTATGCGCATGGGTACTATGTTTTTAGCGAGCTTGAACCACGTCCAAAAAGAGACCTTCTCGCCGTATTAAAAAATCGTATCCACCACCAACAGACCGCTGAGTGCGATCAGCATAACGACTGAAATCCACGCAATTACGTTGTACCAAGGCTTGTTGACGTATTTTCCCATAAGCCATTTTTTATTGACCAACTTGATGATGAAAATAAGAACCGGCGCGAGCAATATTCCGTTAATTACCTGAGCGACGAGCATTATTTTAACGAGCGGAACCGATGGGAAAAGCAGTGGGATTGCACCAGCAACAATCAGAAACGTAAAAATACCATAATAGACAGGTGCCTCTTTGAAAGTCTTATCTAGGCCTGATTCGAATCCTAAACCTTCACAGACATAGTAAGCCGTAGCAATCGGAACGATCATTGCCCCAAGCAGTGATGCATTCAAGAGCCCAATCGCAAATAGATATTCCGCAGCATTCCCGGCCAACGGGCCAAGTGCAAGCGCTGCATCTGATGCGTCTTTTATTGTAATACCAGCTACAAAAAGCGTCGCAGCGGCCGCAATCATGATGAAGGCAGAGATAATAATTGAAAGAATTGAACCAAAGATTATATCGAATTTAACGTATTTATATTGTTCAATTTTAATTGATTTCTCTACGGTAGAAGCTTGTAAGTAAAACTGCATCCATGGAGCGATCGTCGTACCAACAAGACCAATAATCATAAATACATATCCATGATCAAATTTTAGCGTCGGTATAAAAGAATTTCGAGCCACTAACGACCAATCCGGGTGAGCTAACACTCCTGAAATAATGTACGAAATAAAAAGAAATGCACCAACCAAAAAAACTTTTTCGGCGATTCGATAATTTGTTTTTATAATGAGCAACCAAATAAGGATTCCAAACAAGGGAACACTGATAAATCGTGGAATCGAAAAAATCTCGAGAGCACCGGCGATACCTGCAAACTCAGACATAACCGTTGAAATATTCGCAAGAAACAAGCCGAACAATATAAAAAAGGCAACTCGTGCGCCGTACACTTCACGAATCAAATCTGCAAGACCTTTGCCTGAAACTACTCCCATACGACCACACATTTCTTGAACAATCACGAGCACAACTGCAATAATTATCATTACCCACAACAAAGAATATCCATAGTGAGCACCGGCAACAGAATAGGTAGTAACTCCTCCGGCATCGTTACCGGCAGCGGCAGCAATTATTCCCGGCCCTATAATTGCCAGAAAGGGGAGTATTGAGCGAAATCGTTCTTTTAGTGCAGAGAGCAAGGGGGAGAGTGTAAGGGAATTAGGAAGCAAAAAATCAATTTTCTTCGTCTTGCAACAGTGGCAAAACGTCGTCGACGGTAATCACGCCAACAAGCGTTTTTTTAGGCCCTACAACGGGAATTTCGATTAAATTATATTTGGTGAATTTTTCGATAACTTCATCGACGTGTTCTTTTCGGCGTGCAAACAACGGTTCGTCATCTTTCACCAATGAACTTAATTGCGTATTTGGTTCAGCAAAAATCAGATCGCGAATTGATATAACTCCTTCTAATTCATCTTTCGGGCCGACGATATATACGTAGAAAACCTGAGACACTTGGTCTTTCATCTTTCGCAATTCTTCAACAGCGCGAGCAACCGTTGTTTTGCAGGGCAAAGCGATAAACTCGGTGTTCATAATACTACCAGCAGTGTCTTCTTTAAATTTCAAAAGCTCACGGATTTCTTGCGCGTCTCCCAGTTTCATCGCGTTTAAAACCTGTCGCATACGTCGTGCAGGCAATTCAGCAACGATGTCAGTCGCCGAGTCGGGCGACAATCGCTCGAGCATTTTAGAGAGCATGTCATCTTTAAATCGTTCGAGTAATTCTTTACGCACATCTGGCTCGAGCTCTTCGATCGTGCGTGCCATTTGCTCCATCGGCAAAGTCTGCAATATCGAAAGTCGTTCAAATTGATCAAGATCGCTCACAATGTCGGCGAGGTCAGCAGGGTGCATGCTTTTTAGCTCTTCTTGAGCCACATTCAAGGTGATTTGATGACGCAAACGAGCGGGGAGCGGATCAATATATTTGCTTGGCAACAACGTGTTTGGAAATCCTTTTTTAAAAAGTGAAGCAATTGCCATAACCGTACCTTCAAGACCAATACGACGAAGCAATCCGCGCACACCAATGTCTGCCGCGACGACCAAAAGTTCGCTTTGTACGGCCACAATTTTAACATCGTTTACACGAACAACGCGATGTTCTGCGGTGTCGACAATTTGCTGATCAAGAAAATCTCGCTTGAGTCGAAGCTCGGTGTCGTCATACTCAATCGTTGTAATATCGGGAATATTTTTTTTCAGAGTAATGCTAATCGGATCATTTTCAATCGACCGAACGAGGCTCCATGGCACAATAACGCGCTCACCATGCTTCGTGCGTATACGAACCTTCGTCACAATGAAACTCTCTTTATATGGCTTCACAATAAAATCCCTAAAAACACCGTACAGTTCTTCGTTAAGCCCATACACAGGTTTGCCTATAAGCGTTGAAAGGTAAAATTCAGAGAAAAAAGACACGAGAAGGTAAGGATTATTGATGGCTGGTAGCTCGCCCATTTTCCTTGTAGAATGCATGCCATGTCAACCCAGAATAAGGTTAAAATCGGGGTACTCGCCATTCAAGGATCGTTTGCGGAACATATCGACATGCTGTCGCGCATTGGTGTGCATGCAATTGAGGTGAGAACGATAGAGGATTTGGACAAAGTAGATGGCTTAATCATGCCCGGTGGCGAGTCTACAACGATTGGAAAATTGATGAAGATTTATGGATTGGATGAGGAGATAAAACGGAGAGCAAACCCTAATTCTCTTTCTCCCTCACTCCCTAAATCTCTTGCCCGCCCCCTCACCATCTGGGGAACCTGCGCTGGTGCTATTTTGTTGGCAAAAGAGGTTGCCGCACCGCGCCCCGATATTCTAGAGCTCATGGATATTTCAATTACCCGCAACGTCTACGGCCCACAAATTGAGAGCTTTGAGACAACGATTTCAATTCCGAAAATTTCGAAGAAACCTGTTGGGGCTGTTTTTATTCGCGCACCAAAAATAACGAGGGTGGGGAAGGGAGTAGAGATACTTGGGTCACATTCAGAACAAAATGGGAACAAGGAACTGGCTTCGCCAGTTCTGGTGCAGTATAATAACCTCCTCGCATCGACCTTTCATCCCGAGTTGACCGACGATACGAGCGTGCACGAATATTTTGTTTCACTCACACAAGATTATGCAGAAAAATAAGAAGCCCGTTGCAATTTCAACCGTTGAACGCGTAAAAAAACTCCGCCCGAAATTAGAAGATAACGTTCGTTTTTTAATCGATGCAATTGGTGAAGATAATCAAAGGGAAGGATTGAAAGACACACCACGACGCGTGGTAGATGCCTTTACGAAGATCTTTAGCGGCTACGGCCAGGATCCTAAAAAAATCGCGACGACGTTTAACGCTGAAAATTATGACGAGATGATTGTCGTTCGTGACATAGAATTTTATTCAAATTGTGAGCATCACATGCTCCCATTCTTCGGCAAAGCGCACATTGGATACATTCCCAATAAAAAAATTATCGGACTTTCAAAAATTCCACGCGTGGTCGATATTTTCGCTCGCAGACTGCAAAATCAAGAACGATTAACTATGAATATCGCTGAAACTCTTCGCGAGTTAATTGATCCGAGGGGAGTTGGAGTGGTCATTGAGGCAGAACATTTGTGTGTAAAATCACGTGGCGTAGAAAAGCAAAATGCGAAGGTAGTGACCTCTGCAATGCTCGGTTTATTTAAGAAAAAACTGAATACTCGGAACGAGTTTTTGCGGCTTATTAATCACGCGTAATCGCACCGCCCCCCAAACTAATGCTCCCAAAATCCATTCAAAAAGTTGTAGCAAATTTAAGCAAGTTGCCTGGCATTGGTAAAAAAACCGCCCAGCGCTATGCCTATTTTTTGCTGCGTGCACACAAGGGTCTCGCGCGCGAACTGGGAGATTCCCTCATGAAAATGGGCGAAGAAATGCAACTCTGTACCGAATGTTTTTTACTGAGCGACAACGCGCTGTGCATTGTCTGCAAAAACATGAACCGCGAAAAATCGCTTATCTGCGTGGTCGAAAGCGTCTTCGACGCCGAGGCAATTGAACGCTCTGGCGAGTTTCATGGTGTGTATCACGTACTGCATGGTCGCATTTCTCCACTCGAAGGCACCATGCCCGACGACTTAAAAATCCTCGAACTACTCGCGCGAATCGAAAAAAAGATTTTAGAAAATGAACCGATCGAAATTATTTTGGCCACGAATCCTTCAAGCGAAGGCGAAGCAACGGCGATTTATCTGCATCAACTATTAAAACCACTCGGCGTTAATGTAACACGCATCGCAACCGGCATTCCCATTGGCGCAGATCTCGAATATGCCGACGAGGTGACGCTTGCGAGAGCAATGAAGGGCAGGCATTTATTTTGATCTCACCGTTTTTTAAGGCTTTCTAAGTAGAGATCCGCCTTTGGATTTTTCATGGCCATTCCGAACTTAAGAGCACTATCAAGCCAATCAAGTTTTGCTTTAACAGAAGAGTACTTCCACATCTTAAGAGTTTCGGGATCAAATCCTATTTGTTGAATAGTTTTTTTTCATAGATCTCCAAAGTAATTT
>CAYHBN010000048.1:0-12857 GCA_964354865.1 uncultured Candidatus Peribacteria bacterium
CCTGGGCCTCTTATTATTCAGGCCTATACCGAAGGCACCGCGGCGCACTTTAAGCTCTATGGCACAAAAGATTCCCGAACCGTTAATTTAGATGGTCCGTTTATTTCTAATAAACAGTCAGCGCCAAGTGCGCCGCTCGAGGTTCCCGATAAAAACCTAAAGCCGGGTCAACGTAAGCAAGTAGAAAAGGCTCACGGCGGCTTTGATGCCCTCTGGTATCGCACAATTGTAAAAGATGGCGTTGAGACCAAGGAATCGATTAAGAGCCGCTATAGAGCGGTTCCAAATAAGTTTCTCGTTGGTGGACCGGTGGTGCCTGTTGTTGCGCCGACCGATGTGAATCCATTTGAGTGAGGACTCCGCTTACCGCCCCAACTGCCCCGCGACTTTATCGAACTTTCGCTTTGCCTCGTAGTTGTACGGATCAATGTCGAGCATTTTTTTGAGCATCTTGTACTGCACTTCGGGGTTGTTCGTCTGTTCGGCAAGGTCTGAGATAGTTGCAAGATATTCCGCGTTGTACGGGTCAAGCTCGAGTGCGCGTTGGTAGTACTCGAGTGATTGAATTAAATCCTCTAATTCATAATAAATATTAGCCACATTTACGTGTCTGCTTGCTTTGCTTGGGTCGAGTTCAATTGCCTTTAAATAAGCCGTAATAGCATCTTCTTTGCGGCCGAGACTATACAAACAACGGCCATAGTTGCAAAAATGTGTTGGGTCTTTTGTATTGGTACTCATGAGTTTATTCAACATCAACTCGGCCTTACGAATATCGTCGCTTTGAATATAAATAACGCTGAGTTTATTGAGTGCCTCTGGGTGATCGTCTTGATACGAGAGAACTTTAATAAAATCTTTTTCAGCTTCGTCGAATTCGCTGCGAGCAAAATGAGTTTCTGCCTCTCTCAAAATTTTATTAATTGATTGAAAATCGAGTGGTTCTTCGCGAGGCGCTTGAGCTTCTTCTTCGCGTGGTTCGTTTATGTCGAACTGTTTTTCTGGGGCTTCAGGGGTGGCAGCATTTTCTGGTACATGGCCGGCCATTCCCCAGTCAACAGGGCGCTTCTGTTCAATGATCCTCGCTTGCTTGCGAAAGATCATAATAATGAGTGACAGAGCCGATGCTGAAATGAGAAGTTCAAACATAAAAGGGATTGGGTAGCGCTATTTTAGCAGATTAACGTGTAAGTGCTCGAGAACGAGGCGTGTATTGATGTTTTTCTCGTACAGTTGGCGGGCATTATGGGCTTTCTCAATATGAGAAACGATACGTAGCCGCTCTTGTTCGTTGTCGAGTGAACGATGCAGTTTTTCGTGTAAAAACAGAATGAGTGTATCGAGGAATTTAGGAACCGCATTCCCCTCTTCTTTTGATAGTTCACCCATGTGCACAATACGTTCTGCGAGTCCTTCTTGTTCGTACAAATAGGCAATGTGATCGTATTCTTTTTTTAAATCTGCGAGTCGCTCAGGATCTTCGACGAGTGCGCGAGCGCGTCCGCTCGCGCCGAATGAAAGTGCTACCGCGCTATCGATACTGTCGCTCGTGGCTTGTGGGTACAGCTGACCAAGTGCATTCTTAATTTCTACGTGCGACGGCTTTTTAAAGTATACCGCGCGCATACGCGAAACAATTGTCGGAAGCGTTGCGTTTACGTCATTGATCGTTGCAAGGAAAATGGTTCGAGGTGGCGGCTCTTCGAGTGTTTTTAAAAGTGTATTTGCTACTTCGGTTGAGAGTCGATCAAAACCATCAATAATAACAATGGTGTATTGGCTTTGGGTACTTAAACTTAATCGTTTAATAAGTTCGCGGATTGGTTCAATTTTTATTGATTCATTGTCTCCATCTAACAATTGAATCGTATCTTGGTGAATGTTTTTTTCGATCTGCGTGCACGTTGGACACGTGCGACAGAAGTTATTTGGGCATTGTAAAAGCATCGCAAGCGTTCGGGCAATATGCATTTTGCCAATTCCCGAAGGCCCCACAAACAAATAGGCATGTGAAAGTTGATCACTTTGAATATCTCGCTCGAGCTGAGTGAGTTGTTTTTCGTGACCGATGGTAGACCAGGAATAAATCATACTGTTATGCGGAAATTTTTACTCTTTTGCGAGCCATTCCGGCTCTTGTCGACACAGAAGATCGTGTGCCTTTTCTGGGTGAGCCATTATGGCCTTAACGGTTCTTTCAAGCCGTACTTTGTTTTGAGACCCTTTTACGAGTAGCACGTCTGTAGCTTTTAGCCGGCCAGTTTTCAAAAGATACTCACTTGCCTCGGTCGCCGTATTAAAGGATGTTATAGTACTCGGCTTTGAGCCTTGTTTCAAGCACTCCGAAGCAATCGTTTTGGCGCTTTCTCCTACCGTAATTAACACATCGAGCCACGAGCCGCAGGCCTGCCCTATCTCGCGGTGCGCTTTTTCAGTTTCTGCCCCTAATTCGTTCATGCTGCCCAAAACGGCAATACGTCGTTTTGCAGGGAACTGTTTTAAAATTCCAAGCGCGTTTTTTACTGTTTCAGGAGAGGCGTTGTATGAGCTGTCAATAATCGTCGAGCCATTAACTCCTTCGAGTAATGACATGCGCCCTGGCGGTGGCACAAATTCTTTTAAAGCCTCTTTTAGCAAACTTGGACTCACGTCAAACGTGTGAGCTATGAGTACGGCAACTTGCACGCAATCAGCGTGAAATTTTCCAATCACGGGCATGAAAAAATCGTACGGTTTTTTGTTGATGAAAAGTTTTGCCGTGATTCCTGCGTGCGATTGAGTTGCGGTTGCATGAAGACTTTTCTCGTTGTTGTACCACGAGATTTTTGATTTCACGGTAGTCGCACTATTTCGTACATATTCATTTTGGTGATTTAAAATCACGAGTCCTTTTTCGCTTACCGATGACGCTAATTTGCCTTTTTCATGCGCAATTTCGTGAATGTTTTTAAACTGTCCATCGGCTTGATGCGCTGGTGCAATCGCAGTAATTACGGCAACAGTTGGTCGTGCGATTTTCAATAACAAATCCATATCTCCTGGTGCGTCGACGCCATATTCGAGAACAAAAAAATCTACCTTTCGTGAATATACTGCGTTCAAAAATCCTTTACATAAAATTCGCGTCCATGCCCCGACAGAACTAAATCCCGAAGGTTGTTGAAGAATTGCCAAGCACATTCCAATGTCAGTGTTTAAACTTTTTTCACTTTTTAACACAGCATATTTTTTAGATAAAACTGCTGCAATCACTTCTTTCGTCGTTGTTTTTCCATACGATCCGGTTACACCGATTATGACCGGTTTAATTCTGCTTATTTTGTAGTGCGCAAGCGCCCTGAGCACAATTACGATTATTTTTTTCATAATGAGAAACTACTGCTACAATGCGGCCATGAAAATTTCTACTTCTTACCTGCGCATTGTATCACTTTTTGTCACTTTTTCCCTTGCTTTAACAGGCTGTGGTACAAGCGACGCCCCTTCTACTTCTTCACCAACCGTTAAACCCGATATGGCTACACAAGCTCAAACAGCCCTCCCTGTAAAAGGAGACCACATTGCAGTTCTTACAACATCAAAAGGAGTTATCAAAATCAAGTTTTTCCCTCAATATGCTCCTGAAACCGTCAAAAATTTCGAAGAGCTTTCGAAAAAAGGATTTTACAACAACCTTACTTTTCACCGCGTTATTCCAGGATTTATGATTCAAGGAGGCGATCCAAAGGGTAATGGTACGGGAGGAGAGACCTATAAAGGCCCAAAGACTATGTTAAAAGGCGAAGTTAACCCTGCGCTTCATCATCTTCATGGTTCAGTGGCTATGGCAAATAAAGCGGATCCCAATACGGCTTCAAGCCAGTTTTATATCGTTCAGAATAAAGATGGCACGCCTTTCCTCGATGGAGGTTATACTATTTTTGGCCAGGCATACGAAGGACTCGACGTCGTTGATGTTATCGCAAACGTCGAGCGTGATTCTCACGACAAGCCACTCAAACCAGTTACCATTACTAAAGTAGAACTTTCAATCGTAGAGTAGAGGCTTTTAAGTGAGCGCCAGCTTAGATAAACAATACTTAAAAGAGCCCCGCAAAGGGCTCTTTTAAATTAATTGTGTTGGCTGGTGCTTACATTTTTTGAGAAAACTTTCGGTACAGTGCATAGAGTAGTCCGGCTACCAACATGCCTCCGAGAACGTAGAGTATGTTTATTGCCCATGAACTATCAGAATCTTGAGCTCCCTCGTTTGTTGCATTCTGAGCAAGAGCGAGTTGCGCTGCAACTTGAGCGTCTTGTGGGCTGTTAGAGAATACTTCAACGGTGCTGTTTGTCTGTGCCGCTGAAGTACCGAGTGTCGTTCCTGTTGTGCTTGCTGCGGCGCCATTTTGTGCGCTCGCAACGGTAGGTGCACTTGGGACAGCAAATGAGACGAGTGAACAGTCTTTTCCCCCGAGCGTACCAGTAATTATATATGTTTCTGGTGACTGAGAGAGCGGAAGTTCAAACAAGAATCCACGATTATCGCTGTTGAGAACGTAGTTGTGACCATTCGCGAGCTGTTGATTGCCTTTATATTCACGTACATCATTTGGCTTGCTCTCGCTGTATCCACGAATTGTGAAGGGGAATAATTTGGGATCGTATCCATCGTAGTCGATAGCTGCCCCCATAAGCACTGAGTTGTTCTTAAGTGCCCCTTCGGCAATTATTTTACAAGTGCGTGTATCGTTTGGTGCCGGTGCTGGGTTCACAGCTGCCCCTCCATTTGGGTTAACGACGACTCCCCCATTGTTGCCTGCAATCGATGGTGTTGCGATTGTTCCGTTCAAATTAATGGTACCAAGGTTTGGAGTGAGGTTTATTGGAGATACAATGCCGACAGCCTTAATTGTAGCGAGTTCTTTTGAAGTACATTTTTCACCATTAATATTCGCTTGAAAGCTCACTTTTGACGTTGTTTTTGGATTTACGGTAAAGGTGCTCACGAGTTTTCCATTTGGCAGCGTTATTTTGCCTATTCCTTTTGCGAGTGTCGCTTGGCCATTTGCATTAATAATAAGTTCGTTATCAGTGCCCACTTGCAGTGCATAGGGTTTTTTAATTATTGATTCGTTGTTATTCTTGTAATCTATTGAGTACGTAACAGTATTTTTCGATGGGTCAACGTATTTAATAGATGCGTTAATTGAACAACTGATATTCTCCATGATCGATGACTCAATGAGTGCGTTAATATCGACACTTGGCATAGGAATATTTATGTTGGGAATCTGTGCCATTGCAGTGAGAGAGAAACTGAGAGAAGTGAGAATGGTAGTAAGTACTACAGCGAATTTTTTCATAGAGAAGTAAATTAGGTAATGAGTGAATGGAATGTGTGAGATAGGGTTAACTATAACTGCACTTCGCTATAGTAGTACAGGGCAAAGCCCCTTTTGTTACCGACTTACCTGTAAATCCTACGTAAAAACCCCGGAAAGCCGGGGTTTTTACAATTCTTGTGTATATATCCTCGAGAAAGAGTTATTTCTGTTGAACGAATTCTACAATCTGTTTGAACACATTTGGTTCAGTGATAGCCAATTCAGAGAGCATTTTGCGGTTTACGTTCATTTGCTTTCGAGTAGCCATGTAAATGAAGCGGCTGTACTGCAATCCCAATAATTTGAGAGCTGCGCTAAGACGAGCAATCCAAAGAGTGCGGAAATCGCGTTTCTTGATCTTTCGGCCAACGTAGGCATTTTGACCTGCTTTCAATACAGCTCGACGAGCGAAGCTGTAGACGTTTGAACGTTTATCGCGGAAACCTTTTGCTCGTTTGAGGATTTTTTTATGGCGTTTCTTTGTCATGACGCCTCCTTTGACACGCATAGATGAGTAATTAGGGAGTAGTAAACAGTGAATAGGGGCGGCAGGGAACAAGTGCTTCGCACGGGGATGCAAAGTTACTCGCTACTGCTCGTAACTAATTAGGTAAGAGTCTCTGTAATCGGTACAAATCAGTTGAATGTACGCCGATTCTCACGCGATCGAGCTTCTTCTGTCTCTTGCTCTTGTGAGTCAATAAATGTCGTTTCGAGGCTTTCTGAAAGGTAAATTTGCCTGAACCGGTCTTGCGAGTACGCTTTGCTGCGCCTTTGTGTGATTTTTGCTTCATAAGTTGTTTGAAGTTAGGGCAGGGTGATTTTATACAAGCCATTTGAAAAACGCAACAACAAAAGCAAAATTCATATAATCTTATGCTATGGATTGATTTTTTGAGCATCATGTATCGGGGCAGTAATTCGGTAAAACTGCGAGTATTGACATTTTGCACTAAAGTGATTTAATTATACTGAGTAGGCTCTAGATATAGAGCTACTTACTTTTTCCCTAATATATTCAATACTATGAGCATTTCTTCTCCTTCTTCGGATCGTGACGGTAGCCCTGAAGCTCAAGCTGAAAATATTGCTTGGTTTATGGGTAAAGAGTCTGCAGGCAGGGACGAGTTTAACGGTATTGTGCACTACACAAGAGATGCCTGTCTTAAAGGAGGTAGTGAGCCGTACAACCAATCTCTCCACGCGGGTTTACCCATTGTGGGTGATTATCCACATGGATTCTTTGAACTCTATGCTGATCCCCGAAATTTTTTTCTTTTACAAGCGCTGAAGTATGTAGTTATAACGGTAGTCCCAGAAGCAGATGCGAGTCGTAGTTTTCAAGCAGTAATCGAGAGTGAATTATTGCTCGAAAGAAGGAATTTAAATCAAGATGACGTCCCTGATCGGTTTCAATTGCCGTATCTCACAGAAAGACTATAACGGTGCAACCAGTAAAAAGATGGTATTCCCCTGTTTTTTAGGACCTTCTTGAAGATTTGCAAATGGCTTGAGCATCTCGGCAAATTTCTTGATTTTATCGAAACCGAGGTCTAAGTGTGAAAGCTCACGGCCTCGCATAACGAGAGAAATCTTCACCATATTGCGTTTTTCAATAAAATCCTTAATTTTATTCGCCTTCGTTTCGAGATCATGAGTGTCAGTTCGTACCGAAATACGAATCGCTTTAACTTCGGTCTGCTTTGTTCCCTTCTTTTGCTTCTGATCCAGTTTTTTCTGTCGATACAGGAATTTTCCAAAATCCAACACCTTACAAACAGGAGGACGAGCCATAGGGGCAACTTCAACAAGATCCAACTCCATTGAGCGGGCAAGTTCAAGAGCCTTCTCGATTGCCATAATGCCGATCATCTCTTCTTTTTCATCGATAACACGAACAGTTGGGGCACGAATACGGTCGTTGAGGCGGAAATATTTAGAAATAAAGAAAAAAGTTAAAAGGTATGTCGGCTCTTATTCTAGGGTAGAGGGGGTGGTGAAGTCAATCAGAGGACTTGATAGGATAGTGAACAACACCTGTGTCGGTATTTTTCTGAGAGTTTCACCGGTGATGTTTTTTGCAAATTTGTCATGCTACGTCTAGTATAAGGCCCTCAAATATGACCACCCGCCGAACTACACATTCGGTTTTCGTGGGCACAGTCGGTATTGGTTCTGCGTTTCCGATTCGCATTCAGTCGATGACGAACACAGATACAGCCGACATTGCTGCGACAACAAAACAGATTTTAGAACTTGCGAATGCGGGCTCTGAGATTGTTCGAATAACGGTAAATAACGAAGCGGCGGCGAAAGCGGTGAGTGAAATTATTAAGAGGATTCGTGATGAAGGATGTTATGTGCCGATCGTCGGCGACTTTCACTACAACGGGCATATACTGCTTCGGCAGTATGGTGAATGTGCCCGCGCACTGAATAAATATCGAATAAATCCTGGGAATGTCGGGAGTGGTATTTTTCATGATCAAAACTTTGGCGATATGATTCGAATTGCATGTCAGTACGGCAAACCGGTACGCATTGGGGTGAACTGGGGGTCGCTCGACGCTGAACTACTTACTAAAAATATGTCGGAGAATTCAGCGCTCAAAACTCCACTCACAAGTAATGAGGTGATAATGAATTCATTGATTGAAAGCACATTGCAATCTGCGGCACGCGCACGCGAACTTGGTCTGCCAAAAGACAAAATTATTTTGAGTATTAAGTCTTCAGAGGTCGGTATGTGCGCAGAGGTAAACCGCCGATTAGCGGCTGCGTGTAACTACCCACTGCATGTGGGACTCACAGAAGCCGGCGTCGGTTTGCCAGGGATTGTAGCGAGTACCGCTTTGCTCTCTCAACTATTACATGAAGGTATTGGCGAGACTATTCGTGTCTCAGTAACGCCGACGCCATCGACGCCACGAACCAAAGAAGTCGAAGTTTCGCGCATGATTTTAGAGTCACTGGGATTAGCTAACTTTTCCCCTCGCGTTACGAGCTGCCCCGGATGTGGGCGCGCAAATAATGTGGCGTTTCAACATGTTGCCGAGCGCGTGAATGAGTTTGTTGCGCAACGTATTGAAGACTGGAAAAAAATAAATCCTCATTTTGCAGAAAAGAAAATCGCCGTAATGGGCTGTGTAGTAAATGGTCCTGGAGAGTCACGATATGCAGATATTGCGCTGAGTTTTCCCGGTCGTAGCGAAGAGCCGCGCGCGATTGTGTTTATCGATGGGAAAGTAGCAAAAACGCTCATGGGAACAAGTATCGAAGAGGATTTCTTAAAGATGTTGGATGAGTATTTTTTAGCCGCGCATGTGGCGTAATTGAGAGTTCTATGCGAAAAAAAATTGCTATCTTTGGTTCAACTGGGTCAATTGGAACACAAGTGCTTCAGTGTCTGCGTTTTTTGGAAGACGTGTATGAAGTCGTTGCGATAACGTGCAATACGTCGAAGAAATTATTTGAAGAACAAAAGCGTGAGTGGAGGCCGAAGTATTCGGTGGTGGCGAGCGAGTGCGAAAATCCTCAACAAGAAATGAATGATTTGGTGAAAAATAATGAGGTGGAGTATGTCGTCAATGCACTTTCGGGAGTTGCGGGCGTTTGGCTTACCGAAGCGGCAATTCAGGCCGGCAAAACGGTTTTTCTGGCGAACAAGGAGTCTCTTGTTATGAGGGGTGAGCAACTTATGAAAATGGCAAGGGAGCGCGGTGGGGCTATCGTCCCTCTGGACTCCGAGGCGGCTGGTTTGTGGCAATTACTGCGGTGTGAAGGAGCGGGCACGAATCATCGCCATGAAGAAAAAAGTGTGGTACCAAATGTGTGCCCTGACAAAATGAGCCAATTGAATTCTGTAACGATTACTGCCTCTGGTGGACCTTTCTACGGTTTTTCACGAGAGCAACTTGCGTCGGTCACACTTGAGCAAGCGCTGAATCACCCCACGTGGAAAATGGGAAAAAAGATCACGATAGATAGCGCAACATTAGTTAATAAGGCCTTCGAGCTTATTGAGTGTAGTCGGCTTTTTGCTCTTCCTATTGATAAAATTAAGGTCGTTGTAGATCGCAAAAGTTATGTGCACGCGGGTGTTGAATATGTAAATGGAGAGAAAAAGTGGGTCGTGTATCCCCCCGATATGCGCTCGCCAATTTTCGACGCGTTGCAGTATATGGCCGGCAGCGTATCGGCAGAGCAGTACATGCCGCAGTTGCCGCAAATAACATCAAACATCGGCGATACATCTTTTCAAGAAGTTGATGAGTCGGTTTTTGCCGCTCTTTCATTTGCCCGCAAACAGGTGCCATTAGGTGACAGCGCCTGTGCGAGATTTTGTGAATTGAACGAAGCTTCCGTTGGGTCTTTTTTATGTGGTAAAATCCCTTTCCTCTCCATCATTCCCTAATTCTCTTTCTCCCTTACTCTCTTAATCTCTCCCCGTGAACTACGCTGTCATACTTGCCGCCGGCACCTCTACACGCTTTGGAAAAAAGAAAATGTTCGAAGATATTTTTGGCCGTACGTTATTATCTCGCGTATTAACCTTATGCGAAAATACTCCTGAAATAGATGAGGTTGTCGTTGTCTATAATCCTGCCGATGAAATTACCGTCATTGCGCATAACGAGTTGTATTTGAAAAAAAAGTGGATGGTTGCAAAAGGCGGCGAAACGCGTTTTTTGTCTTCGGTGAGTGCGGTTGAGACTTTGAACCGATTGAGAAACATTACGGCCGAAGACCGATTTGTGTTTTTAAATGGGGCGAATCCTCTTTCGACGAGTGATGAAATTCAGCGATGTTTAAAGGCATGTACCGGCAAAATTGTTGGTGTTGCGGTTGGGAGATCAATTACTCATTCGATAAAAAAAATAAGCAAGAGACAAAATAAAAAAGGTGTGTTTGCAATTACTAAACATCTCGATAGGTCGTTGTTGTGCGAAACAGAAACGCCGCAAGTGGTATCGGCAATTGCGTATACCAAAGCCGCAAATATATTAACGAGTGTAAATGCCCAAGGCCGAACATTAACCGATGAATTGGCCGTTTTACAACTCGTTGATGGCAAAACGGCACTGGTTCTTGCTCATGAAGTGAATCGAAAAATCACCACGCCACTCGATTTAGAAATGTTAAATGGGCTCGTTGCTTCTGTTGGCGTTGGCGAAGATAGTCATGAATTTATTGAGAGCGAAAAACCACTCAAGATTGCCGGGCAGTTAATCCCTTCTGAATTTGCATTTGATGCTGACTCAGATGGAGATGTTGTGTTGCACGCTATCGCAAACGCCATAAGCTCAGCTCGCGGCGGCGATTCGCTGGGAACGTTTGCATCGGCTATGTGCGAAGATGGAATAAAAGACAGTAGAGCGTATGTGAAAGTTGTTATGAAAAAAAATAAAGAAGCAGGATTAAAATTCGAACATATTTCACTCAGTCTCGAAGGTGCGTATCCGAAAATTGATGACCACGCGCCGTATATGAGGCAGTCTCTTTCTGATTTACTTGCTCTGCCCATTGAACGAATCGGCATAACGGCAACAACAGGAAAATCCCACACTGCCTACGGGAAAGGAAAAGCGCTTAAATGTATTGCCTATCTCATTTTACGAAATGCATAATTTTACTCAAAAGGCCTACGCAAAGGTAAATCTGGTGCTCGATGTTTTGCTTAGGACGCCATCGGGGTACCACGAAATACAAACCATTCTGCACGAAGTCTCCTCTTTGTATGACGAAATTTCTTTTTTGAAAGCCCCCGCGGGTGTGACGTTTTTCTGCAAAAATCCTCGCCTTGAGTTCGATGAAAAAAATACGATTGTTCGCGCCATTGAACTCTTTGAAAAAAAGTTTGAACAAAAAGTAGGCGGGCATTTTTCACTTACGAAGAATATTCCCCTACGCTCAGGCCTTGGCGGTGGTTCGAGCGATGCAGCGGCCACACTTAAGCTCCTTGTGCGCGCCTACGACGTACGCTGTTGTACACTCGACATGTCCCCTACCGGCGTTGTCGACAGCTGTCACGAGGCTGGTTGTCCACTCTTTGACCTAGCGCGCGAAATTGGCATGGACGTTCCATTCTTTATTAATGGCGGTACGCAGCTTGCGACACACTTTGGTGAAAAACTCATGCCGCTCATGACGGTCGCTCCCTACTTCGATTTTGAAATTATTAATACGGGCGTTGAAGTTTCTACGGCCGACGCTTACAACGCACTCAATTTGGCTGAGTGTGGAAAAAACATCGATAAAACGCACGAGTTTTTAAGCGCACTTTCAGATGGTGACGCACTAAAAATGATTCAAGCGATGCATAATGATTTTGAAGTTGGTGCGCCACACAATCCTATAAATCTCTCTGAAAAAATTATGCTTGCCGGGTCAGGTGGGGCAAAGGTACGTATATTGACAAAAGGCGATATTTAGCTAATAATCTGGCTGCTATGACTTCAACTCTCGACCAACTTCAAGCTCAGGCGCGTTCGATGAATGACAATAACGCAATGACGAAACTTGGAATAGATCCTGATCAACCAGAAACGCTAGCCCCTCTCGTAAAACTTCTTGAAAATCACGAACTCGGTGCAACTGCGCGTGCGGTATTAATTCAGGTTCGTGGTGCATTATCTGTACGTGGCGAGACTCTTGAAACAGCGCTTTTGGATCCCGCCTTTTCAAATAATATCCGTACCTCTGTGCCCGCTTCAAGCTCAATTTCCCGAGCGATTCCACTTGCCGCTGTTATGAATGAGCACCTTAGTGGAGAAGAGCCATTTACAATCTATGATTTAGGAGCCGGACGAGCACATGCATCACGAATGTTTTTGCATCCAGAACTTTTAGAACGACCGTTTTTTCCAAGTCTCAGAATGGCTTACAAACCGGATCAAATGCCGAATGTGTGCAGGGTTGTGGCGGTAGATTCACGTATACCAAGCGTGAAAGAAGCAACACAAGTTTATTATGAGACAAACGGTGATAAGACTGACAAGGTGAGAATTATGGAAGAGCTAGAGGATTTTGAAGAGGAAGATAGAGGTTCGAACAGATTGTTCCAAGTTGTTGGCGATATACGAAATGCGGCTGCTATGTCTTTAGCGAAAAGAGTCGCGGGAATGAACAATGTTATTTTTTTGAATAACGTTTTGTATGCGGTGGATACGAAAACAGGACTGGAAATTTGCGATGCGGTGAATGCTCTCGCGTCTCAACTTCAAGCACCAATTATTCAAATGGAGGGCTGGGATGTTTTTCAGCCAACAAAGCCAAGCGTCATGTTGCCTAGTAGAGATAAACCACTTGGAACGCCCGCGCTTGTTCGTATTGGAAATAATTTGCCCCCACATCCCCACGCGAATATGCGAGTAGTTGCTGAACTTGATGGCGCGACCGGAAAGCCTTTTATTCTTCACAGGGCTGACGGAACGCGGGTGTTTGTGAATAAGAATGGTGAGCAAGAAACGATTGCGTAGTCCTCGTTTATGA
>CAYHBN010000049.1:0-12087 GCA_964354865.1 uncultured Candidatus Peribacteria bacterium
ATTAAATTTCTTTATAGTGATCATCACTTATCACACGCGGCTTCGTCGTACTATTGTTCAGGATTTAGTGACAGCGCGATCATGACCGTCGATGGAGTGGGTGAGTGGACGACGACCACGATGGGTGTTGCTCGAGGTGCAGAAATGAAGATTGAAAAGAAGTTGAATTATCCTCACTCACTTGGACTTTTATACTCAACTTTCACTGCATTTTTGGGATTTGTGGTAAATAGTGATGAATATAAGGTGATGGGCTTGGCGGGCTTTGGAAAGCCAACATACATGAAGCAGATGGAGCAAATTGTTGATGTAAAAGAAGATGGAAGTTTTCACCTTAATATGGAGTATTTTGGATTTCCGTACTCGAAAATAAGTTTTAATAAAAAGTTTGAAGAATTGTTTGGGCCGGCCCGCCCTATGCCGAAAAAAGGGGAGAGTGAAGTGTGCGACGAACGACAAAAGAATATCGCTGCAACTATTCAGCGTTTCACCGAAGATATTTTAATTAAGCAGGCGAAGCATTTGTATGAGCAATATCAAATTCCAAGGTTATGTATGGCAGGTGGAGTGGCATTGAACTGCGTTGCGAATGGTCGCATTTTGCGCGAGACAAAGTTCGAGGAATTGTATGTGTGTCCCGCAGCAGGGGATTCTGGTGGTGCGATTGGTGCCGCACTTTTTGCATGGCATGTGCTTTTAAATAAGGACACTGATGGTCGCTCTAGAAAATACGAGCCGCGCGTGCTCGAAACCCCATATCTTGGTTCTGGCTTTTCTGATGCTGAAATCGAAGATTGGGCGCATGAGAATAAAAAGGATTTTGAGGCGAAAAAACTTTCAGTGCATAAGTATTCGCCAGATGAGTTAATACAGAAAACAGCCGACGCCATTGCCGCAAATAAAGTTGTCGGTTGGTACCAAGGACGCAGTGAATTTGGACCTCGCGCACTTGGGCACCGCTCTATTTTGGCAAATCCCGCGTGTACCGAAATGCAAGAAATTCTCAATGTGAAAATCAAGCACCGTGAAGTATTTAGGCCGTTTGCACCATCGGTCCTTCTCGAAAAAGCCGATGAATATTTCGACCTGCGCGGCAAGGAGAGTCCGTACATGTTGCTTGTTGCAGATGTCAAAGAACTGCACAACAAAAAACTTCCTGCCATTACGCACATCGACGGAACCGCGCGTGTTCAGACCGTCACTAAAGAAAGCGAGCCGAAGTACTACGATTTAATTAAAGCCGTCGGCGATCGCACTGGCTATTACGTTGTCGTGAATACCTCGTTCAACGTTCGCGGTGAGCCAATCGTTCGAACGATGACCGAAGCTGCTCACTGTTTTATGACCACCGATATGGATGTGTTGGTGGTGGGGGATTGGGTGATTGAAAAGACGCCGATAAATTTTTGATTTTGAAAAGTTTTACAGATTAGAAGTCTGACAATCTGCAAGTTGAAGTTGCAAATTGTCAGGATTAATTTATTCTTTTCTTTTCAGGTACCTCCCAATTGCCTTTGTATACGCCTCAAACTGCCCCAGCTCTTTTTGAAGGTAAAAATAAACTTTCTGCATATCGATTTTTACGTACTCATGAACCAGTAAATTTCTAAATCGTGCTATGGCGCTAAACTTTTTTGAGAACGGTACGGTAATTATTTTTGCCGCAGCGAGTGATTGAAATACGGCGGCAGACTCAAGTGGAATCTCGAAACTTTCGGCACTAATTATCATCTCTCCAATATCTATACATGCCTCAGCTGAAAGTTGCAGATAGTGCAATAGCGCACCCGTTTTATATACGTCCCCCTCAATTTCTTTGAGCGTGAACTTTTGCAGCATCTTAAGTATAGAAATATACTTTTTTAGGTGCTGGAGTCTGAGCACAACCTGTTCTGAGTCGAGTAGAGGAGACATAGTTAAATTCCGTAAGTGGCAATTCTGTTAATTTCTGCCACTGTAGAACGTTTTAAATAGTACGAAAAATCATAATAAAGACTCATTATTTTTGCGTTTTCTAAAACTTCTGCTTTCTCATTGATCGCATAAATAAGCCCACGCGCCTGAATAACTCTGAATTTTAGAGGAATCGGCGCTTCGTTAAAATAAACAAGGTCGACATTTTTTTTGAGTACTTCTACGCAGTCGTTTTCAAGTTCGAGGAGTTTTTTGAGAGTTGGTTTCTTAGCGAATTTAACGGCGAGATCAAGGTCACTTCGCGCATGCGTTTTTCCATTCGCTACAGAGCCGAAAATATAGGCAGCGGTTACGCCATGTTTTTCAAAGCTATGAGTAAGTGATTCTCTATATGAAGATTTTTGCGCAGGCGAAAGCATGTGCCCGAAGTATAGCATTTCTTACCCCTTCTTACACCGTCGTGACGGGCGGATTTGTAGGTGTATTTGTCGGCATGGCTGGTGAGACGCTTGGTGCCATCATATGCGCATCAAATTTTCTTTTTTCAACGAAGTAGTAAATCAACGCGCCAACAACTCCTGTAAATACCATCAAAATAATCCACATTGGTTTGTTATCTACATTATGTTTTGCCGCATGCACAAGCATCATAATCAAAAAAACAGTTGATACGAGCCCAAGAATTGCGAGTAGAATCATAATGCCGATTCCCCATCCTAAAAGTCCTTGCGCTTGATCAGCGAGCGCTTCACACGAGACCTCTTGCCCGTTTACCGAACACTTGCTTGCCGCGAATGCAACTTGAGTGAAAATCGTTCCCATATCTGTTTTTATTAATGAATAGAGTTGTTAGTGGGACTATAACATAAAACATCTTCAGCTTTTATCTCATGTTACAATCCTCTCGATGAAAAAAACACTTCGCCTTATCGGAATTAACCTCGCCGTTCTGGCTGTAATCGCCGTTGTTCTTTTTATAGGTAGCGAAATCTATCTACGAGCGAAAAGCAGCTCGCCCGCAAAATCGTTTACGGCGGTTGGTCTACCTATTTACCAAAAAAGTGATGAGCTTACGTGGGAGCATAAACCAGAGTCAGTAATTGCGGAGTATCCTGATGGTTCTGGTGAGCCTCTTGCAATAAACTGTCATGGTGAGCGCGGGGAGCAGTGTCGTGAGCCTGGTCCGCTCGAATCAATTTTGATGATGGGTGATTCGTTCACCTTTGGAATTAATGCAAAACAGAGCGCGATTTTTCCTGTATTGCTCGACGAAAAACTGGGCATCAATACTAATGTTCGAAATCAGGGAACTATCGGATACACACTCGACCAGTACGCGGCGTATTTGAATAATTATATTTTTGGTGCGAGTCACGAGCTTGTTTCAGAGTCGTACAAACCAGACCTTGTGGTGTTAAATATTTTTGTGGGGAACGACATAACTGAATTGCGCCGTCATGAGGTGATTGAATCGAAAAATAATTTGCCAATGCGCGTAAAAGATACCGAAGTTTTTGTGGGTGACGATGCAACGCTAAAAGGATATTCAACCCCCCAACCAACATCGCTCGCATGGTACAAACTATCGCAGGCATTTCGGGCACTCGCACTCAAAACCGGCGCTCAAAAAATTACCAAACCAACATTAACGTGGCCCGTATTTTTACCACACACGCATCCCGCGCAAGACCCGAATCTCGCTAATTACTGGAGAACAGCCGAAAATATTATTTTAAATATGAATACCGAGCTGACCAAGCGTGATATAAAATTTTTAGTTGTATTGATCCCGATGGATGTGCAGGTTTCTCACTCATACTGGAACAAATATCCCGGTATGCCATTCGACGAAGAAGCTTTTGCGGCACGTCGCCCTCAGACAAATTTGAATGTACTCTGTAATACAAATGGCATTTTGCATGTTGATTTACTCCCCATGTTTCAGGCCGATGCGAAAAAAGACGAACTTTACTTTGCCAAAGATGACACTCATTTTACAGAGTATGGGCACCAGCGCGTTGCTGAAATTTTAGAGCCAGTGATCAGGATTATGTTAAAATAAAACTACTATGTCTCGCCTCAAAACACTCCGCCACCTTTTTCAGTTCATGATGAACCGCAAGCGCTTCTGGCTCGCACCAATTTTAATTATTCTCATTCTGCTCGGCGTATTGCTCGTATTTACGCAGGGAACCATTTTGGCTCCGTTTGTGTATACGTTGTTTTAGCCAAACAACGCCTGCTGATACTGGTCTAAAAACTGCTGTACTCGTGCATCGATACGTACATCTGATCTTTTGATTGGTTTTTTCAAAACGACCCCTTCGAAGGTTGTACAGCGGCTGAGCGCAACATAGGTTTGTCCCGAGGCAAAGCTACCGGTGCCAAGGTCGACGATCACTTTGTCGAAGGTCTTTCCTTGGCTCTTGTGAATGGTAATCGCCCACGCCAGCTTAAGTGGCAACTGTGTAAATGAGCCGAGTTTTTTCTGTGAAAGTGTGCGGGCTTCGGCGTCATACATGTAGCGATACATATCCCATTTATGAGGGAAAACAGTTACCGATTCTCCATCGTGAATAAGGACCGTCGCGCACTCATCATCGATGTCGGTTACGCGTCCCACGCTCCCATTTACCCATCGTCCCGCGCTGTCGTTATTTACAAACATAACCTGAGCGCCAATTTTTAATTCGAGCGAGTTGTCGGTGGGGAACTGCTTTGCGTCGGCACTTCCACTTGTTTCACCTGCAAAAAACTGCGAGCGAGTTTTAAGAGCAGCAAGCCGAAAATCGTTAATGTCGCGCGCACTTGCGTTGGTGGTTGTTAAGTGAATATGATCGTCGAGTTGCTTCACATTTTGCGCATTAAAAATGGGGTCCGCGGTCTCTCTAAAATGTCTGCTATTTAAACGTGTCATATGTCGATCATTCACTTTGTTCGTGCGAACCGCATTAAGTAATTCGATAAAATCTTCTTCTTTTTGTCGGTACATTTTTTCGAGCTCGATGAATTGAATGTAAAAATCCTGATCTTTAAAAACATTCGCATCGAAAAACCACGGGCTCTGGTAGTTGTCTCTAAAAAAATCGCGATCATCGGGAGTCACAATCGGAGGCAGCTGATACAGATCACCTATAAAGACCATCTGCACGCCACCAAACGGTAGTTTTATATTTCTCACAATCCTCAAAAATGTATCTACACAGTCGAGCAGATCGGCGCGCACCATCGAAATTTCATCGATAATAATTGTTTGAACTTTGGTGTAGAGCTGCTTTTTCGTTTCCTTTTTCGCTTTCTTATACGCCGACTCGATTGTCACATTTGGCTTGAATCCAAAAAATGAATGGATCGTCTCGCCGCCCACATTCAATGCAGCAACTCCTGTTGGTGCAAGTACCGCACATTCGCGTTTCGTGTTCTCGATAAAGTACGACAACAGGGTCGATTTTCCCGTGCCCGCCTTACCCGTAATAAACATATTTTCGCCCGAGTTCTCGAGCAGGTCGATTGCCTTGGTGAACTGTTCGTTCAGGTCAATTTTCGGCGCGTCGGTTTTTGTAGTGGCGATAGGGGAAGTTTTCACCGGTGAAGTATAGCGGATTACAGCCCAAAGTGCTTTCTCAAATATCCTCGTACTGAACGTATTGTTGGGCTATTTGCCTTGCCAATAAAGTGAATCACTCGTGCTTTATCAAATGAAGAAATTTGTCTCACTTTAATAATAGAATCACTCATCAATCGATTTTTTTCGTCTTTTGGAACATACACATCTATTGCGGTAAGTTTTTCAACCCTTGATGAAATTGGCATGACGGTTACATATGGCGAATTTTGAGAAATTGTTTCTTCTTGAATCACGATCGCGGGGCGTGTTTTTTTCATTTCACGTCCGACCGATGGCTCGCAGTTTACTAAAAAAATATCGCCGAATGTCGGTGTCATAAAATGGGGGATTTTAGTGAGAGGTAATAGCTCATTTCATCAGGAGTCAAATAATCATCGTCATCGGTAAAATCGTTCAAGCTCGCAACCTCAACATCGGCATCATTGAGCTCTTCGTTTTCTGGTAGATCATCAACCGGCTTGAGAGTTGCAATTGGTTTGCTCTTATAAATAATTAAAAAAGAGGTCCCCTTTTTCAGTTCACTTCGCACTAACGGGAGCATTGACCTGAGTTCTTTAACAGATAAGGCGTGCATAATTTTAAATTAAGTTCAACTTAAGATTAACATCTTTATATAATTTAATCAACCCGGCATTCTCTAGACTCATACTATATTCAGTGTTATAGATTTGAATATGGCGACACTCGGAGAAGTTGATGACGAATAACACTATTTTTTATGCCATTTGATACTCAGAAAATATTTGAACAATTTGAGGGGCCACGGCCAAAACCGCTTCCGCGCACTCGTATGAATCCATCTAGCGCAGAAGCTGTGTTTGTCGCATTAGGTGCACAAATTCAGGATCAACTTCGGGCAGCAGCACGCGGAGAAGATCCGAGCCAAAACTCCGACGAATCAATGACGCAACCGTCAGTGAGTAAAGAATAGTCCATATTCCTTTATCCCTTTCATATGCCAGGAGTAGAACTTCCCAACGACGTATTAGATAGTCTAGAAGCTGCACATGCCGATGCAGCACGTAGAAGTGTTGAAACTCAAGACCGGCTAAACGCTCGAACAGATGCTGTGAAAGCGGCTGATACCAAGGCGGTAAATGCAGTTTTGCAACTAGTTTGGCAAAATGCCCGACGTGGGTATTCAAATTAATAATTGTATTGAATAACTATATTTCTCTATGGAAAAAGGAAAATATGAAAGAATGACTGCAAGCATGACGAGACAGCGATCTCCGCGCAGTGGTGTAGAAACCACATCACTCGTTGACGCCCTCGATACAGTTCAGAGTGCTGTGGTGCGAATTGCTGAGATAGAAACGGGTCCTCAGCCGAAACGCAGGAACCCTAGAGAAACAAATAGCGGTGCGCCAGTGATGACTTCTATTATTGATAGGATCTTATTAGAACCTAAAGCAATTGCAGCGTTGCGCGCACAGCAACCAGGTGTTACAACTCCTTCTTCTGAATCTCTTCCCAACCTTGTTGCTCGTGTGCTACGGGATGTTCGTGAAAATGCATCATCTGCTAGGCCTAATCCAAGTACAGAGATCAAATAGTGATACAATGCCCCCATGCAAAAAACAACCTTCCCCAATGGATTACGCGTGGTGACGCACACACTTGAATCTACTCAGGCAGCGACTGTATTAATTTTGGTTGGCGCCGGTTCACGTTACGAAACTAAAAAACTCAACGGCATCTCGCACTTTTTAGAGCACATGTTTTTCAAAGGTGCTGAAAAATATAAAAATGCAAAAGAGGTGAGTGAGGCGATCGATATGATTGGTGGGGATTTTAACGCGTTCACGGGCAAAGAGTATGTCGGCTACTACGTAAAAGTGGCGGCTCGCCATGTTGATACCGCTCTCGATGTGCTGTCTGACATGCTCCTGAAATCGCAGTTCGATCCTATTGAAATTGACAAAGAACGCGGTGTAATTATGGAGGAGTACAACATGTATCAAGATACGCCGATGTATCAAGTTGGTTGGGATTTTGAACGCTTAATGTACGGCGATCAGCCGATGGGTTGGGACCAAGTTGGCTCTAAAGAACTCATTAATACGGTGACGAGAGAGGATTTTATGCAGTTCCAAAAGAATCTGTATACGCCCGAAAATATTGTGGTGAGCGTGGCCGGAAACATTGACCATGTGAAAATTTGTGCGCAGATCGAAAAACTTTTCTCAATGGAGAAAAGAACTCGGTCGCACGGCCCAAAATCTCTCGAAAAAAATCCTTCAACAGACCGCATTTTTTTACAGCATAAAAAGACTGAGCAGACACATATTGTAGTTGGTTTTCCAGGGCTTGCTGAACGCACAAAAGAGGAGTGGAAGCACTATGCACAACGTTTGCTCTCAATTATTTTGGGCGGAAACATGAGCTCGCGTATGTTCCTTGGAGTGCGTGAAGCAAAAGGACTTTGCTACTACATTTCAACTTCGACCGACGATTATACTGACACGGGAATTATTTCTACCCGCGCGGGTGTCGACGTAAAACGTGCTCCCGATGCCGTTGCTGCAATTTGCGAGCAGTACAAAATAATGGTTGACGATGGAATCACCGCTGCCGAATTGCACAAAGCAAAAGAGTACATAAAGGGCAAAATGATTTTGCGTTTAGAGGATTGTGAGGAGTACGCTCACTTACTCGGCAAAGAAGAACTTTTGTACAGCGAAGTCGACACGCCAGACGCGATTATGAAAAAAATCGACGCGGTCACCGTTGAGCAAGTGAATCAAATTGCCCGCGAGCTTTTCATACCAAGCGAACTTCGTTTAGCCGTCATTGGCCAGTGCGAGGATACGGGCGTGTTTGAAAAGGCGTTGAAGATGTAGGTTCCGTCATATCGAGCAGCGCATCTTGACAGAAGTCTCAATGATGCGTACTATTACTTGCCTATTGTATATAACTATACCTTTGTATGAGTGAACGACCGAAACACAATGAGACAATGAATCGCGCTTCTCGAGAAGAAAGGGTTATTGTTGCTATTGGAGCCTTAGCTATTTCTGCGGGTATTTCGTGGTACGTTCGTGGGCTTATTGAAAATCCTCAATTACAAACAGCAAAACCTGAAAAAGACTGTGTTGTTCGGGTTTCGCCTACCTGCCTCGCATGGCAATTAGAGTCATCAGAAGATGCCACATGCCGAACTCACTATCTAGATTTTAGTCCTGAGCGTAAAGGAGTAGCACTTACTCCTCGTGAACCTCGGTGTTTGGGAGAGTATAAAAAAGTAGATGAAGACCGCTGTGACTGTACCTTGGTAAAGTAACTGCTGTTGGCAACGGACATGTTTTTCTATAAAATCGCCGTGGTTTAGAGTATCTGCATCTATCCAATCTAATAATCTATTATATCTAACTAATCTCTCTATGGAACGAACTCTCGTTATTGTGAAGCCAGATGGTGTACAGCGCGGACTAGCCGGTGAAGTTATGAAACGTTTTGAACAAAAAGGATTAAAAGTGGTTGGCCTTAAAATGATGACTTTGAATGAAGCGGTGTTGCGTGATCACTATGCGCATATTGCCGATAAGCCTTTTTACCCAGGTGTTGAGGCGTTCATGATGAAGAGCCCTGTTGTTGCAATGTGTATCGAAGGATTACAATGCGTTAATGCGGTTCGCTTACTTTGCGGCATTACAAAGGCACGCGAGGCAGATGCAGGAACAATTCGTGGAGATTTCGCGATGAGCGTTGCATGTAATGTAGTGCACGCATCTGACTCTGTTGAAAATGCTGAAAAAGAAGTTAAGCGCTTCTTTAAAGCTGATGAAATATATTCATACGACAAGAGCGAATACATGCATGTGTATTCGAATGATGAGGTGTAAATAATGGCGCGGATAACGGGCTTGATTGACAAAATCCGAGCGGCGCCTTATAATCCACTCTATGAATATTAGGAGTGAATCTATAAATATTGGGCTCAGTATTGCTGGTTTCCGTAAGGAAGGAGCAACGTTGGTCGTGCCTGATGGAAAAACGTATCGCTATGTAAAAACTGGCCCGGACGAGATTACCGTACTCTCTACTAAGAAATTAGGAACGGATTCTGGGGAATCGGATTCGGATGATTTTGTTTTGGCTCCGGGCGGCTATGTAGCAGATGGCGTTACACGTGTTGCCACTGCGTCTGGAGAAGATCTTGAAGTGGCTGATGGCATCTTAACTGGAAATGGTACTCGTTTTTTTGATGGCATTGTTGCCGGAGATCGTGAACTCGAAGCTAAACTCAATTCATTGAGTGCTGATGAAAGGAGGGCTTTAGTAGCTCGTCTCGAAATTTCATATTTGGAACAAAACAATCAGTATCGTCGCGTAGTGGATTTCTTCACTAATTCTCAATCGAGCGATGCCGGTTTACCTCAACACTCAAACGTAAAAAATCTTCTTTCAATTACTGGAAAATTAATGCTGCTCGTTAGAATCCTTGCGGTGAGGCACCCTGACCTTGAGCGTAGTGGTTTTTTTGTCGACGTTTTGAAAACCGTTACTGATCATTACTCAAAGTTAGTAGAGTTAGATGCTATTCTTACGCAGGCACTTTCAAAAACACAGAGAGTTCTCAGTAGATCATCTGATGCTTTATAGGTGACGTGTAGTATGGTTATGCTGTGTATGTAACATGAATACCTCTGCTCAAAACTACTTTCTTGAACTTCGTAATAAGGGTATTCGTGCCGCGATTTTTGAGGGTAATTGGGGACACATAGTAGAAAAGGGGAATTTTGTTTTCGAGCTGGGGGAAAGGCTTGGGCTCATTGAAGCTGAGAGGCAAAAAAAATCGATTTGTGGATTCAAAACCTACGAGGGCGAGGAGTTTTTTTATGAGATTTTAAAAACGCATGAGTTTGCGCAAAATATGGGTGTGCCTCATACCAATATAACGTCGCAGAATGAGAATAAATTAGAGGTAATCGTGCCCGACGACATGGCATACGCGCAAAAAATCGCAGAAATTAAAGAGCTGATTGCGGCGGGTGAAACGTATCAAGTGAATTACTCAATTCCTTTCGAGATTTCGGCAGTGGGCAAAGACCCATTTGAAATTTACTGTGCACTGACGCGAATCAATCCTTCACCCTATATGTGTTACATCGAGACCGAAGATGGCGCACTCATTTCGAATTCGCCGGAGTGTCTTTTTGAACTTTCTGCTGACGGATTTATTAAAACGCTGCCAATAAAGGGAACTATGAAGAGGGGCGAAAACCCTCAAGAAGATGCGCAAAATGAGGCAGCTCTTTCAGCCAGCGAAAAAAATAAAGCCGAGCTCGCCATGATTGTTGATCTTGAAAGAAATGATTTGGGAAAGGTTTGTAAGCCGGGAACAGTACGTGTTCAGAGATCTGAATCTGGTGATTTTCGAATAATTGAAAAATATTCTCATGTGATTCATACCGTAGCCCGCGTAGAGGGCAGCTTACGAAATGACAAGTCATGGCGCGACGCCTTAGATGCGCTCTTCCCCGGCGGTTCAGTTACTGGTTGCCCTAAAATCCGCACCATGGAAATAATAAAAAAACTTGAGAACGGCTCTCGTGGTATTTACTGTGGTAGCGCCGGATTTATTTTACATAAAGCAGAAAACTCAGTAGAGAAGTCACGTGAACTTGCTTCGGACAAGGCGCAAACTGCGATTTTCAGCATTCTTATCCGCTCGCTCTGGTTCGATAAAAAAACACAAAAAATAGCCTTTCGTTCTGGTGGCGGCATCGTTGCCGATTCAGTTGCTAGCGAGGAGTATAATGAACTCATCAATAAAGCGGCTGCGATTGAATCGGTTCTAAAATCACGCACAAACTAACTATGAATATTACTCTCGTCACCTCTGTCTCAGAAATTATGCCACTCGTGAAAGTGTACAGCCATACTTTTTCTCAGCCACCATTTAATGAAGATTGGAACGAAAAAGTTTCTGTCGTTCACTTTGAAGAAGTATTGAAAAATGGCATGGGAATCTGTTTTTATGCCGAAGAAGATGACGTTCAAATTGGTCTTATTCTCGCCAGATTTTTTACATGGCACGATGGTATGCGCGTGTTTATTGAAGATCTTTTTGTGCACGCAGATCATCAGCGTAAAGGCGTAGGAAAAAAACTTCTGAGCGCGCTCGAGAAAGCTGCAAAAGAACATAACTGCGTGGCTATGGATTTGCTTACTCAAAAAGAAGCCGATGCGGTTGAGTTTTATCACAAACATAGTTTTACACCAACTGGTTACATTCAGCTCTCAAAAAAACTTTAGTTCGTAATTGCGTTTGTTATGATCGTCTATCTCAACGGAAAATTTGTGCCGGCAAAAGAGGCCAAACTAACGATTTTTGATCCGGGATTTATGTATGGCGACGGTATTTTTGAAACGCTGCGAACGTACAAGCACAAAATAATTTTGCTTGATGAACACATTGAACGCTTAAAGGAATCAGCAAAAATGCGGGGATGGAAACTTACCTGGAGCCGAAAAGAACTTGGCGATATTATTACAAAGACACTTAAGAAAAATACCTACGAAGAAGCTCGCGTCAGAAT
>CAYHBN010000050.1:0-11580 GCA_964354865.1 uncultured Candidatus Peribacteria bacterium
GCGTGATGTCCCTCTCCTTACTTCGATTACAGATGCCTCGGGACGCGTTGTTACATTGACCTATGGCAATTCCGCTGGCGCAACTTGGGATAAAATTGTTTCAATTTCTGAGAATCTAAATCCGGCGCAGCCACATTCAATTACCTATGTGTACGATGGTTCATTGAATCTAACTGAAGTTCACGATACTCGTTATTACAATGGAGTTGGCGAAGAGTTTGTTCGTAGATTTTCGTACAATGCAAGCAAGCAGTTAATCACCTATACCGATGAGCGCGGAACTATTTTGTATAACACCTATGATGCAAATGGACGAGTAATTGAACAGTATGAATTTAATCCTCGAATCGATGTCGTTGGAACAAAACGAATGGTGTACGGCTTGATCTACAGCGATGTAGCCGATGCTGCGGTGCCGGGTAGCGCGTCGTGTACGAGCGTGAATAACTATAGAGCTGCGAATAATTTCTATACAGAAAAAACATGTTTCGATGCGAATGGGCTCAAAATATATTTCCGCAATGGCGCAGGAGAAGTCACAAATATAACGTACGATGCGGCCGGAATGCCGCTCTCGGTAACTGATGGAAATCGAAATATTCATCGTTACACCTACGATAATCGCCGTCGCGTTTGGCACGAATTTCTCTCTGATACCGCTGATTGGAGTACAGAAATTATATATACCTACGACGATGCATTTAATCGTCTTCGACAAAAACAAGAAATAGCAACGTCACGCGCGGTTCCTGCTTTGCCACAGCAAATAAGAACAACAACGTACGTAAATAGTGCGGTGAATGGATCGCTCACCTCGGTGACCGACGGTGCGCAGCACACACAAAGTTTCGGGTACGATAACTATGGCAATGTGATTAGTCGAACCGATAAAAACGGTGTACAGACTACGATCACTTACGATGCAAATTCAAATTATCCAATCAGAAAGTCTACGACGGTAGTACAAGCAGATGGAAGCAATCAAACGGTTGCCACTCAATTTGCATACGATGTCTACGGAAATCCAATTACTGTTACTTCGCCTCGAAATAATATTGCTCGATATGAGTACGATACGGCAGGCAATGTGCGTAAAGAAATTGACGCGCTCCTTGCTATAACCACGCACACCTACGACCTCGAAAATCATCGCATTCAAACGGTTGATAAGCTCGGCCACATTACAAATTATGTGACAGATACCGATATAGGAGAGAGTGAACTTTCAACCGAACATGTTGGTGGTAATAATAATCAATCGATCATTACACGTACCGATTATGATTGGTTGGGTAATGCCACGCGTTCTCTCGATGCCCGTGGTACCGCAACGTCATTTACACGAGATGGTGCAAATCGAATTACTCACTCCGCGAATCCTCTCAATTCAACTGATGTTACTTATGATGCGAATGGTAACAAGGTGAGCGAAGTTCAAGGAGTTGGCACACTCGATCAGCGAACTGAATACGGCTATGATCAGCGCGATCAGCTTGTATCGGTAAAACGATACGCGGCTGCAAATGTTTTTGTACAAACAATATTTACTTACGATGGATTAGGAAGAAAAATTTCGGAGACTGATCCGAATGGCAGTATCACTCGTTACGAATATGACCTCATGGATCGGCTTATTCAAAAGACCGATGCAGCGGGCAATGTGACTCGCGCGAGCTACGATAATGAAGGTAATAAGGTTGGTGAGTTGTCGCCACGGGCAGTTGCAGATGCTGCGTTACGAAATGCACAAGGCAATTCGATGACGTACTACTATGATGGGCTCAATCGGAAAACTAAAACCATCGATGCGCAAAATCACGTATCGCTCTTTTTCTACGATCAAGATAGTCATGTGGTGAGAACCATTGACCGCCAAAATTCAAACGGCGATAATAATACGCACGTAAGTACCGCAATTTACGACGAGCTCGGGCGCCCAACTCGCACGACCGATGCACTTGGTAGCACCGTGAACTTTACCTACGATGCACAGAATAACGTGCTCACGAAGACCGACGAAATGAGTCGTGTGACTCGTTACACCTACGATATTTTTGGCAGTCTTGTTACTGAACAAAATCCTGCTGGAAATATTTCTCGCTATACCTACGATGCAAATGGTAATAAATTAACCGTTACGTTGCCCGACGGGAATAGCACAACAAGCGTGTACGACACGGCAAATCATGCAACAAGTATTACCGATAACTTAAATCAGGTAGAACGTTTTGTGTTTGATGCAGTTGGCAACAATACTCGGCATACCGACAAGCGCGGTCTTGCTACAAATTTCACATACAATAATTTGAATAGATTGGTGAGCGAAGCAAATCCGCTGAATGTTGTTACTACGTATACATACGACAATAACGGCAATAAACAATCAGTAACTGCAGACGGCGTTGCAACAGCGTACCAGTACGACGCACTCAATCGAGTAACGCGCATTACGCATCCTGCAAATAAAACAGAAACTTTCCACTACGATGCGAATGGAAATGTTGATACTAAAACCGACGGCGCACTGCAGGTCTCTAGTTATACCTACAACGCTCTTGATCGTCTTACGAACAAACATTTTTCAGACAATACCGACGTCACATACACCTATGATAATTGGGGCAATCAGCTGACAGTAACTGAGCCAACAGGAACGGTTACGAATACCTACGATGCGCTTGGTCGTCAAAGAACACAGACGCGCACACTCACCGGTGTTGCAGGCCAAACATACGCAATTAGCCGTGATTACAACGCCGACAGTCAACTTGCGTATCTTGAAGATGCCGCGCAGAAACGAGTGAACTACAGCTACAACAATAATGGTTTGTTGCAGAACGTTTCGTATCAAGCGCAGCCGCTTGTTTCCTACGCGTATAATTCAAATAATAATCCTACGACCGCTACATACCGAAATGGCATCGTGCAAAATTATGGCTACGATGGGCTTCAACGTGTACAGGATTTGAATATCACGAACGCACAAAATCAGTCACTCTTTCACCATGTGTACTCGTACGACGCTACATCGAATCGCACACAAACGGCTGAAACAACGTCAATAAATGGAGTTAATACAAACCGAACAATTGGTTATGGATACGATGATCTTCATGAACTCACAAGCATCGATTACTCAGATGTTGCCGGTGTTAACGATCTGCGTTTTGGTTATGACGCTCGAGGGAATCGTCTTTCGCTTGGCGCCCCACATGCATCAACGAGATACAGTTATACAAATGGTACTGAAGAGCTTGCGTCGATAATTGGTAATGATCGTGTGAACGTTGCAATGACCTACGATGGGAACGGTTCGCTTACTCGTGAGGCTTATACTCGTCTTGGTCAACCAGTTAAAAATGTTGATTATTCTTGGAGTGCGCGAAATCTTCTTTCGCAGATTCGTGTCACCGATACCTCTCGCCCTGCATTTTTGCCGGCACTCCCCACAAATATTCTCGACTTCACCTATGATGACAATGGTGATCGTGTGAAAAAAACAGTGAACAATACCGACGCTACGTATTACCTTAATAATGGTCTTGTCGTGCTGAATGAGCTGTCAGGCCAGGGTGCGGTTAATAAAACAATAGTACAAGGATTAGGCGGCCAAATCGCCGAGATCAATGCACAAGGAGTTATCACGTTTATGCACACCGATGTTCTCGGTTCGCCGGTCTTGCTCACCAATGAGCAGGGGAGTGTGACTCAACAATTCGATTACGATGCGTATGGAAGTTTGCTTGGCGCCGAAGGTACCGCGAGCCAGACCGGCTCATCAACCAAGTACTTATTCACCGGCCAAGAGTTCGATGTTGAATCAAATCTTGCCTACTACAACGCTCGTTACTACAACCCGCTCACAGGTCGTTTTATCGCACGTGATGATTTTACAGGAACGACGGGCGATAGTTTGTCTCGCAATAACTATATCTACGTTCAGAATAATCCGCTGAGATTTACTGATCCGACGGGGCACAATAAAGATGAGCAAAATGGTGCGTTGCCCGAGGCGGGTAGCAAAGTTGCGTATGTTTCATTGCCTGAACCTGTGCAAATGCAGGTGGCTGGATTTTGGAGCGATGCGGCCTACACAACAGGTGGTGTTTTTGTTGGTGCTGGAAAGGGACTATGGGGAACTACAAAATTTATTGGCAATGGCATTATTCATCCTATTGATACAACGGTTGATATAGCAAAAGGTACCTATCAAATGAGTAAAGAAGCCTACAATGCCGGTAAGCAAATTTACAATGACCCATCTCAATCCTGGCAAGATATTAAAACAGGAACCGGTATGATGTATGACGATTTTATGGCTCAGAGCCCATATGAAAGAGGACAAGATGTCGGAATGGTCATAGAAAAAGTAGTTGAAGTGATTGTTATTAAGAAAGCAGTAACAGGTTTAAAAGCTGGTGAAGTTACGAGTGGAATAGGTGCTATCGAGGCAATTAATATCGATAGCAAAATTGCTGCTCAAATGCTTGGTCGTGGATGGACTGCGGAGCTTATTAGCAATACAAGCAAGTCTCCTTTTACGATTCGAAGCGCACTTAATAAGGGCACGGGGAATCCTTCAACTGCGTATTATATGAAAGATGGTTCATATGTAGTAATAGATAATGTAACAAAAAATGTAGTGCAGGTTAGTAATAGATATTCTTCCAATTGGATACCTGATTCGACGATTGTTAATCCTTATTTACCTAAAAAATAACAATGCATAAACTAACAAGACTTTTTATGGATAGAGGTATTCTACAGCCTGGAGGTTGGGTGATTTTTTCTAGAAAAGATACTATGGATTTTGTCAGTGAATGCGAAAAACAGAACGTAATAATTCTAGGTATTGATGGTTTATTCAAAAGAGATGGTGACGCGATTCAACCCTCGATGGAAAATAGCATCAATTTTGAGTCTGATCCTTTAAGTAAAGACACTTCAATAAATAGGTACAAATATGCACTCGATTTTTTGGTTAAACAAAGCGATGAATTGTATTTTGAAATAGTATGCAAAGAATAGTTTATTTATAGAGTAATTTCTCATCTATGCCTATGATATCAACTCACAAAACCTTAAAGCTATTTACTGCACTTGTTATTTGGATTTCAGTAATTACTTCAAATGTAGTTAATGCCGCATCTACTTCAGTATATGAATCGAGCTCGGTTCTTAGTAAGAGAATTGAGCAAAAAGGAATTTCTACTTTTAATTTGGACGAAAAACTTGATGCTGCAAAGTTACTTTTCAATACTGATAAAACATATCAGTCACTTCAGCTCTTAAACTCCATAGACGAAAATGAAATTAAAGATCCTCTCAAAAAATGTACCTACTTTGATTTGCTTACAAAAGTTAATTACAAGCGTAACAATATTGTTAAAACATATATCTACGCACAGAGAGTAATCTCTATGCCTCCTACTTTGTGCAAAAAAGAAATTCTGAGCGCTCAAAGTATTTTGTATGTGATCGCTCCTCAGCAAAAAGAGTACGAAAAATACTTTAAAGAGTACCTACTTTTGCCCGATGCGAATGTTGTCTTTATTTCACTTGATGAGAGGGCTTCTTCAATCTTTTCAAATATTCCTCAATACGGTTCTTTCATTAAAAAAAGTACAAAAAAAGATGCAGAGTGGTATGTGTTAATGGCAACGTTATATGGGCAAGATGGTGATACTGTAAAACAGAAGGAGTACCTTAAGAAAGCTCTTAAACAAAACTCAAAGTATATTCCTGCTCTCATGCGGTTAGCACTAAATAGTGATAATGATGAGTCTCTTATGTATTACAAAAAAGTTCTTGAAATTGATCCTTACTATTTTCTTGCTGAGAATGGGTTGGGTTTTCGTTTATATGATATCGCGTCAAAAGGCGATAAAAGTAATGCGTTGGAATCCTATAGTGAGGCAATAAAACACCTAGAACGTTCAATTAAACTTGATCCTGAATATCCACGCTCTTATAACACGTTAGGGGTGATATATCGCATAACTGGTAATGCCGCAAAATCAGAAGAGAATTTTAAGAAAGCAGTTAAATATATTGATCGTGTTACTCGCGATGATCCTACGTATATTCGTCCTATTGCTAATTTAGCCCTCTATTATAAAGAATCTGGTAATTATCCACTTTCAATTGAATATTATCAGAAAGCATTAAAGCGATCTCCGGATCTCACACAATTGCTCGTAGATCTTGGAGATATATATTTAAAACAGAAGAAGAGTGGCAAGGCACTTGCAGTTTTCTTAAAAGCACTCAACGTCGATCCTCAGTCAGTTGAAATTCGTCTGAGTATTGCGGCGATTTTTACTTCGCAGAAAGACTATGATAGTGCAATTGATGTACTTCAAGAAGGTCTTGATATTGATCCTGCGCAGACGCAACTATCTGAAGCACTTTCGCGAGTCCGTACATTGCAAGGAAACAACAATTAAATTACTTCAATACTCGTATGTTTAAAAAATCCCTCCTCTATCTCGTCCCTCTCCTCGCCACAATTGTGTTCGCGGTACTGCAGGGCAACTATAAAATAAGCCATGGCGTCGACTTGCCAGCATATAATGGAATAATCGCGCTCTCGTTTTTTGCGTTCATCGTGATTGTTTTTGTGCAGGTGGTTCGCTCGCTCATTCGAGTATTTCGGCCTCATGCTAAAGCTACTGAAAAGTCGTCTGCATCGATGAATCATGCGACGACGAAGAGTACATTTTATAAAAGCACCTGGGCGATTCCTGCTCAGTATTTTCTTGCAGCAACATCGTTGGCGGTACTGAGTATTTCAATCATGAGTCAGTTTGTAGCCTTACCGCAAGCGATTATTGATAATGCACTGCCTCTTATTCAACTCGAAGCAGTAGCCTCTGGATTAGCATTCATTCTTTTTTTACGCTGGCATTTTGGTTCGTATCATAATTTAGAGATTGCGGGACATCATCTTGCGGTGAGTGCGAAAATGGCTATGGTCGACTATTTCATTCCTATTAGAAATATCTACAAGCCCTATGTTCATATGAAAGAGCTGTACGCCGACAGTATGACAAAAGGGACTCACTTCGATGACTCTCAGTTACTCACGATATGGCTGATCTCTTTTGTTCTTCGTTATGCGACGGCTATCTACATGCAACTCGCAGCAACACAGAGCGAACTAGTGGGTGAACTGCCGTATTGGGTTCTTGTACTTTCACTCGTCGCCGATTTTGGTTTTGCAGTCTGTAATATTTTCCTTATAAAACGAATTAGTACCGCTCAAGAAAAAACACTTTCAAAATAATCTTTATCATTTTTGTTATGAGTAAAAAAACAGTTTTCGCTCTCGTATCGCTCCTTGTGTTGGCCTCGACAGTGCTTCCGCTCTCAGTGAGTGCGGCAGCCGACACCCATCTCGTAAAATCGAAAGGTTTGGCGACTATTTACGCTCTAGTTGATGGCAAGAAAATGGCGGTGCCAAAGAAAGCATTTAAAGAGGGGATTTTTGATAAGAAAGATATCGAGATTATTCCGTACAAAGAACTGACAAAGATTCCACGTGTGAAGTATGTGAGCTCCGACGATTCTCAAAAGGTGTATTCACTTTCGACGAGTGGAAAACGCACGCTCATTGGTACCGAAGCGAGCGTATCGCAAATAATACAAGATGCGGTGGTAGAGATTCCCGTCGCGCAGATTGATATGTACAGTGTTGCCCTGCCTTCGACGCAATCAAATATCGGCTCAACGACGAGCCTAAAACCGGGCGAGATGATCGAGCTTGTTTTTCCTGGTCAGATTTTTCGAGAAAAACTTATTTTGAACGACTTAGGTCAAGTTGCCTCGGGTAATTATCTTTGGGATAACGGCGTATTGAAGCAACTCGGTAATCCCGGTAACTGTGAAATTGTGGCAGTAGATATGAACAATAAAAGCCAAATTATCGGAAAAATTTACTGTCAGGATCCAGAGACAAGCTCACTGACGGGCTCTCGTTTAAGAACATTTATGTGGGAGAATGGAGTCTATAAGGTACTCCAAAATGTTCCTTCTAATGAAAATGTGATTGGCATAACTGAAGCTGGAGTAATTTGGGGATACAAATCAGAAGACGAACATCGTATACGACGAATCTTTATGTTGAAAGACGGGGTGAAAAAATATTTTGATCCACTGTATAACTCTGTTGATCTCCGTGATGTTAATGATGCTGGCCAGATGATAGGAATTTGGGTCGATGAAAATGCGCAGCCGCCTGTTATGCACTCACTGTTTTGGGATAATGGGGTGCTCACTAAAATTCCTAATTTCAATGCAGTGAAAATATATGACGATGGAACCGCTCTAGGATTTCGTGCGGGGCGTTATTATCATTGGAAAAATGGCAGCCTAGAGCCGATACAACCGGGTACTATTTACGGTAAAAACTCTCGGGGCATTACCATAGGGGCGGCAAGAATTGAAAAGCCCTACACGGACGATTTTATTAATTCAGCACTCCCTACAATTTGGTGGAACAATTATCCAATCGATTTCTTAAAGATTTTTCCGTTGAAGGCAGAGTGGGGATTATCAGCACCTTTTCTGTACACCATTCGATCGATTAATAATTCAAATCACATTGTGTTTACGATATGGAAAGAGAATAAAATTGATCGAGCGTTTCTCGTTGCGCTGCCCGATGATCTTACGCCGTATATGCAGCAATACGACGAATACTGCGATGTAGTGAAACGACCGCATATCGATGGCATGCCTGACTGTATTGATTATATATATTTTAATGAAGTAACTAATAAATAACCTTCACACTTATGCGTCCTCATATACCAGTACGTTTCTCGGCTGCCATTGTCTCGCTTGCAGCATTAGTATTCTCTTCAACCGCCTTCGCGCGCGACGCATTCTTTAAGCCGGTAATCGCTGACCTCGATGTCGCAACGCCAGGCCTTGAACGAGTGGTGGTTACCGATGAAGGTAGTATTTCGGCCTTTAGTTACGAGGGGAGTTTATTGGCAAATTTTCCAGTCTGGCTCGATGGATTTGTACCAGTTTCATCACCACTTATTGGTGACGTCGTCGGTGATGGTCAAAGTGAAATAGTCGTCGTCGGGCGCAGCGATCAGAATGTGTATAAACTATTTACAGTAACCGCGGGCGGGCAGGTAAGTGCGCAAGCAGATATCGCTGGTGAGGTGTATTTTGATCCTGTTATTGTTTCACAAAATAACGCGCAACATGACGATGTCGTTGTTGCTTCAATAAATGGTAATCTTCAGAGATTCAGAGTCGTAGATGCACAATTGGTAGGTAGCTCAGTTCTTCAATTGGGCCCTGCAGTTGGTATCTCTGCCGTGGGTGGTGATGTTGTTGTAAATTATCCTGAAACAAATTCGCTCGAAATATATAATGAACAAAATGGAGTGTGGGCTCGTCGCAGTGTCATCGCGGTTCCGAATCCTATTCTGTATCCCGTAACGGTAAGCGATGATGGCAAATTATTAGGAGTTACACGCAACGGAAAACTTATTTCAGTAGCAAAAGTCGATGGGCAAATGACAGCGGGATTTCCGGTAGATCTCTCTTCTTCCGCCCTCGGCTCGGTTACCCTCGCCGAAGTTAATGCAGACAACGCCGGCAAAGAAATTCTTGTAAATTACTCAGATGGTACTGCTCAGTCACTCCGTACTGATGGAACAGTACTTCAATCTCGAACAGAAAAAAACTTCATGTCGTTGAGTTTCGACGCCGAAGATGCTCTTTCTCGTGCCAGTTTCGCATTCATGAGCGCGTACTCTACGCCAACATCGATTTCACAGCAGAATATGCGCGTTTTTTCGTATCTCAGCCGCATTCGTATGCCAACGATAGTAATCGCAGGTGCTGAAATTAATCTCACTATTAGTGGAGCTGCACAGGCCTCTGGTGCTACCTACTCATTGGGCACGGTGCCGTTGAACGATGTTCGCGATGTCACGATCCTTATAGAAAATAGTGGTGAAAGTGCGTTGCAATTAAGTGGTGCGCCAACTCTTTCAGGTGACGCTGCCTCGTTCTCAATTACAACACAGCCTCGTCTCATGATTCCTGCTCACGGCAGTTCTCAGTTGGTAGTTCATTTTACGGCTCAAAGCGGAGGAGTCAAAATAGCCCAAATAACGTTTGCATCGAACGATGCCGATGAAGCGCAGTACATACTCAATTTACGAGCAACCGTTGCTACAACTAATTTAGTGAGAGATGGTGATTTTGAAGCAGTTGGTATAAATGCAAATAACTGGAGAGCATGGTCGGCAGCAGGATTTAGCAAATCAAGTGTGAACGCGGTAAGTGGTACACAAAGCATGTTTATTTCTGCACCCGCATCACATAGTGGTATTCAGCAGCTATCGGTTCCCGTTGTCGCGGGTCACAAATATCGCTACTCAATTAAATATAAATTGCTCTCAGGTACCTTTAATACGTGGCTTGGTATAAAAACGTCAAATTCTGATTTTGAGAAAAAAATGGCGACGTATGTAAAGTTTAGCGATACCTGGCAAACCTATTCTCGAGAATTTGTAGTGCCTGCAAATTTTGTGAATGACTTTAGAATATTGGCCTCAATTAAATTTGGAGAAGGATATATTGACGATGTAACTCTTGAAGAAATACCAAACGTTCCTTCACCACTAGTAATAGATGGCGATATGGAACAAGAAGGATTAGCTTCGTGGATGTACTACGGTCAGCCTCAATTGACTGAAAAATCATCTGCGCAGACTCATTCTGGTACGCAAAGCATGCACCTTCTTTCACAGGCTAACTTTGGATTCCAACAAGTTTTCATTCCCGTTGTTGCAGGACATCAGTATCGCCTTCGCTTGTGGTACAAAAACGATGGGGGAACCTTTATGCCTCGAATAGGTACAAATAGTTCCAATGAAGATTTTGAGTTTCCTGTTGCAAGCCCGAATGAACCAATGTTGCCCAATACTAATGGGCAGTGGATTCAGTACGAGCGCACCTTTACCGGAGCAGCGAACTATGTAGGGTTGTATCGCCTTGTATTTGCTCACAGCAGCGCCGATTTCAGACCTCCATACCGAAATCTTCCACAGGGTGAAGTATGGATAGACGACGTTTCGATCGAAGAAGTGTCGCCTCAATAGTAGTCATTCCTACTGTCGCTACGGCGAAAGCAGTGGACAAAATATATTTTATATGGTATCCCACAGATATATGAAGAACATTTCAACCAAACTAGCAGTACTGATTATCGGTTTTATGGTTTTCATCTCAACCGCTCAGCCTCAGGTAGCTCATGCACAGGCGGTCGAGAACGTCGATGTACTTGTCGATGCAGATATGGAAGCACCGAATATGGATGCATGGCGAACATGGGGGAGAGCAAATCCACTTTTTACACTAGAAAAAAGTCGCATTCGCCAAGGTAATGAGCTTGAGCAACATTTTGCACTTCACATGAACGCACCTGCGACAGCTGGAGGTGTTCAACAAATTAATATTCCGGTGCAAGCGGGAAAGACCTATTTATTTACCATGCGATACCGTCTTTTGTCTGGTACTCTACGCCCACTCTTTGGTATTCGCAGCTCT
>CAYHBN010000051.1:0-11358 GCA_964354865.1 uncultured Candidatus Peribacteria bacterium
AGAAAAACAAGATGTGCTTTTCTTCGTTGATAACATTTTTCGCTTTACTCAGGCCGGTTCAGAAATGTCGGCGCTCCTTGGCCGTATTCCGTCTGCGGTGGGTTATCAACCGACTTTGGCTACTGAAATGGGTGCTCTTCAAGAACGTATTACCTCTACAAAAGATGGTTCAATTACTTCAGTTCAGGCGGTGTATGTTCCTGCCGATGACGTAACTGATCCCGCTCCTGCTACAACTTTCAGTCACTTAGACTCAACCGTCGTTCTCTCTCGAGGACTTTCAGAGCTTGGTATTTACCCGGCTGTTGATCCTCTCGATTCATCTTCAACAATTTTGGAGCCAGCGGTCGTAGGTCAAGAGCATTACGAAGTTGCTCGAAACGTTCAGAAAATTTTACAGCGTTATAAAGATTTACAGGATATTATCGCGATCCTTGGTATGGATGAGCTCTCAGAAGACGATAAACTAGCCGTTAATCGTGCTCGAAGAATTCAGAAATTCCTTTCACAGCCATTCTTCGTTGCTGAAGTTTTCACGGGCTTCCCTGGTAAATACGTTTCACGTGCAGATACTGTAAGAGGATTTAAAGAAATTCTCGAAGGTATGCACGATGATAAACCGGAACAGTCGTTTTATATGAAAGGCTCAATCGAAGAGGTCAAGTAAGTAATTGCGCATTACTTCGTCGCTACAGATTTTTATCTCCTCGCTGTACCTTTCAGTACAGCTCGTCGAAAAAATCTTATGCTCCTCGTACTGCATCAATTCCTAACTTGCCCAGAACTCTCTAACTCTCTCCCCCTTGTCTCTTCTCACCTTTAAAATCATCACTCCTGAACGCATTGTCTACGAGGCACATGCGAAAGAAATCGTGCTCCCGACCGAGCAGGGTGAAATTGCCATTTTGCCTCATCATATTCCGCTCGTTACGTTGTTAAAAGCGGGAGTTGTTCGCGTAATTGCAGAAGATGGAACAGAAGAAATTATGGCTGTATCTACAGGAGTTGTCGAAGTAAGTGGAATGAATATTACTGTTTTGGCTGACACTGCAGATCGCGCCGATGAACTCGAAGAAGAAAAAATTGCACATGCTGTATCTGCTGCTGAAAAACTAATGACTGAACGTAAACATGACGAAGTTGGCTTTGCAGACGCAACTGCGCTCCTTGAACGTGAACTAGCTCGTATTAAAGTTGCTCGTATTCGCCGCTCACGCGGAGGCCCACGGGTAATGCCAAATTCTCAACTCTAATTTTTTTTCCATTTCACACTCTCCTAAATCTAACACTTTCACACTTCTCTCCCTCGCGTGGGATCTCGGCTGGATAATCGCTCTCCCCATTGTTCTCTTCGGTCTCGGTGGTGCGTACCTCGATAAATCGTTATCCGTCTCTCCACTATTTCTTATCTCAGGCATTCTCCTCTCACTCGTAATCTCATCGGTCGGTATCTATCGAAAAATAAAGCAACTCGATAAAAAATAACTTAACTAATCTCTCCTGTGGTTTTCCATCCACCATCACTCGCATCTGAAACTATCGCCCATATTGGGTCATTCCCCATTCGTAATAGTATGGTTATGGCTTGGCTCGCAATGCTCGTTTTGATTGTTGTTGGTCTCGTATTTAAGGCGAAATACAAGAAAGATGTTGCTCCTAAAGGATTTGTGAATCTTGTTGAAATGTTTATCGGTGGCCTTTATGATTTTTTTCACGAAATTGTGCAAGATCATCCTCGTACAAAAAGGTTTTTCCCTATTGTTGCGACAATTTTCTTGTTTGTGATTACCTCTAACTGGATGGGTATTTTGCCTGGTGTTGGTTCGATTGGTTTATATGTGCCAAAGCATGAAGAGGCAGCACAGGTAGAGCAGGTAACTCCTGCGCAAGAGGTTGCAGAAATTGTTTCACCGGTGAAACGTGATTTTGCGGCAGAAGAAAATACAGAAACCACTACTGAAGCTGCCCTAGAAAAAACAGTTGTAGCAGTATCTCCAGAAGTTGAAGTGATCAGCGAAAAAGTTGAAGCTGAAGTCATTGAAGAAAAAACTGACAATGTTGCCGTTTCTGAAGAGTCTTCTTCTCATGAAGAAGGTGTAAAACGAGATGCAGAAGGTAATGAACTCGAGCTCATTCATATATTTAGAACGGGCTACGCCGACGTCAATATGACACTCGCACTTGCACTTATCTCGGTATTAACGACCATGTTCTTCGGTATGAGAATTTTAGGATTTGGCGGCTATTGGGGCAAATTTTTTGTTAATCCATTGAAAGACCCTATTGGTACGTTTGTGGGCTTACTTGAACTTATCTCCGAGGTTGCTAAGTTGATTTCGTTCTCTTTCCGTCTCTTCGGAAACATCTTTGCCGGAGAAGTGCTACTCGTTGTTATCAGCTTTTTGGCTCCATTCATTGCACCTCTTCCATTCTACGGTCTCGAAATTTTCGTTGGATTTGTTCAGGCACTCGTCTTCTCATTGCTCACGACGGTGTTTATGAAACTAGCATCTGATAGCCATCACTAAATCTATTCCTTTTATTTCTTATTTCTCTTTAATCTCATCCTACTATGGATAAAAATCTATTCGTTGCCGCTACAATCGCTATCGGCGCATTCGGCCCAGCTATCGCTATCGGTATGCTCGCTTCAAAAGCTATGGAAGCAATCGGACGTAATCCAGAAGCAGCTCCAAAAATTCAATCAGCTATGATCTTGGCTGTTGCCTTTACTGAAGCTATCGCAGTTTACGCTCTCGTTGTTGCTCTTATCATCAAATTCGTCTGAAAAAATTTTCTGTGGCATCCTGCTTCGTTGGCTGCGAGTTTTTCTCCCTCACCGTATTAACACAATACGGTTCGGTCAAAAAACTCTTGCCGCCTCGCATTATGCTCACATAAATAATTTTTCACCGGTGATAATTTTCGCTCGCGGTTCTCGGTTTTCTCTCCCTACGTCACATTTCTATTATGGAACTACTCTCTAAACTCGGCATCGACTGGAAGCTTCTCCTCGCTCAGATTATCAACTTTACAATCTTGGCGGTGGTGCTCATGAAGTTTCTTTACAAACCAGTTCTCGCGACTCTTGATCGCCGTTCGAAGATGATTGAAAAGTCTATTTCAGACTCTCATGAGGCTTCAGAAAAGCTCAAGAACATTGAGAAAATGGAGCGTGAACGAACACAAGAGGCTCACAAGCAAATAGGTTCTATGCTCGACAAAGCAAAGCAAGAAGCTGAAGAGATGAAGAAGGCAATTGTTGACGAAGCTCGCCGAGCTTCAGACGATATGCTCGCTCGCACTCACGTTCAGTTGAAAGAAGAAAAAGCTCGTATGCTCGCTGAGGCAAAAGCAGAACTTTCACAAATCGTTGTTGACGCGGCATCGAAAATTCTCGAAAGAGAGTATTCAGAGGCTGATCAAAAACGTTTGGCTACTGCCGTCGCCCATGAAATGAAAAGTGCCGCATAATAATCTTTATGAAACTCACCGCTAAAAAATACGCACAGGCACTCGCTCAGGTTCTCGCCGAAAAAGACGTTCAACCAAAAACTGTTGCAAAACATTTTATGGATACGCTTCGCCGCCGACACCAAATGCGTCTTTTGCCCTCAATCCTCAAACATGTTGAGAGTGAGTGGTGTAAAGAAAATGGCATTACGCAGGTTACTGTTGAGTATGCGCCAAAGTTTAAAGATGCGCTGAGTGTGCTTGAAACGGCGTTACACGAATCGAAAAAGTTTTTGGTTCAATCAACTCCGAAAGATGATTTGCTCGGTGGCTATCGCATTAAAATTGACGATGTCCTCATCGACGCAAGTCTCAAAGGGCGACTCACGACTCTTTCACAGAAACTAAGAACATAAAACGTAGAGCGTAGAACCTCACCGTTCTGCGTTCCCGCTTTCTGTCCTTCTCTCACTATCAAAATCCTATTATATCTATCTCATCTATTCCATCTAACTTATCTCTCTATGGCTCAAGACAACATTCTCGAACTGCTCAAATCTGAGATTAAAAATTATCACGCAACGGTAACCTCTGAAAAAATCGGTACGGTTGTCGAGGTGGGTGATGGTATTGCTCGAATTACAGGTTTATCCGATGTGAAAGCCTCAGAAATGTTGGATTTCGGAAACGACACCTATGGATTTGCATTGAACCTTGAAGAAGATAGCGTTGGTGCGGTGCTCCTTTCTCACGCAAAAAATGTAAAAGAAGGTGATACGGTAAAAGGTACTGGCCGCATTCTTTCTGTTCCCGTCGGAGAGGCACTTATTGGTCGTGTGGTAAATGCACTTGGTCAGACCGTCGATGGAAAAGCTCCTGCAAAGACGACAAAAATGTATCCGATTGAAAAAGTTGCACCAGGCGTAATTACACGTCAGTCAGTTAATCGTCCGATGCAAACAGGTATTATGGCTATCGATAGCATGATTCCGGTTGGACGTGGTCAGCGTGAGTTGATCATCGGAGACCGCCAGGTTGGTAAAACGGCAATTGCAATCGACACGATTATTAATCAGAAAGGACAAAACGTAATTTGTATTTACGTTGCTATCGGTCAGAAACAATCAAAGGTTGCAAGAATCGTAGCAGATCTCGAAAAGAAGGGAGCTATGGATTACACAATCGTGGTTGTCGGTGGTGCAAGTGATCCTGCTGCACTTAACTTTATTGCGCCATATTCTGGAGTTGCGATGGGTGAGTATTTCTTGGATCAAGGAAAAGACGTGCTCGTTGTGTACGACGATCTTTCAAAACACGCATGGGCATACCGTGAAATTTCACTCTTGTTACGCCGTCCACCAGGCCGCGAGGCGTACCCGGGCGATATTTTCTACCTTCACTCTCGTTTGCTTGAGCGTGCATGTAATCTTAATAAAGACTTTGGTGGCGGTTCAATTACTGCGTTGCCAATTATTGAAACTCAGGCTGGTGATGTGTCTGCATATATTCCTACAAACGTTATTTCAATTACCGATGGTCAAATTTATCTTGAACCAGATTTGTTCTATAAGGGCGTTCGCCCAGCGGTAAACGTTGGTTTGTCTGTTTCTCGTGTGGGATCTGCGGCGCAAGTTAAGGCTATGAAAAAGGTTGCAGGCCGTCTTCGTCTCGATCTTGCTCAGTTCCGTGAACTTGCAGCGTTTGCGCAGTTCGGTTCAGATCTTGATGCGTCTACAAAAAAACAACTTGATCGCGGAAAAGCGCTTACAGAATTATTGAAGCAACCACAGTACAATCCATACCCCGTTCAAGAACAAGTGGTACTTTTGTACTCGGGTGTTAATGGTCACCTTGACGATGTCCCAACTGAAAAAATCCCTCAATTTAAAGAGAAATTCTTGCACTACCTGAAGAATATCGAGAAGAGCGTTATGAAAATGCTCAACGAGAAGCCAGAAATTACCCCGGAATTAGAAGAAGCACTTAAGAAGGCGATTGCAACATTCAAGTCAGAGAATTCTTTATAAGCGACTGGCCTCGTTCGGTCGCCCTAATTGCGGGCTCCCTCACTCGTTGTCGCGCTCGCACCGTGTGCTCGCAGATTATATAAACTGTTTTATCCCTATCCCCTATGGCTAAAGGAAGTCGCGAAATCCGTCGCAAAATTAAATCTACAAAGAGCACTCGTCAGATAACAAAAGCTATGGAGCTTGTATCTGCGTCGAAGATGCGTCGTGCCGTGTCTAACACGCTCGCGCTTCGTCCGTATGCGCAAATGGCAGAGGTAATGATTCGTCGTTTGTCGACTGCGGTTGAGCACTCACGAAAAATTCACAAGAATGAAATGGGCGACTTTGAGCAGGTTGCATTGCATCCTCTTCTCGAAAAACGTGAAGTTAAAAAAGTATTGGCGATTGTGATTTCGACCGATCGTGGACTTTGTGGTGGTTTGAATACGCAGCTTGCGAAGAAAGTTATCGAATATATGAGAGGGGAGCGGGCAAAGAAAAATCCGCCTTCAGTGGATTTTGTGGCAATCGGAAAAAAGGCTCAGGACTTTTTACGCCGTCAAGATATGCACGTGGTTGCGGCGTACAATGCCATGAGCAATCATCCGAAAATTATAGATACGTACCCGGTTTCGAAAATGGTTTTAAAGGATTATATGACAGGCAAATATGACAAAGTTATGCTGATTTATACCGAATTTGTCTCTGCATTGAGCCAAAAGCCAGCATGCCGTCGTTTATTGCCGCTCTCAGAAAAAGCACTTGAAGAGATGGTTGAAGGACTCGATTCGAATGTTGAAAATGCTCACAAAAAGAATGTTGCACGTGAACAAGTCGCCGTTGAAACAGCCGATGAATATGTCTTCGAGCCGTCAGCAGAAAAAGTATTAGCAGTAATGCTCCCTAAATTGACCGAAATGCAGGTGTTTCAGGCGATTCTAGAGGCGACAGCCTCTGAACATGCCGCTCGTATGTTCGCAATGCGAAATGCCTCTGATAACGCAAAAGAATTGATCTCAGACTTCACCTTGTTGTACAACCGCATTCGTCAGGCAGCCGTTACCGCCGAACTTGCCGAAATCAGCGCGGGAAGGGCTGCGTTGGGTTGAAGCGAGCAATAGCTTGTTTAATTCTTTGTGAAGTTCTCTTTTAAATTTTTCTGGAGGGCTTCTTCCTCTTTTCTAAAACTTTCAATTTGAGCTTTAATTTCTTTTTTATCAGCTGTTGGTAACTCGCCCAATTCTTTTAGGTTTTTAGTGATATCGCCGATGAGTGAAATTCTTTCCTCTAAGTTCTCTTTTAGTCCCTGCTTTTTGCTCTCAGCTTGCTGTCTGCCACTTATTCGTTGATTAGATAAACTTCCATAATCACGCCAAAGTGAATCTACCTTTTTACTTGCTTGATCTACTTGATTTTTCAAATTTAATTGCAAACCTTCTTTTACGTTCTCAACTTGATGTCTTCCGCTCGGTTTCAGGCTCTTTAAATCTAAATATTCTTGTCTTAGATCCGTAGGTTTTACCTGAGGAGCTTGTTGCTCTTGAGGTGTATCTACTGGCGCAATTGTTGCCGTACCTTCAGCCTTCTTAAAAGAATCCATCATGCCGAATACTTTGCCAAACATCCCGCCTTCTTGCGCTTCATAGAATTTGGTTAAATCATCACTCGTTTTTGCATTTGGAGTTGCGCTCACTGCTGTTGCACCCTCTACCTTTATTTCTGGAATATTTGTTTGATTTTCTGCTCCCATAGTTTTGATTTAATTTGTTTTATATATTATAACACAAAACAGTTGTCCTGGGAATAAGCCTGCGGCCAATATATTATTGCTACATCTGTGCATTTACCTGGGCCTCTGGGAATCCGTGTGGATGAATTGGATGCGCTGAAGATCTCCGTTGAGTAGCAGCTTTTACCGCGCTTTGATTTGTCACATCAATCTCTCTTACGGGTTGAATTTGAGTAGGAGAACAACTAAGCGTATACGTTTCTCTTTCGTTTCTATTGAGAGGGCGTGGCCCCGTCGTTGTATCGAATAGATATACTCTTAATACTTCTGAGCGAGTTTTATCAATAAACAGTCTTATTTGTTTGCCATCAATTGGGGAACCTTCAATATAAAAAGTTCCAGGTCGTAGTTGGTCTCTATTTTCAGCCGTCGAAATAGTTACTAGTCCATTAATTGAAAGAGTAATTGATGGGTTTGCATGAACGATGTGAATGTCTGGTGGTGTTTCCATATGCAATGTTATACAGGAGTCAGTGTAATCTGTTACAGGATTACTAAGTACGCTAAATTAGCGCATAATTGCCCTTTTGTCAAATAAGTTTTGGGGTATTAAAAAACGTGAGGTGGATTTTCTCCGGGCCTCACGTCTTTAGGTGCGTTTAAATCCTTTTAATTAGCGAGAAAAGCGTGCTTCGCCCACTAGACCTGCACGATTCGTAAGTCGAACATTGTATGAATAACCGGCTCTGAACTGCATTGAGAACGAATAGGTACCCACCGCAGAACGAGGAATTGTAACTAAACCTGCAGGGGAGTCACTGCCAGCAACCTGAAGGTTGCGATCTTGTGAATCTACTTCATATACCTGTAATCGATAATCAACGGGAAGATTAACAAGGGTATTATTTACATCTTTAATCAAGATAGTTGCCGTTGTAGAGCTTACAGGAGTGACAGATACTGTTGCCGGCATGTGGTTTGGATCGAAGGCAAGTTGCGCAATGAGGTTTCCATTTGATCCCATTAAACGAGCATTATAGGTAAGACCTGCCGCGAAGCTTGTGGTAAGCTTATGGCGGCCAACACCTGGGTGAGACATTGGAAGGACTTCATTAACACCCGCGACTACGTCGCTTCCTGCAATTTGTAGATTATCGCCGCGTTGACCAATTGCATAAACCTGAATACGTTGGCCATTTTGAAGATCAACAGCATTACCATAATTGTCTTTAACAACGAGGGTTGTTGCTTGTGATGACATGTTCTCAGTCACTAATGCTGAAATAATTGAAACTCGTTGATTGTTTTGTGCTGCAACCTGCCGTGCCGCTACTTGAACTGGAGGGGCGCTACGAAAGTTCATGTTTGCAGCTCCTTTAAAAGTTCCTGAGTCATTCATAAATGCATACCCAACGCCGGCTAAGACGACGAGTGCGCCGAGTGACATAAAAAGATGTTTCTTTTGCATATTTATTTTATTAATTTATATTAGATACATTATAACATATTTGCGCAGTCCAGCCAAATATGCCACGGCAAAAAAGTGGTTGTTTATTATATCCCCTTTGTCGTTCCGCTTATCTCAACCCTCCACCACTCGAGCTTGAGCCAGAGCTTTTAATTGACTCTGAAATGTTTTGAATAAGGCGCACGATTTCAGCGAAGCTGATGTATTCAGTGGTGCTGATACCAATAATTTTACCGAGTGCGTTTACGACGACAACAGCTAAAACAGTTATAACCAAGCCAATAATCGCGTAACGAATGGTGCCGACAGCTGTTTTAATTTTGTCTTCTTGTCCTCCTGAAAGAATGAACGAAATTCCACCTACGAAAATAAAGATAATCGAAAGAAAACCAGCGGCTATAATCGCGTAGGCGATTCCTTTATTGATTAGATCGATGAGTTGAACGTCTTGCACATCTGAAATGAGACTTCCGTTTGCCATATGAAAAGAGGATAAAGTAAATCAACAAGAGAGTAAAGAGCGCCAGATAGCTTTTCTATTTACGATAGTTACGTCGTGTTTTCTGCGCTAAAAAGGTGTTGCTCTTTGAGGAACACCTTTTTAAGGGTTCCCTTAAAAACTGCCTCCATCGTCTTCTGCAACACGAACTTCGCTGCCATCTGGTTCGACGATTTTCATGTTTACGCGTGCATTGTTCTTTGATCCGATAATGCGAACAAGTACGCGGATTGCTTTTGCTGTTTGGCCACTCTTGCCGATAATGCGACCCATGTCTTCTTTAGAAACGCGAAGCGTAATAAGAACCCCCATCTCGTCGACGGTGCGGCTTACTTCTACGGCATCTTGGTTTGAGACGATTTGTTTAACGAGGTATTCAACGAAGTCGCGATCTTGTCCTTGTGTTGGGTCCATGTGAATTTAGGTTTTAGAGGATAAGGGGAGATACGAGAGGAATCCTTAACGAACGTAGCAAAAATATAGTATCACGTTCACAGTCATTACTTAAAAACTCCTGTTACTTGTGCATTATATACTTACGCTTTCTTTTCTTCTGCCTTTGATGCACGTTTTTTATTGCGTGGCTCCATGTATCGATCCATGTTAGCGTAGCCCTCTTTCTTCAAGAGAGACGCAACGGTGTCGGTAGGCTGGGCACCTTTAGAAATCCAATATTCAATACGGTCTTTCTTGAGCATAGCCACCTTTGGCTTTTGTGAAGGAAGATATGTGCCAACAATTTCAAGGTGTTTTCCTTTAATCGGAGCTCTGTGCTCTGCAACGATTAAACGGAAACTTGGCTGACCTTTTTTACCGACGCGAGAAAATCTGATTTTTAGCATAGCAACGGGGATTTTAGCGTGTGAGATTCCGAGAGTCAAATGGAAAATACAAGAATCTAGTTTTGAGGGGCATCTTGAGCTGTTTTTTTATGGAGTGCGGTACGCAAATCTTTGACGATTCCTGTGCCAATTCGTTTGTTTAGAGCCTCAATTATTGTTGTTTTTTTATCTGTTACAAGCTGTCCCCATGCAGATGCATCGACTCCTACCGATAAAACCCCATTTTTAAAGAAACGGGGGTGAATATGTTCAAGGGCTAATTCGTGGATTATGTCTGGTGCGAGTACTCGAAAAGCCTGACAAACGTGTGCCCCCGAGGTTTGTTTTGCCAAACCAAGGTGATTTATAGCTTTTGGGACGAAATCGGAGATTCGTTTAAACATAGGATTGAGGGGCGGGTGGCATCACCGACTGGCGTCGGTGTGTCTATAATCTCACTGCTTCTTGGTATACCGCAAGCGTTTGTTCCGCTGTTTTTTGCCATGAAAAGTCTTGGGCGCGGTTGAGGCCGCGAGTACGAAGTGTATCTCTTAGGTTGTCATCGGTAACTATTTTTTGAAGTGCGTCGGCAATTTCCATTGGGCAGTGTGGATCGAAAAAGAATGCATTTCCCTCTCCTGCTATTTCTGGTAAGCACGACGAGCGAGAGCACGCCACGGGTGTGCCGCACGCAAATGCTTCTAAGATAGGCAGTCCAAATCCTTCGTAAAATGAGGGCATTACGTAGGCAGTAGCGCCATTAACCAGTGCGATAAGGTCGTCTTCTGGTACCAATCCGGTAAAAACGACGTGGTTCGCTATGCCATTTTGGGTCGCAGTTTGTTTAACCTCTGGGTAGTGAGGGTCTTCTTTTCCCGTAATAACAAGTTGGCCTTTGTAGTCATGATTATTTTTCAGGATTGAGAACGCACGCAATAAGTTCACAAGATTTTTATGATCGCGCCAAACGCCGGTATACAGTATGTAGGGCTGCTCAATGCCGTATTTTTCTTTTAATTCGGGGATTTTATTCGTCATGTATTCACTTGGCAGTACGCGAAATGTTTCATTGCTCGCTTCATAAATAACATCGATTTTATGCGGATTTACCTTGAGAAAATGTACAATATCTTCTTTTGTTTTGTGAGAGACCGCAATTATCTTTTTTGATCGCTTTGCGATAGAAGAAATAGTTGCGTGATATGCAAAACGTCGCAACGGACTGCGCATTTTCGCTCCCGGGTACAGGGTGAGCGTCAGGTCGTGAATCGTGACGATGCTTTTTCCACTATATAAAATAGGTGCATTGAAATGCGTGAAGTGCATCAGGTCAACTTTTTCTTTTCCATCAATCACATCCTGAACAATATTCGGATAAA
>CAYHBN010000052.1:0-11107 GCA_964354865.1 uncultured Candidatus Peribacteria bacterium
CCACCAAAAAATTAACAGTTTAAATAAATAGTAAATATAGCTTTTCAGCATTACTATTTCATAACACCCAATTGTATGTCATTGGTATCAAACCCTGGTGAAAATGCAGAAGACATACAATCAAATATTAGGAGCCAATTGGAGCCATTGAGGGAAATCCCACTTAATATGCTGGGGTTAAATCTTGATGCATTGACTGAAAATCTTGCCAAACAAGCTGAAATGGAAAAAATGGCTGATCCAGTTGTAGTTTTTGCCAATGGGTGTCCGCTTGTTGTTGATAGATCTAATATAATTGGTGGGATTGCAAAGCGTGGTCCAGGATTAGATGTTAAATGTATTTCTATAATACAATATGTAGATAATAGGAGACTAAAAGGATGGCGTGAACTTGAAGAAAGACCGGCCGAAACGCATTGGCATTGAATTATCAGTCATTGGAATACCGATCAATAATGTTTATTTTCTAAAGAAAAAATATTTATGGAAATCAAAGACAGCAATGGCACTTTATTACAATCAGGCGACAACGTTCAGGTTATTAAGGATCTCAAAGTTGGCGGTTCATCGATCGTGCTCAAACGAGGCGATGTGATTAAAAACATTAAGGTAATTGAGGGTGAAGAAGAGGTTGAGGGGAGATTTGAAGGATCTACGCTCATGTTAAAACCGGAGTATCTGAAGAAGAGGAAATAGGGGGAACACGATCTTTTATTATATCAGTATGAAAAACACTCAGTCTAAAATAATCCGTCTACTCCTCTCGTTTTTCATCTCCACTGTTTTTTTCGTAAACATCGCCTTGGCCGGTGCTTCTAGCGATGTCTCGTCATTCCATCAACTCGCATACACCAACGTATTCGGCCAAGAGGTTTCGTCTCCCATCTACTCAAAATCCATTCCCAAAGGAGCCAAAGCGCGCTGCAAAGACGGCACGTACAGCTTTTCAAAATCCCGCCGCGGTACGTGTTCGGGGCATAGGGGAGTGAGCAAGTGGTTGTAACGAAAGCGAAGTTTGTATCCATCTCTTTTGCCAGTACCTTGCTACTAATAAGATACCGGCGCACAATGAGCTTGTTTATCCTTAACCCTTTTCTATATGGCAGGATTCGGAGATTTTCTCAAAGCCTCATTCCTTTCATGGATTTTCGGTGGAGGCATCGTAGTTGCGATTATTATCTACATGTTGTTTTTTAGATAATCGCTCTGGCATTACAAAATGATCGTGGATTTTGTTCTCGCTACGCAACTAGTGAGAACAAAAATACGGTATTTGTTCATACTAATTTCTCAGTTCAGCCCCTCAAAGAACTTCCAAATATCCGCGCCTGCGTTTTTTGGCCACAGATGTGGATAGTATTGTTTTGCGCCATAGGTCTCGTAGTCCTGTGTATGCGGGCACCACACAAGTAGCGCGGAGGGTTGGCCGTCGGTATAGGCAACGCAGTGATATTCGGTTGGTTCAACGGGAGTATATTTTTCGCCGAGTTGGTTTTGGGATTTGATTGCATCGCGTGCAATGATTCCTTGGCTGTAGGCAACGAGGTTATCTTTCGGATTGTGCCAGATCATCGCTGCCACTGGCCCACTGCAGTTTGCATGTTTTGTTGCACCGCCACCGACATTTGCGATACCACGAATTACATCGCCACGTGTGCAGGCAAGTTCGCTCGTCATCCAGCCGCCCAGTGAGTGACCAACCACAAAAACTTCATCGAGATCGATGCAGTATTCTGCAGAAAATTTTGAAAGGAGTGCATCGAAAAAGGGAATGTCGCTCGCGCCCCAGCTGTAGCCGCTGCCTGCCTTGAGTCCACTTGGGTATACCATAATTGCTTTTCCTGTCGCCGCTTGTTCGACTTTATAGTATCCGCGCACCATTGTATTTGAGTTGGTGCGGCCGTGAATTGCGAAGACTAATTTGATCGGCGTATTTTTATTATACGTAGCAGGAACTGCCGAAATCATTGTTCGAGTGACGCCATTTACGCTAATCGATGTTGGAGGAGTCGCGGGGGGAGTTGCGCTGCAGCCCGCTGAGTAGTTTTTGCGTATCGTGGTAAGTTTTTTAGTCCCATCAGCAATGAGCAGCATTTGGTGAATAACGAACGATGCCTGTGCTCGAGTGAGTAGCTTACTCGGTAACATTGAGTACTTTGAAAAAATACTATTCACATGAGCAAAATTTAAAAAATGCTCGTACCACTGTTTCTGTGTCGGATTTTTCAAAACTTCAATTTTCGCACCTGCAACCGCAATTGCAACGGCCTCAACATACGAAACATTTCCTGCGGGATTAAACGATCCATCGGGATGCCCACTTACGAGTTTGAACTCTTTGGCGTAACAAACGTATTTTGCAAACCACTCGTCATGTACATCAGAAAAACAGTCAGCCCGATTTCCTATCTCAGTATTTTTAAATGCCTGCACAATAACGGTTGTAAACTCCGCGCGCGTCATTACGGCATCGGGTTTAAAAGATCCATCGCTGTATCCTGCCACTAATCCTTTCGCCGCAAGGTACTCAATACTTTCGCGCTGTGGTGAGGTACTAATATCCGCAAAGGTTTTAGAAGCCGCCATTGCCGTGCCAAAGACCAGTTGTGACAGAATCACTGCGGTCAGAAAAAATGATAGGTACTTGCGGCTTAGTTTGTAGGAGTTATTTTGCATAGATAGTTTTGTCAGTGATTACGGTAACTTTCAGTATAGCACGTGGTAAAATGCGCGTATGTCTAACATTGAATCACGATTGGCCGCAATTGAATCGCGTAACGCAAAAGTTGAGCTCGATAAAAAATGGGAGGGGAGTGTTACTCGTAAAATTCTGTTAATGATTTTTACCTACCTCGCAATCGCCGGTTATTTTTTCGCTATCGATGTTGAAAATCCTTGGTTGAATGCCGTTGTTCCTTCACTCGGTTTTTTGCTCTCAACGCTGACTCTGCCATTCTTTAAGAGGATTTGGAGCAAATATCATTCTTAACTTTACTCATATGAAATCACCGGTGAAACTATCACTGCTCGTAATATTCGCTGTGTTTTTGGCTTCGTGCCAATCAAATGTCCCTGTGCAGACGGCCGTGCCTGCACAAGATGTTACTACTCAACAGCCACAGTCCCAAGGAGAACTTTTCACCTTTGCACAGGCTGGTATTGCTGAAAACTACGATAACCTGAAAGACCTTGCGTATATAAAAGCAGTCACTGAAAAAGCGGACGGCACATTTATTACCATCGACCCGGTTACTTTCATTGATTGTCGAGGACTAGAGAATAACAACAAACCGGTGCCGAAAGCTTGTTCTCCGAAAGAAAATGAAGGCGCTTCAAGTTACGCTATAGTTGATTCTCAGACTTTGGTTGAATTGAAACTCGCGCCAAACGCAGGGCCGTACTTTTTAGCGGCGATCACCGGTGAAGCAGATTCGGCAAATACATGGCGCACTATGAATGTGCCTGCAATTCAAGCGCTTCTCGCTGGCACACGTAACGTAGGTTCTTCCGATTACTACGACACTGATTTGCACGACAATCCAAATCTTTTTTACGTCATTCGAAGTGGTGATACTGCTCAAAAAGTGTATGAAAAATATCGTGAGTAGCCGTTCTTTGCTTTTATAATTCATATAATTGACCGACAAATATGTTGAAAACGATCCTGTTCTCACTTTTAGTGTTTACCCTCTCTGGTTGTGGTACCGCTACGCCGGCTACGTCTGTGCCTCAAGTGGAATCAATCCCAAATGAAAACTTTTTGTCATCTATCGGTATCCGTGTTGATACCGACGTGTGCAAGGCTCCGTCTATTTCTGTCCCACGAAAACAGTTTCGAAATTGTCCGTATCTTGGTGAAGAAATTTTGAATAGAGAAATCACCGTACGCGCGGTACAAGATTTTCCTGTAGGTGAAGATGACTCGGAAATCTTTATTGGTAAAAACCTTCACCTTGAATTTTTTAAGAATGGGAAAAAACTTCAAATCCCGCCTCAGTCATTCCGCTCATCGTGGACAACTGACTACTTAGCTTTAGGTATATCGTTTGTCGATGAATCACACATTTATGTACAGGGGACGTTTACCACTGAGCAACCTGACAAAAAGATCCCGTATTCATACCTAAATGGCGGGAGCTATGACAATGTGTACACCTATTTCTACAATGGTACTACGTGGAGTAATTTAGTCCCGCAAGATATTGTGAGTGACCCCGACCGATTACAACTTATTGCCTCGAAAGAGTACTTGAAATTTGTGAATGAGCGCGGCTGTTACTACGACCAGAGCAGCGATACGTTTTCGGCAAACTACAAAGATTCTGAGCTCGTTGCTACAGTGTACTTTGTTGATGTTGTGTCACTTAAGCTTGTTCAAAAGAAAGAGTATACTTGCCCTATCCCTTCTATTTTTTAATTTTATTTTTCTATGGCTCTCCTTACTAAAGAACGAGCGGTGACTATTTCGCTCACGCTTCTTCGGGTTATGGCCTCATTGATTTTGTTCCAGGCTGGTGCGTTAAAAATATTCGGTTGGTACGGTGGATTGCCTGCAGGCGCGGTGTTATCACCTCTTATTCAAACAGCTGGTTGGCTCGAAGTTATTGGTGGCCCACTTTTATTAATCGGACTTTTATCTCGACCTGTGGCATTTATTCTTTCAGGTCTCATGGCGTTTGCTTACTTTATCGGGCATTTTCCTCAAGGATTTTGGCCAGTACAAAACAATGGAGCACCAGCCGTATTACTCTGTTTTATTTTCCTTTTCTTTGCGGCATACGGCGCAGGACAGTGGAGCGTTGATGCAAAAATCTGCGGCAAAAAGAAATAGCCGCTGCTAGGTGAACGGTACATTGAGTCAGGATTTGTAATAAAAAAAGGGGAGTGAGTAACATGGTTACCACTCCCTTTCAATTTCTTCGGTTACGTCTAATTGTGCAGTGCACTGGGTGACTCCCGCGGCAATACCAATTGCCGCCGCAACGGCTAAAAGCACGCACAGTCTTTGTTGCTTTACTGAGCGCGCTTCGGCCATTTGATTCGGGCGTCTCGGCCTACTCTTCAATATCTTCGGTGTCGTCAGATTCTTCGTCAAGTTCATCGTCTAATGTGCCTTGTGAGGCGATAAAAGAAGTGAGAATAAGTGTAAGTCGGTCAAGTTTTGCGCTCAACTTATCGAGTTGATCGTTTTTGTCGTTTCCGCCACAGCAACCACCTTCTTGTGAAGATGCACGAGCTCGAGGAGCCTCGCGGTCATTTCGGTATGATTTTCCGCCAGTTGATTCGTCGTGACCATTTGGTGAGTGAGCGCCGTAGCAATCTTTACAATAGACGGGCTTGCTGCCATTTGGTTTGAACGGAACCTCGCACTCTGAGCCACAATCGCTGCAAACAGCTTCGAAGCTAGATCGTCGTGATGAGTCTCCGTCTCGGTCGCCGCTGTCTCTGCGGTCGCCTCCACGTTCACCAAAGCTCTTTTTCTGAAAATCACGTGAATCTTTGCGTTCAAATCGTGGGCGTGAAAATTCGCCAACCGGTCTCTCGTTTCCGCCGTCGCTACCTTTAAAACAAGAATGACATAAAACTGGTTTCTTGCCGTTTGGTTTGAACGGAACTTCGCAGTCTACGTTACATTGGCTGCATGTAGCAGGATGCATTTCTGCAGGTCCTCTATCGCCGCCACGTCCGCCGCCGAATCCTCCGCGGCCTCCGCCTGAACCGCCACGTGAGCCTCCGAATTTATTGCCACCGAATCCGCCGCCACCGCCGCCAAATCCGCGTCCTCGTGAGTTTGAATCTTTGAAATATGCCATAGAAATTGTGTTAAGGGGTGGGAGTTTAAGCGTAAACTAATCAAATAGCAAGGTATAACACAATACACGATGAGGCAACTCTATAAAAATGCTCAAAAAACGAAAAAATGTTTTTGGTGTTTTCGACTTCGGAGTATAGTGCAGAAAACTAAAAATTACTTCATTAACAGGTTCTACAACCAACAAAAATATATGGAAACTCAAAAAGTTCTTGCTCGCGTTAACGCTTATTTTAAGCGCAGTTTTAAGGCTGACCTTATTGCGGGAGTCGTGGTCGGACTCATTTCGTTACCCTTGGCAATTGCCTTTGCGGTAGCAAGTGGTGCACGCCCTGAACAGGGAATTTACACCTCTATTATTGCCGGTCTGGTTATTGGTTCACTATCGGGTTCTCGTTATCAAATTTCGGGACCAACCGGTGCATTTATCGTTATTTTGCTTGGTGTGGTGAATAAATTTGGACTCGAGGGTCTTATGGTTGCGGGATTTATGGCCGGCATTATTTTGCTCATTTTGGGTCTTTTCAAATTTGGTACTGTTATTAAATTTATGCCGTATCCCGTGACCGTTGGTTTTACCTCGGGTATTGCAGTGATCATTTTTACAGGTCAAATAAAGGATTTATTCGGGTTGAAGTTCGCACAACGTCCGCATGATTTTATTGAGACGATTAAATATATTATTGAGGAGTTGGAGCATGGAGTGAATATGAGTGCTGCAATTATTGCGGCATTCACATTGATTGCGTTTATTCTTTGGGGTCGCTTTGGATCAAAACGTATGCCTCCTGCGCCAATTGCACTTGCGATGGGTATCGTAACAAGTTTGGTTATCAGTAAATTTTTTGCCAATTCTCTCCCCGTTGCTGCCCTTGTTGGTGATATTCCGACAGGTTTGCCACACTTTAAAATGCTCGATCTGAATTTTGCGACGATTAAAATGCTCATGCCTTCTGCTGTTACCATTGCGATGCTTGGTGCGATTGAATCACTTTTATCAGCAGTCGTCGCCGATGGAATGACGGGAACAAAACATAATTCTAATAAAGAACTCGTCGCTCAAGGTATCGGAAACATCGTGCTGCCATTTTTTGGTGGTATTCCGGCTACGGGTGCAATCGCCAGAACCGCGACTAATATTAAAAACGGCGCAAAAACGCGCGTTTCTTCAATAGTGCACTCTCTCACACTCCTCATTATTTTGCTTGCTGCTGGGCCCTACGCTAAATTCATTCCGCTCGCTGCGCTCGCGATGATTTTGATTATCGTCGCAAAGAACATGGCCGAGATTCCTCATTTTATCCATTTGCTCAAAGCGCCACGCCAAGATGTTTTCATTCTGCTCACTACTTTTTTGCTTACCGTTTTTGCCGATTTGACTGTCGCCGTTGGTGCGGGTGTTGTGCTTTCATCATTACTACTTGTACAGCGCGCAAGTCACCTAACCGTTGAAAAACTGGCTACCGATCCTGAGCGACTTGGTACCGAGGGATCAGAGCGCATGCATGCTGAGACTACGAAAAATCAGAACATCATTATGTATGAGCTCGCAGGTCCGCTCTTCTTTGGCGTTGCTGCAGAGCTTGAAAATGCAATTCAACACAGAAAAGGAGACACCCTTATTTTGCGTATGAAACATGTGAATCATATAGATGCGAGTGCCATAAACATCCTTGAAAGTATTATTGATCGGGCACGAAAGAGTAACGGAAAAATCTTTTTATCGACCCTTCAGCCTAAAATTAAGGAAAAACTAGAGAAAATTGGCATTGTTGACCGTATTGGCGGAGGCGAGTTTATCACTGCATCGACGACTGAGGCGCTTGAGAAAGCCAATAAAAAATGATATACTGATTAGATTAATTAATCTAAAAATGTATGTCACCAGAAACCCCACCACACGATAGAATAGAATCGCAAGAAGCAGCAAACGACGACGCACGCTTGTACCCTGCGTGGCAAAAACTCTGCACATATAAAGGAACGGTAAATAATGTTCCCGGAAGCAATTCAATTGGCCAAGTACTCCGTTCTATAGTCCCTGATTATGACCATAAGATGGAGTACCGCCAGCTTCCTGATATTCTTCTCAAAAATGTTGATGCAATGCGTTTTTTGGGTGATAAATCGGGACTTCGTCGTCTCAATCCTAATGACGCTGATCTTCGCATGGCATTTTGGGAAACCTGCCAAATCTCCAATGGTATCGCAACTTTTTACCATAATGGCGCGATGGTAGGTACCTGCAACCTCGCACCTGAAAAAATTCGACTCAGTTTGCAGCATTTTAATAACAAGTCAGTCGATGAGGTAGACCCCGCTGACGATGTATTCGCAGATGTAAATAAAGTGGACGCTCAATTTGTGTATAGAGAAGGGCAAGATCCTCTTGCGATGATTCTGGATTCGCTCCATGTTTCTGAGACGCGCGCGAGCTACTTATCAAAGATTATTTTACGGAAAGGCAGTTCAGCAAATAGATGGTTTGACAGAGAACTTGTGCCAAAAGGCGCAGGCGAAGTTAAAACACAGTGGAAAGATGGCATGGTAGTAAACCTAAATAGAGGCAAGGTTACTATTCAAGAAAAAAATGGGACTGAAGTCGGGAACTTTAAGCTTGTTACTAATGAGGCACTCGGTATTGCTCGTGATAAACGTGAAAGAGCAGCTCCTGCCTATGTTAACCAAGCTGCTCTCGCTGAAAAAGAGCTACGTGATTCGGTAATGCGCAATAACAAATTACGAAAAAATGTATTAAATATTGATGATACCCCTTATGTGGCAGAGGCCCCGAAAGTGTCAGAGATGTTCCCGAAGGTAGACGGTGTGTATGTTTTAGGTAGTAAGGATTTTGATGTAAAGATTTCTCAATCAGGAGCTGATTTTTATAAGGAGATTGGTGCAGATAAAATCACGGTTTCTGCGAGCCACAGACGTGCATCGAACCGCGTTGATGAAACTGAGCGTCTTGCCGTGTGGAATACTGGTGACAATTGCTATAAATACACCGATGGTAAGCAAGAAAAAGTCACCTTCTGGAACAACTATTACTACAAAATCAAACCTGATGCGCAGTATAGTGCGAGTGCCCATACTCCTGACGATTCAAAAGCATCTCGGGCTGTTCCAACCAGAACAAATGATGATCTGTAGTTTGTAAGTCGCACGTTCCTAGTTGGTTATTGATAATTTTGCCCAAAGCAAGTAGGCTTTTGTAGTATGAAAAAACCTACAAAGCTCGATGGATTACGCAAGAAAATAACGGCACTCGATGAGCAGATCATGACGCTTATTAACGAGCGCCTCGAAATTGCCGACCAAGTAGGAGAATTTAAGAGGATTCATGAACTACCGGTTGAAGATCCTCACCTTGAAATGCGCAAGCGCCGTGACCGCGCGGCGTTTTTACATAAGCTGACCAAGACTCACGTGCGCGATGTCGAAACTATTTTTCGTTCAATTATTCAGGTCTCGCGCGATGTGCAGCGCCGCAGAGCGATTGCAGGAGAGATGGAGCATATTAAAAATGAAAAAAACTGGGCGCCCGTTCGCTTGGCAGTCATGGGTTCTCAGGGGAGTTTTTCTGAAGAGGCGGCACTTCGTTATTGCGCACTGCATAAAATAGAACATTGTTCGCTTTTGTATCCCGTTTCGGCAGAAGGAGTTTTGCATCTGCTCGAAATTGAACAGGCCGACGTGGGGATTTTCCCAATTCATAACTCGACCGGAGGTATTGTTGAAGAAAGTATCTATGCAGCAAGCGAGCACAACTTTTTTATCGATGATTTGTTTGGCGTCGATGTTCGTCAGTGTCTTATGGCGTTGCCAGGTGTGAAGAAAGAGTTGGTGAAGGTGATTATGTCTCACCCACAGGCGTTGGCGCAGTGTAAATCCTATATAAAAATGAATTTCCCGAATGCTGAATTGATCGAGGGCAGCGACACGGCAACTTCGGCAAAATACCTCGGCGAAAATCGTACTCAAAAAAACATTGCAGTTATTGCACCGAAAGGCTGTGCTGCTTTGTATAATTTGAATTTAGTAGAGGAGGGAATTCAGGATCAGAAAGATAATACGACGTATTTCATAGCCGCAATGATGTAAGTTAGCTGCCATTCAAAGTATCCTAATAGGCTCGCATTTTTTCTGATTCCATTTTTGACAAAATAGCTAAGAGATGTAAAATATTCTCGCGCTGTCAACTGAGTAAAGCTATGAATAAAGCATCACAAATACAGCTATTAGATAACCATTTTGCGGCTTCGCGTCCCTCTCATCTAGATGTTACTGGTCCAAATGGTGAACGAGTTCAAGGCCGTTTTATTTACTCAAAAAAATCAGGCGGTTTATATGAAAAAGTTGATTCTACAACCGAGCGTATCCCAAATATTCAAGAAGTTACAAAACTACGCCTCTGGGCTGTGGAATCTTTGTTCAAAGAAATAGTTGAACTAAAAGATGTTATTGAAAAACTTTGCAAAGGAGAACCAATTGAACACGAAATTAGACAAGTGAGAATGAGAATTGCTGAAAAAATTAATGATATTTGGAAAGTAAGGTTAACAACATCAACTCACATGGTACGTGCACATGATGAACAAGGTAATGACACGGTGTTTTTCTATAGTGGAACTCCGTTCACATCGCCAGAATCAGTACAAGCTGCAATGGATGGGCAATTATCTGATGGTGGTATTCAATACGATGAATCAGCTCTTTCAATTATCAGATGCGACACACCACCCTCTTCACGTTTACCATTTACAGAGTATCTAGCATCTCCGGGCGGTAATTTCTCTGGCGAAGATTTTCAAAACCACCCAATTTTCTCTAAAGCAGTTGGTGACACACAACTCATGCAAGATTATACATGGGCTTTACAAGTTCTTAACTTAACAGAATTTTATAATCCCGGTCTTCATTCTGGTTGGAGACCTGGTGAAATGCAATCAGGCTTTGGTCGTCCAATAGCATTGGGTTATAAAGGTGAAGCATTCTATCCGCCAAATAACTCAACAGTGGATCATTGCGCTATTGTTATTCCCAACGAAGCAGAAATCAGAGAATATGCAGTCGCATAAGTGTCTCTATCTATGAAAAAATCCTCACAAAAACCTACGATAGCCTTTATCGGCGCCCACGGCAAAATGGCGCAGGAGTTTATAAAACTTTTTAAGAAAGAAAAATGTATCGTGCTCGAGGTTGATATCAAAACGCGTTTGTCGCTCGAAGAAGCGGCAAAAAAGGCTGACATTACGATCGTCTCGGTGCCGATTTCGAAAACAGCCGCGGTTA
>CAYHBN010000053.1:0-10845 GCA_964354865.1 uncultured Candidatus Peribacteria bacterium
GAATGAAGGAAAAAAAAGACGCGAATCAATCAAAAACAGGGCAGAAGGGAGACTGAAACAAGGGCTTTTGAGTCCTCTCGATGCAACATTTGGTAATATTAAACGTGCAAAAAATGACTTTTTAGAAGAACATGGATGGCCAGAAGATAAAACACGAGGAATACTTGAAACAACTTCGAATATAGCTAAGGTTATTAATGAAAAAGCCATTAATGCAATTTCATGGCCGTTCGAAAAAGCATGGGCAGGACTTAAATGGTGCCTTAAAGCACCCGGCCGAGGAGTTGGATTATTAACTCAGTCGAGAAGAATTTACAATGCAAATGAATGGGTAGTTGATAAGCTTTCATGGCCAATTGAAAAAGCAGCAACGACCCTAAAATGGGCAGGGAAAATTCCAGGACGCGCAATAGATCATACCGTTCGCGCAGTTTGTAAAACTGCGGGAGCTATTCCACTTGCAGCGGGACTTTTATTGACTACAGGTGTTATTGGCACTCAGGCAGAGTACTCTGGTAAGCCTGCAGCTGCAGCGCATGGCCATGAAGCAGGCCACGAAGCTGGCCATGAAGCTGGCCATGAAGCGGGCCATGAAGCAGGCCATGAAGCGGGCCATGAAGCAGGCCATGAAGCGGGTCATGAAGCAGGCCATGAAGCAGGTCATGAAGCAGGCCACGAAGCGGGCCATGAAGCAGGCCATAAAGCAGGCCACTAAATTTATTTCATTGAGATGACAGAATAGTTATTCGGTCAATTTTCTGCTAAACTCGTACCTATGTTACACGAGGTACTTTTACAATTTGGCGAAAAACGAGCAGCTGTAGATTCATGGCTTTTAGAAAAGAAAAAAACAGCAGGCATGCACCCATTTTACGCATCGACTGATCTTCGCAACTCGGGATATAAAATAGGTGTGGTTGATACAAATATTTTTCCTGCAGGCTTTAATAATTTGTGTCATGGATTTTTGCGTGCAGCAAATCCTATAATTAAAGATTATTTTGAAACGTATTTTCCCACAGCAAAAAAAATTGGCATTTTGACCGAAGAACATACGCGAAATACCTTTTATCTCGAAAATGTCGAAGTGATTCGAAAAACGATACATGATGCCGGCTTTTCGGTGAGTGTCTTTACATCGCTCGCTGAGTTTATCGAAAATCAACAGAGCGTTGATTGTGTCGTGGTAAACTGCGACTTTTCTGGTGGGCTGCCGGAAATCCTTAAAACGGTATCGGTACCGATGATTCCACCACCGCAAGCAGGTTGGCACACACGCAAAAAAAATGAGCACTTTGTTGCGCTTAAAAAAGTTACCAATGAATTAGCAAACGTTCTGAGCATTGATCCATGGCTGCTTTTTCCCGAAACAACGGTTATTGAAAATGTACTGATTAATGACTCTCAATCTCGCGAAATATTGGCTCAAAAAGCTGACGAAATGCTCAAATCGATAAAAATTAACTATGTAAAAAACAAGATTGAGGCAGCGCCATACCTCTATTTAAAAGATGATTCAGGCACCTATGGCATTGGCATTGAAACTATAAACGACGCTTCTGAAATCCTCTCCTTTAATAAAAAACGTCGAGAAACTTTTAAGAGCGGGAAAAATAAAAAACCAATTACCTCTATTCTTTTGCAAGAAGGAATTCCTTCGAGCGAGCGCATACATGGCATGGTAAGTGAACCGGTTGTGTACATGATAAACCACACAGCGATTGGTGGATTTTTTAGAATGCACGAAGAAGCCTCAGATAGATCGAGCTTAAATAGACCGGGCATGCAGTTCAGTAAACTTTGCTTTCACGAAATACCAGAGTATAAAAATTCGGTTTTGAAAGATTGTAATGTGAGCGATCTTGAGGCATTGTATTTTACCCTAGGTTCTTGCGCATCTATAGCAGCAAGCGAAGAAATAAAATCACTCGTACAATAACAAAACAGCTCACATGAATATACTTTTCATTCTCGATCCGTACGAGAAACTAATACCACACGAAGATACGACCCTCATTGTAATGGCAGAAGCCACAAAACGAGGACATACTGTTTTCGGATGTCACAGTAACGAACTAGTTATCGAAAATGGGAGAGCTTATGGATATGTGCGCGAATCGAAGGTATTTTCACAAGCAAAAAAAACGTGGCAAGAATCTGAAACGAAAAAAATGAGTCTAAACGAGATGCAGGTGATTTTTATGAGAACGGATCCCCCATTCAACAGCGCATACCTCACCGCGACGTATGTACTTTCACGAATCGATCGATCAAAAACATTTGTGGTGAATACTCCAGAAGCGCTTCGTAATTACAACGAGAAGCTGCTCATTTTTGAGTTTCCTGAGTATTGCGCTCCCACCCTTGTGACTTCTCGCAAAAGTGATATTCGCGCGTTCGTTGAAAAACACAAAGTGGCGGTCATTAAACCGCTCTACGATTTTGGCGGGCACGGTATTTGTATACTTACAGAAGACGATAAAAACTTCTCTTCAATTACCGAGCTCATTACAAAAAATGGCACCGAAAGTGTGATGATTCAAAAATACATTCCTGAAGCTGAGAGAGGTGACATTCGGGCAGTCGCATTAAACGGAAAAATACTCGGCGTAGAAAATAGAGTAAGAGCGAAGGGAGAATATCGAAATAACATTTCGAGCGGGGGCAGCCTTGAGAGAGCAACACTGAGTGAACATCAAAAACGAATGGCCGAAACCGTTGCTGCGGGTCTACCGAAAAAAGGAATATATTTTGCGGGAATTGATATTATTGGCGACTATATTACTGAGATAAACATAACCAGTCCAACGGGAATTGCGACTATTAATAGATTAGAGAATCTACAGTTAGAAAAACACGTCATCGATTTTTTTGAATCATATGAAAAATTCCTTATTAGCTAAATACTTTAAATTGTTCAGGCTCGGCTGGCTCGAAGCAGTTGAATATCGGACAGATTTCTTCATGAGCGTTTTTGGCTGGGGCATTCGACTCGCTATCGCCACCTTTTTGTGGAAAGCCGTGAGTGGAGGTGGAACCATTGGCAGCTACAGCTATACGTCGATCATGTCGTACTTTTTACTTGTACAAATCCTCTCAAGTTTTGTTTTTTCTCAAATTGCCTTCACCATCGTCGACGACATTTACAAAGGAGACTTTAATCAATACCTACTAAAACCAATTGCATACCTCCCCTTTCGATTTTTAATAGACCTCTCGAGAAATACATTTCGTACCCTTATCGGCACGGTGATTTTCGGCTTAATAATTTGGATATTCTACGGTGGTATTCCTATTTTTCCCGCAAAAGTCCCACTCATTATTGTCAGCATCATTGGCGGCTACATGATTAATTTTTGTGTCTTATCTATGATAGGAATGACCTCATTCTGGTTTGAAAACACGCGCCGCATTATTTTTATTTACTTCGGCATGCTCACGATTTTTTCGGGAATGATTGTGCCATTGAATTTATTCCCACCAGTTTATTTAAACGTAATCAGCAAACTCCCTTTCGGTTATATTTTCTTTTATCCGATTCAGGTATTACAGGCGACAACCATAACGCCTGAATTACTCATGGGGCTTGGCTACCAGTGGGCATATGGGACTGCACTCTTTCTCTTAGCTCACGTTATTTTCCGCCGGGGAATTCGCCGCTTCGAAGGCGTTGGCATATAATTTTGAACTCAATGAAAATTTTCCTAAAACTCTGTGAACTCAACTTTAAAAAAATGCTCGCCTTTCGTGCTAGTTTTTTCATATCGCTCGTACTTATGAGCATGTGGGTTGGGGCATATGCAATTCTTATTGAAGTCATTTTTTACTACACAAAAACGCTCGCGGGGTGGACCAAAGGCGAAGTAATTATTATTTTGGCCTTTTACTATCTTATTCAAAATATTGCCGACATTTTTTTCAAAGACAATATTGAAAACTTCGGCCAGGCCGTTCGTCGCGGCGAACTTGATTTTCGCATGACTAAGCCTGTTTCACTGCGCCTTCTCTCATTTTTTTGGGAAATTCGTTTTGATCAAATTGCAGGAATTGCCGTGACGGGAATCTTGTTTTGGTATGGATTTTCGAATCTTTCATATACACCGCAATTAGTGCATGTAATAGGCGGACTTATCGTCGTTGGCGCATCTCTTATATTTTACTACAGCCTTCTTACCATAATAGCTTCGCTCACTTTTTGGATTGAAAAAACGGACACATTTAATATTCTCATATTCAATATGTCACAGCTTTCGCGGTACCCACGTGCAATGTATACCGACATCTTCGGCAAATTCTTAACCTTTGTAGTTCCTATGGGACTCATTGCTTCGGTCCCCGCAGAAATCGCACTCAAAACGGTCGATTACACGTCTCTCATGATTCTCTTGGGACTGACTACAGTCTTTTATCTTATTTCACGCGTCGTCTGGTACTATGGTATTAAACGATACACTTCTGCAAACTAACTATGCCAATCGCAATTAAAGCTCACGAACTATCTCGAGATTTCATCATCTACAAACGAGAGTCTGGAATCTGGGGATCAATCAAAGCACTTTTTCATAGAAAAGCATCGATTAAACAAGCCGTGAAAAAAGTTTCGTTTGAAATAAAAAAAGGTGAATTTGTAGGATTTGTAGGCCCCAACGGCGCAGGAAAAACAACGACACTAAAAATGCTCTCGGGGATAATGTATCCAACACAAGGAACAGCAACAGTATTAGGATTTACTCCATGGAAGCGCGACCGAGAATTTCAACGACGCTTTGCATTGGTTATGGGACAAAAGAATCAGCTCTGGTGGGACTTGCCCGTCATTGAAAGTTTTGAGTTCAACAAAGCGGTCTATCAAATTCCAGATGAGGTGTATGAAACACAGAAAAACATGCTCGTTGAATTGCTCGATATTCAGAGAATTATCGAACAGCCCGTGCGCAAACTTTCATTGGGAGAACGAATGAAATGCGAGCTCGCAGCCGCACTGTTACATCGCCCTGAAGTTTTATTTTTAGATGAGCCAACCATCGGCCTTGACGTCGTTTCTCAAAAAAATATTCGCGAGTTTCTGCATGAGTACAACAAAAAATCAGGCGCGACGATTATTCTTACCTCTCACTACATGGAGGACATTCGCCGCCTATGCGATCGGGTGATAATCATAAATTTTGGCGAAATTATGTATGACGGCAAAGTAAAAACGCTCACGGAACAATTTTCGACGACAAAAGTAATTGAAGTACAAGTAGCGACAAAGATCCCTGAAACTATTGCGAAAAACCTTGGCGAAATTTTAGAGAACAGCGATACTATTTTGCGATTAGCAGTACCTCGCGAAAAAGTAAAAGATGTGACCCAACATCTCCTCGATCTTAAAGAAGTCGACGACATTTCTATTCACGAGACTTCGCTCGAAGAAATAATTGGAAAGATGTTCAGTGCGAAGTGAAACGGAGCACTTGAATTTTGTATTTTTCATCAATTATCTATCTCATCTAATAATCTAACTAATCGTGTTCTCATTCACCATCACCAACCGCGACGCAGCGAGCAAAGCACGTACCGGCACACTCAAAACTCCTCACGGAGAAATTTCTACGCCGTGCTTTATGCCCTGTGGCACAAAGGCAACCGTTAAAACATTTACCAACGACGAACTAAAAGCACTCGGCTGCGAGATTATTTTGGGGAACACCTACCACCTGATGCTGCGACCTGGCGCAGATCTCGTCGCCGAAATGGGCGGTCTTCACAAATGGATGAACTGGGATCGCCCACTGCTTACCGACTCCGGTGGATTTCAAGTTTTTTCTCTTAAAGGATTACGAAAAATCACTGAAGAAGGGGTGACATTTAAATCGCACATCGACGGCAGTACTCATTTTCTGAGTCCCGAAGAAGCAATCATAATTCAAGAAAAACTTGGCGCCGATATTATGATGGCATTTGACGAATGCCCACCACACGACGCCGATAAAGAGTACACAAAAAAATCGATGGAGCGCACACATCGTTGGCTTGCTCGCTGCCAAAAAGCGCAAACAAGAAAAGACCAGACATTGTTCCCCATCATTCAAGGTGGCCTTCACTTAGACCTTCGCGAAGAATCTACAAAAGCGTGTCTCGACGCAGATCCATTCGGCATTGCAATCGGCGGAGTTGCCGTTGGCGAAAGCAAAGAAGAAATGTGGAGAGTCACCGATTTTGTAGCTCCCCTTTTGCCTGAATCAAAACCACACTACTTAATGGGAATTGGTGAACCAGACGATTTAGTACGCGGAGTTGCAGCGGGTATCGATATGTTCGACTGCGTGATTCCAACGAGACTCGCTCGTCATGGCTGTTTTTGGAATCAAGACGGAGTGAGAACCGCAATAGACAAACCTGAATCTGCACGCGATGCAAATCCACTTTCACCAACATGTACCTGCTATGCCTGCAAAAATCACAGCCGATCGTACATAAAACACCTTATGCGTGAAAAAGAGATTTTAGGCGCACGACTGCTTTCGATTCACAATGTGCACTATTTAATGCAGTTAATGAGCGAAATTCGCCTTTCTATAGCTAATAACTCATTCTCTACCATTTATGACCGATTCTTCAAAAAAACTCGTTAATTTTTTCTTCGAGCTGGGACTCATGAAAAAGTTTGAGCACTGCGGCACCAAGTTTGCCGGAATAAAACACCCCGACTCACTCGCCGACCACACCGCACGTGCGGCACAAATTGGCCTTATGCTCGCCTTTTGTGAAGGCGGCAATGCAGAACACGTTTCTCTTATGTGTGTCTTTCACGACATTGGTGAAATTCGTGTAGGAGACGCGCACCGCATTGCCATGCGCTATATAAAAATGCAACCCGGAGAACAACACGCGATGATGGAGCAAACTGAGCCGCTCCCCCCTGAAATCCGTGAAAAAATTCGAAATCTGTGGAACGAGTTTCATGAACAAAAAACGAAAGATTCACACATCGCCCGCGACGCCGATCTCTTAGAAACAATGTTTGAGGCAAAAGAACACGTCGATAACGGGTACAAAGCAGCACAACGATGGCTTGAAAATGGCTCAAAAGTGCTTAAAACAAAGTCTGCAAAGGCACTCTATAAACGAATGACAACGACGCACTTCGCTGAGTGGTGGGACGAGCTGAACGTCGCATAAGTTTTGTAACGGCACACATACTCGAGTAACGTTTTTGAATTATCCTTTTCTTGAGTATGAAGGGCGAGTTGGGCCGGAGTATTTTGCGACCATAGCCTGCATTGTGTTGAGGTCTAGCATGGTCGAGTGGTCGACACTCCGCTGGTGCTACGTACGACCTCAACACGTGTGCGGGATTGACCCCGCAGTAGCGGGGTCATCTTCGCTGTCGCTACGACATGATCCCGCCCACCAGCAGGCTAGACTGGTCGGCAAAATACATCCGTTCCCAACTGCCCTTCATACAAATTCCTTACAAATTCAAAAATGGCTCAAAAATAGTGAGCGTAACGAATGGGGAAAGCCGATGGTGCGTGATTGGAACAGTAAAAGGAAGAAGAGCCCCGAAAAGCGGGGCGTCCCCTCGACACATGTGGAGAGGGGGCTTCGCTCCTTGTTCCAATCACGTACCTCGGCGGTCCATTCGTTACGCTCAAGTTTATGAGCTGAATTTGCGATGCTTGCTTTACTTTGAGGGGTCCATACACTATCCTTTTCGTAATGATTGGATATCTTAAAGGAGCGCTCCTTTCAAAGCGCGAAAAAACGATACTCCTCAATGTGGCTAATGTTGGCTACGAGGTACATGCACCGCGAGGACTTATTGAAAAACTCACCAGCGGAGAAGAATATGCATTTTTTATACACACCAATGTGCGTGAAGATGACCTTTCACTCTATGGGTTACCAACTGAGCGCGAAATGACCATTTTCAAAATGCTCATAAGCGTTTCAGGAATCGGCCCGCGCACAGGGCTAGAAATGATGAACGCTCCTCTTGAAAATCTTCAAAACGCAATCGCACACAAAGACCTCGCGTATCTTACAAAACTTCCTGGTATTGGCAAAAAGACTGCTGAACGTATTTGTGTTGATCTCTCTTCGAAAATCATGGAGATTGGAGAACCGGCGCTGAACTACACAAAAATGACCGTACACGAAACAAACGACGATCTTATTCACGCACTTACGTCACTTGGGTACAAACGCACACATGTGATTCAAGGACTTAAACGCATTCCATCGGAAATTAAAGAAGACGAGGCGGTCATAAAATATTTCTTACAAAATTGCCAGTAATGAAAATCAGCTATCACTCTTCGCCAAAACCACTTGAAAAACTTCTTTCAAAACAAGAAGGCTCACTCGCATTTTTAGCAACACTCATTCAAGAAGCTCCTTTTTTCAAAGCGCCTTTTTCACAAGAAACAACAGAGGCACTCATTGCATTTAAAGGATTAAAACTACCCGCTTACGAGCGAATTTGCGTTGTCGGATTAGGCGGTTCAAGCCTGGGAACAAAAGCATTAGCGCATGCGTGTGGCGTTAGAAACATGGATTTTCTCGACAACGTTGATCCTCAATTTATAGAAGAGTTTATCAGAAATGCACCACTACAAAAAACGCTCTTCTTCATGGTCAGTAAGTCTGGAGAAACCGTCGAAGTTGATGCGCTTGCGCGAATTTTACTTTCAAAAAAAATTGATCCAAAGAAAATTATTGGAATTTGCGAAAATGAAAAAAGCTCACTTATTACGCTATTAAAAAAACATGGCGTTACAACATTTTTCAGTTGTTCTTCAAAGGTGCCCGGCAGATTTTCAGTACTGACCGCCGTCGGTCTATTACCGCTTATGGCAAGCGGCGTGGATTGTATTGCACTCCTCAAACAACTAAAAAAAGTAGATTCCATCGAAGCGATAAAACTCGCATTCAGCATGGGCTGGCACTACCAACAAGGAAAAAACATCTTACCTCTCTTTATTTATAGTGAAGCACTCAACTATTTTGCAGATTGGTACATTCAACTTCTTTCAGAAAGCATTGGTAAGAATAAAAACATTGGCATTACGCCACTTAAAGCTGTTGGGGTGAAAGATCAACACGCGCAGCTACAATTATTCCTCGATGGCCCACGCGACAAATTGTATATTTTTGTTAAACCAGAATTCACTGAACGCATAAAAATTCCAGGGCAATCGTACGACCTTTCACAACTTTTTAATGCTGAATACAAGGGTGTTTTAGGCGCATTTGAAAATAAGAAGATTCCCGCAGTCGAAATGAACGTTGGTGAAAACAATGCCCATGCGATAGCGCAACTATTTTTCTTTTTTGAAATACAGGTCGCCGCACTCGGCATGATGTTTGAAATTAATTACGAAAATCAGCCCGCAGTCGAACTCAGCAAGTCAATTACGAGAAATGTGTTAATAAAATAAGATTGAATTATACGCTAATTGTGTTGTTATTAAAATACAACAAGCATGAATTTGGCTTTTGTTAAGCGGAAAGAAAGGAGCCCAGTCATATCAGTACCCTAATTTGACTATGTAACAACAACTCGTAGAATGTACTAATGTAAATTAACCTCAAAATTATACATGCAAACACAAGATCAATCACAGGCAGTATCAGTACTCGGCGAGGCAAAAGACCTCATTAACAATCTACTTATCCTTCTTTCTCCAAAAGAGAAGCACATTATTGAAAATCGCTATAGCTTAAATAGCAAACCTCATGCAACGCTCGAAAGCATCGGTAAGGAATTTGGCGTGACTCGTGAACGCATTCGTCAAATTGAAAAGAATGCGCTTAAGAAACTTGCTCGAAATGTAAGCAACACAAGACTTAACCAATTGAATGTATTGGGTAACTCAATCATTCAAAAATACGAAGGAGTTATTCAAGAGCAAAGACTTTTCTCAGAAATGATCTCTCTTTTGAGTGATCCATCAACTGCAGATGTCTCAGCAATGCGTTTGTCACTTGAGCTAGACTCAAACCTTGAACGAGTTCCAAACACGATCTATGCTCACCCTTTCTTCAAATTGAAGACAATTGAAAAGAGCGAAATTACAAAAATATGTGATTGGGCAATTCGATTCTTAGGTACAAAACAATCGGTAGTAATGCTCGATGAAGTAACTGAAGCGAGCGAAAAAGAAACAGGACGCCGAATTAGCAAACAGTTTATTCACTCAGTACTCGAGCTTGATCGCCGCATTAAACTTGTTAAAAAAGGTGTTGGACTTTCTGAATGGAGAGATATCAACCCACGAACACTCCGCGATAAAATCCTCTATATTTTGTCAGAGGCACAAAAGCCACTTCACTATGTTGAGATTTCGAATCGCATTGCAGAACTTAAATTTGATTCTAAACCAATCAATGTTCAAGCCGTTCACAATGAACTTATTCGTGACCAAGCTTTCGTGTTAATTGGTCGTGGTATCTACGCACTCCGCACATGGGGTTATAACGACGGAACGGTTGCAGACGTTATCTCTTCTATCTTGGCAGAAAAAGGCCCACTAGAGCGTGATGAAATCGTTAAAGAGGTACTTCGTCGCCGCCAAGTTAAAAAAATTACCATTGTTTTGAATTTGAAGAACAAACCAATCTTCGAACGTGTTGGACGTAATGTGTATGGATTGAAGAAATAAGCGAAACAGATATTTTGTTAACACTTAAAAGGGATGGTCATAATAGGCCATCTCTTTTTTATAATAACAACCGGCCACAAAGAAACGGGTAAAACAAAACCACCTGAGGCAATTTTATTTGGTGGGCGCTGGGGGATTCGAACCCTCGACCCTCTCGGTGTAAACGAGATGCTCTAACCAGCTGAGCTAAGCGCCC
>CAYHBN010000054.1:0-10577 GCA_964354865.1 uncultured Candidatus Peribacteria bacterium
TAAAAAGCTCTACTGCCAAAGTCATAAACTGCTCCTCTGAGTGATATTTTTTAATAACCTCCACATTTACATTAGTTTTTTTAAACTGAAAGTCCTTAAGATTTAGCATCACAATTTATTATATGGGGATAATTTGTTACCTCGAGACCAATACCACAACAACGGCCATACGTCATGGTAGCATCACTACTCTGCCAATAAATTAGCCATTAGATGATGTGTATTGTATCCTAGTTAATATGAAAAAAGTATTTTTGATAATAGCACTAAGCATGACATTAATAGCATGTAGTAGTAAAACTACACCTCAGTCTGCTACGTCAATAGCTGACGAAGATTTTAAATACAAACAGGAATGCCAAAAGTATGTAAAGGATATTGAGGAACGACTCGATAAAGAGGAAATCGAAGAATCAACGATTTATAAGGACGTGAATATTTCTCTTGAGGAAATATTTTACAGTAGGACAGGTAACAGCTGCATCTATACAGTAACTGAGAGATATTGGTTTGATGGAGAAATCTACGAACCACGTTGGATCGTTGATGCTTTAACAAATGTTAAAACCATCTACAATGGCATATATAAGATAAATACACCTGAATGGCAAAAAGGATTTGCAGATTTTCGATCAGAGGTATCTAAATTAAAGTTTCGTGAGATCAGACCTGATACTCCATAGGAATACGGTCGCCAGCACTATTTACCAACATACGGGCACTGAGAGTCTTTATAGGAGCACGGTTTGGCACTTTTTTGTGCATCAATTACTTCAGGGGGGAAACGCATCCAATTGCCCTTTTTTATATGAACTTTTCGAGTAACAAGCATTTGATCCACATCTGTAATTCCAAAATGAGTTCTATCAGTTACAATTTCACCGTCTTCTTCAAAACGACGTAGTTTTTCCTTTAATTCGGGGCTAATTGTTGACCCAGGTGGAATTTTAGGTTTATTCAATCCGTCTCTCCAGTTTGGATTCATATGCTTATCCCAAAGTCGCGTAATTAAAAAAGACTTATCGTCTGGTGGATAAGACGCAAAACTCACAATGCCACGTTTTTTAACTTCTTCGGGATAAGTAGAGTAGAGAGTATTTAGTTTATTAAGATCGTCTTTCAACTCTTTACCACTAATGAAGGTCTGATTTCCTCTCAAAAAGAATGGGACAATTTTTTTGTGTAGATTATCCTCAGAGGCAAATACCATACAAAAAGGTAGGTAGTACAAGTACGCAAGATCAATTTTATGACTAGCTCTCCCACGACTAATGAGATCAGCCGCAATTGCTAGATAAAAGAAAAAATCTACGGAAAACATATAAGCAAAATAGGGAGCAAATTTATGTATTATTGGCTTACCTGAATTTTTCCACCTTTCAACAACCTGTTCTTGTCCTTTCATTGATATGCCTACAATAGAAAGCCCAAATCTAAGCACACTCTCTTGATCTGCCCCACGCATATAAAAATCAACAATAGCTTTTACATTTTCAAGCGTTCTAGGCTTCCCAAGGGGGAAAAATCTCTGGAAATATGCATACCTAGATTCCAAATCGATTAATAATAATGATCTTCTCCAAGCCTTCGCAAAAAGCCTTTCAGCATCAATAAATTCACCTTTTTGCCATCGAGACATAGCCTCTTCTTCTTCAGATGGCTTAAAAATTACCCCAGTTTTTCCATCTAACTCTATAGTAGTACCTCCAGACACATGAGGCCTTCCAATAGTCATATCAACAGCACCACCGGCTAAGAGCTCAGTTTCAATTAGTCGAGAATGATGAATATTCGTCTTTGAATTCATATCTGGCGTTTTATATGCAAGATTGCCAACTACGTCTTCGGGGGAACGGCCTCGGCCTACTTCTTTTTCAAGATCTGCCAGAGTTTCTGTTAAAAAAAGAGGCGTTATATTACACAGATAAGAATTATCGAGCCATACAGCATCATCAACATTTAGATTTTGAAATGCTGACTTATCAAAAATTAGTATTGGCCCCATAGAGTATATCTGTGATTATTTGCAGTCTGTGGCTAACAGGTTAATGGCGCGAAGAGCTATCTGATTCACAAGGCTTGCCAATACTTTTTTAGTCATAATCACAAGAGTTAGACTCACGAGATACGAGACTGAAGATTGGAGTAAAGGAGACTGATGAACGAACGAGTTATACGCACCTAACGCCCCTATTAGTCTTAGCACTGCTAACCACAAACTACGCCATAAATTGTACTCTTATTTACATGTATTTAATACTTACGGCTGTCAAAGTGAGCTTCTGCGAGTAGTAGTGTATACTCTCCCCGGTGAAAAAAATCCTCTTCTATACAGATACTCCTCTGCTCGGCGGCACTGAGAACCAGATGCTCACGCTCGCGAAGTTTTTGCCGAAAGAAAAATATCCCGTGACACTTGCCTGCTCGAAATTTACGGCGCTTAATGGTTGGTGCCAACAGTGGATTGAAGCTGGATTTGAAGTAATTCGTTTTCCGGTTTCGCACAAACACGATCCACGCCACTACTCATACCTAAAAAATGCAGCGAAAGAATTCGACATCGTGCACGTTCATTTATGGAATCCGGGAGCGGCACGTTATAGTTTTTTCTCAATAAAAAATAAACCGATTGTAGTGACAGAACATGACCCTTTTGCGCTTTCTGGACTTAAAGGCTGGGTTAAAAAAATCTGTAATAAACGAATTACAAAAGCGATTGTTGCCTCTGAGGCGTCGAGAGAAATTGTCATTGCACAAGATCCACTTATGAACGAGAAAATAGTCGTCATTCCACACGGACTCGATAATGAAGCGTGGGAAAAAGAGTTCGACTCAGTAGACGTTGCGGCAGTTCGCAGAGACGAGATGGGATTACAAGAAGGAGAAGTAGCAATTCTGTGTGTCGCAGAACTTCACGAACGCAAAGGACAGCAGTTTTTAATCGACGCATTTTCACGAGTGGTTAAAACCCACCCACAGGCGAAACTATTTTTGGTTGGCCGTGGCCCGCAAGAGAATGAATACAAACAAAATTCTATGGCTCTCGGCGACCGCATTCGCTTTATGGGACGACGAAAAGATGTACCAGCACTCATGAAGGCGTGTGATATTTTTGTTCTGCCAAGTAAGCGTGAGGCATTTGGATTGGTAGTACTCGAGGCAAGTTTGGCCGGTAAACCGGTTATTGCATCAAATGTTGGCGGCATTGCAGAAATAATTCGCAATGGCGAGACGGGGCTTCTGGTAGCGCCACAATCCGTCGTCGATTTAGAGAAAGCACTACTCGATTTCATAGAAAGTTCAGAATTGCGTGCTACGATAGGCAATAACGCACGCGAGTACGTAAAAGCTACCTACTACGCGAGAAAAATGGCAGATGAATCTGCCATGGTGTACGAATCTCTCTAACGAAAATGCTTATGAAAACGAAAGTGGTCTATACATGCCGCAACTGCGCATACGATTCTTCTAAATGGATTGGGCGATGCCCACAGTGCAACGAGTGGAATACGTTTGACGAAGATGGAACCGTGCTGGCAAAAAATCCTACACAACAAAGAACTATAAAAGGGCACGCGCGCGCACCATCACGTTTTAATGAACTCCTTTTGGCACGTGACGAAAACGAACGTCAAAAAACGGGGATCGAAGAAATTGATCGTGTATTTGGAGGAGGAATTGTCGATGGATCACTCACCCTAATAACCGGCGAACCAGGTATTGGAAAATCCACACTCATTTTGCAGATCGCTGAAAAACTTTCGAATCAAGGCAAAAACGTCTTATATATTTCAGGTGAGGAGTCTGACAGACAAATAGCATTACGAGGCAAACGATTGGGACTCAAACTACAAGAGGTTTCATTTTTAGGAGAGACACTCATCGAGACCATAATCGCCTCGGCTGAAGAAAGCAAAAGCGAATTCGTTATCGTCGACTCAATTCAGGTCATGTACAGCGATGCAATTCCGTCGAGCCCTGGTACTGTTACACAAGTACGCACCTGTACTGAAAAATTAATGCACTTTGCAAAAGGCAATGGCGTGACGGTTTTAATTATCGGACACGTGACAAAAGATGGCACACTCGCGGGACCTCGTGTGCTCGAACACTTAGTAGATACCGTCATGTATGTCGAAGGCAGTCGCACCTACGAAGCACGATTAGTACGTTGTGTAAAAAATCGATTTGGAAGCGTGAGCGAAGTCGGTGTATTTGAAATGACTGGAGAGGGATTATTGCCCGTTAAAAATGCCTCAGAGTTTTTTGTTGAACATCTTATTGAATTACCAGTCGGCGCTGCTCTCACGATGAATTTCGAAGGCACTCGTCCCCTGCTCTTCGAGGTACAAGCGCTCACGAATAAAACCGTCTTCGGATACCCACAACGAACTTCGCGCGGCATCGACTCAAAACGACTACAGTTATTAATCGCAACACTTGAAAAACATTTAAATGTACCGCTTGGGCAGTACGACATTTATGTAAACGTCGTCGGTGGCTACACCATTCAAGACCCGAGTGCAGACCTTGCCGTCTGTGCTGCAATCCTCTCTTCACTCAGGCAAAAGGCGATGCCAAATAAATCAATATTCGTTGGAGAAGTTGGACTGATAGGTTCAATTCGCGTACCAAAAAATTTACCGCAAATTAAAAAAGAGTGTGGTCGAATGGAACTAAAGCCAGCACTGGCTGCTAACACTACTCTGAGAGAGTGGGTGTCGAAAGTTTTTTAGATTGATGTTGGTGAGCAGATAATCTTCTTGCGAAAAGCGGTTTTGGTGCAACAAATTCTAAGAGACTTTTGTTTTGCCCTTGTTTGTATGCGACTTTACCAGTTGGACCATCGCCGTGTAAACGCAACTCAGTTTCAAGAGGAAAAATCTGTACTTCAACGGGAACTTTAAGAAGTATTTGCACGCGATTGCCATCTGCATTATAAACTTCTTTCACAACGGTCACCTCTCCGTGAATTTTGAAAACTCTAAAGTCCGAAGAAGATCCACCATTTGCACTGTTTTGTGCCCACAAATGATTTTCGAATGAAACATTGCTCAAACCCAAACCACTTGCGATTTGTTCTGCGAAAGAAGAAAAAACAGAGTTTATTCCTTCCACCTCGAATGATTCATACGCATTAATTGGCTTCGTAAGATTTACACCAAACGAAAAACCTAGTGCGTCATCAATACTATCAAAAGAAATTGGTTTTAACGAAAACTTTCTATCACATTCAGCTGGACTTGTACCTGTATTAAATCGGCGGCGAGCTTTAAATTCAGAAATTTTTGCAGTAGCTTTTTCTAAAGTATATTTCGTAGGGTCAAGGTCAGTTATTTTTCCATTTAATATTGCCTCGCATTTTTTATACAACATATGTGCTAATAACATTTTGCGGGTAGTGGATTTTGCATCTTTTGTGCGAGATGCATACGTAACGTGAGTTGGATCTACAACAAAAGGAGTATCAAGACATTTTCGTACATTTTCACTCACTTTTCGGGCGTTTAATTTCAACTTTGTGGACTTGGTCACTTCTTCGCGTGAAACGGTTGTAATTACTTCGTTAGGAATCGCTGCGGGCTGAGGATCTGGCGGACCTTTAAAAATTTGAGCCCCTAACAAAAGAGATAACCTATTCCGTGTTTCTTGACGAGCCTGAAATACAGGATTATTCGTTAACGAGAACTCAGAGATTGATAAATATAATTTAATAAATGCTTCATACCTGTACCTTGGCTGCAAATCAGGGTTCAGGATAATTTTCAAAAGCTCTATAAGCTCAAACGTATCAATGTCGCTTATTTGCATAGATTGTAACCGGTCTTCACTGCTTACCTCTTTCAAAAGTTCTTCATGGGTTTGAGGAACTCCATGTTTAATTGCATTAAAACTTTTCAGTGAAGTAAGCATCCAATCATGTAAACGACGATAATGCGGGATTGCCGTCACTCTCTTTTTTTGAATGGTAGCATTGGCGACATCTTTAGAGTGCCTTTTTTTGGGCAAGATCATGTCTCGAGCGACTACCTCGAGCCGATGTGCTAAATCACGAGGAAACCATGCAGGAAATAAATCACTTAGAGGCATCGCATATTCCATGCCCGCTGAAAGATTTTTATCTTGAGTTTCACGTCTCAATTGAGCAACCTTTGTCCTATCGAAATCCCCTTTCGATAAAAAACCCATACAATCGAGCAACTCAGAAGTATACTCTGGTTGTGTTGAGAGCAAAAACTCCGACATCAAAATCGCTGATTTCTCATTTATAAGACTGAGTGTAGTAGTACTTGGGGCTAAAGAACTTAACACTGGTGCAACCTCGGTCTCTCCAAGTTGTATCAACTTAGATTTAACCTCTTTTGAGTGCATCTCTATTAAAGAACATATGCGGCGAATGCGCTCTTTCCTTTCGTCATTTTCTAAAACATGTATTGGCAAAAATGGTGATAATAATGTAAAAAGCTGATCAAGAATTTCTTTTGGCTGTTTCGTACCATCACTAACAAAATCCAACTCGTTCCAATACGTATAAACATCCTTTTCGTCTTGCGATGATGGGGGAGAAGGTTGCATGGCGATTTAATAAGCGCGAATTATAGCAGTATTTCTGATTTTATCAAGACCATCACTAGGTCACTCTATATTAAATAGGAGTTTAGTATTTCGAGCCAAAACTATCTCGCTTAGTTCAGGCCGGAGAGAATACAAAAAATCGGCAGTATCTTTCAAAAATGCAGGCTCATTTCGCTTACCTCGGTGTGGTACAGGAGGTAAATAGGGGCAATCTGTCTCGACTACCGCTAAATGAGACGGGCACTCGCGCGCCACCTGTCGAAGTGACTCCGCCGTTGGATACGTAACAATCCCCGTGAAAGCCATATAGTACCCACGTTCCCAACCGACTCGAGCTTCTTCAAGAGTGCCAGTAAAACAGTGCAATAAAACGGCTGGTAACTGATAGTGAGGAAGAATTTCAAATAAATCAGTGAACGCATCACGACAATGAATAATTACGGGCAACTCGAGTTTTTGAGCTATAGCTAACTGCGCTCGAAGAACCGCAATCTGTAATTCTCGCGGTTGGTAGTTTTTAAAATAATCGAGACCCATTTCACCAAGAGCAACAACTTTAGGCTCCTTTTTAACTGTTTCAATAATCATTTCGCCAACCTCTTCACTCCATTCACTTGCAGAATGCGGATGTACACCCATCGTTGCATAAATAAAATCATACTGATTTGCGAGTGCAATCGCTTTAAAATTACCTTCGACATCGAATCCGACATTAATAAGTTTCTCAACCCCTGCCGCTTGGGCACGAGTAATTACTTCTTTTCGATCAGCGTCAAAAGCATCTACGTGAATATGTGAATGACAATCTATGAGCATTTTCGTGTATAATTATTCAGTAACAATGAACATACTAACAAAAATTCTGTGGGAGGTCTTCGCTTTTTTTACTCCTTTCGTCGATCCGTTCGAAATGAGAGTGAATGGATTTTGCCGATGGGTAACTTCGTATAGATCTAAATACGATGTAGAGAAACGACTTATTGCACTCATGCAGGAAAATTTAATTGTCACGAGCATCTGGTTTGAGAAACGATACAAAAACTATACGTATTTAACAAAGTCGAGACGAAGGGCAATTTATAGAAATGCAAAGTTGATGCTGAATGATTTTGAGGCATTTACTCAAACAAGTACTACTCAAATACCGCCAACGACAAGTGACAAAAAAATCTATATTCAAAAATTAATGGACTATTTTTCACCGAATCGTGGCAAGTATGTATATAAAGAAGGAGTGAGTTTCGGCAAGCTACTTACCAATCCCGAGACAGACAATTACGTGGGAGATTGTAATCAAATAGTTACACTTTACTCGGCATTTTACTCCCGCAAATTCCCTATTACCGACCTACAAATAAAATTAATTCCCGGGCACGTGTGCTTACATTTTCAAGGAGATGATATAGAGGCTACCAATGGAACATGGCAAAAATATGACAAATATGACTATGTCGCACCGATCGTTGAACTCGTTTCTACGAACCTACTCGATATCAGCGAACAGGGAGAAAGAACCGAGGGCATTGATCCAGAAATATTTGTAAAAGGTGCACAATTAGCAGCCGTTCTTTCGCAAAAACGCGACCTCGTTGAAAACAACGTTCGCATTGCATACCACAACCTTTGCGTTCGAGCTCTTCAAAGTAAAGATCTGCAAAAGGCAGTATTTTACGCAAAGAAAAATGGAGACTCGCAACTACTTCAATCATGTTATGCAACTGAATACAACATGCTATCAGAAAAAGTGAGTACTGTTAAAACAGTACAAGATGCAAAACAAAAAAAAGATATTTACAGAAAGATGCTAGAGCTCGCGCGTCTCTTACAGAACAGCGAAAACGCACTCAGTGTTCAAAAAATCCTTGACCAAATAAATAAATACTGATACAGTCGCCGTACATGAGAACACATTCTTTTAGCTTTTGGGCTTACTTTTATCCCCTCGCCTAGGGAGTGTCTTCGTGTATACGAATATTGAACACTTACTCCCCAGGCATTCGAACGGGGATTTTTTTTGTTAGGAATGAAAATATAATGTACCCTACAGTGTCAACTTCGTCGCTCATTCCTCGCCGTACTTTGCCAGTACGGCTCCGTCATAAGCTCCTTGTTTCCTTGTATTGCACATTATATTTTCATTCCTACTCTACCACCTCTAATCCTCCTAACCCCTTTCCCTATGACTACCAAGTCACAACCAGCAGCTCCCGTACTTCAGTCTCGTCTTTGGCGCACTTCACATTTTAGAAACACGACATGTTTTTATCGACGCTGAAAAAATCCCTAAACTTTCTACTTTACCAACTAATTTAAAAGATATGATTATCATAATGAAACGGCAGGCACCTGCTGAAGAGATACAACACGTTATTACAGAGATTGAAAAGCACCCAGGGCTTAAACCGGTGCCCCTCTACGGAACTGAAAGAACAGTAATCGCCGTTATTGGCGACGAACGAACGCTCGACGAACGGCATGTAGCGAGCCTACCCGGAGTGTCAAATGTAATGCCGGTGCTTCGCCCATACAAATTAGCAAGCCGCGAAACAAAACACGAAAGTACAATTGTAAAAGTACGTAATGTCGAAATTGGTGGCTCAAAGGTAGTAGTTATGGCTGGCCCTTGCTCTGTAGAAGATGAAGAGCAAATGGATGCTGCCGCTCGCGGCGTTAAAGCTGCCGGCTCAACTGTTTTACGAGGCGGAGCATTCAAACCACGCACAACGCCGTACTCGTTCCAAGGCCATGGGCGTAATGGAGTACTCATGCTAGAAGCTGCTGCAAAAAAACATGACCTCGTAAGTATTTCAGAGATCATGGACGTTCGAGAAGTTGAATTCATGGCTCAACACATTGATATTCTTCAAATCGGAGCACGAAATATGCAAAATTTTGATCTTTTGAAAGAGTGTGGAAAAGCAAATAAACCAGTCATGCTCAAACGAGGACTGTCAGCAACCATGAAAGAATTCTTGCTTGCAGCTGAGTACATTTTGTTACAGGGTAATCAAAATGTCATTCTCTGTGAACGCGGCATTCGAACATTTGAAGATGAAACTAGAAACACACTCTGCATCGCGACCGTACCGATTATCAAATCATTGTCTCACTTACCAATTATCGTCGATCCAAGCCATGGAACAGGTAAAACAGCTCTAATCCCTGCTATGTCTCGAGCTTCAATTGCTGCAGGGGCAGACGGCATTATGGTCGAGGTACACCCAAACCCAGCGGTGGCGCTCTGTGACGCTGATCAAGCTCTTACCGTGAAAGATTTTGAGAATTTAATGGAGGATATTCGTCCTATTGTGGCAGCCATGAAACGTACCATATAATAGAGATACTTATGAAGCTCATCATTGAAGAAAAATCATTTTCGCGCGTACATGAATTCTGCGTAAAAATCAGTGATAGCTTCTGCATTATTTCGGACACAAATTTAGCAACAAAAGCACACGAGCTTGCCGCACAACTGAGAAAGCACAAGCTCGTGTGCCATGTATTACTGATTCCAGCAGGCGAAAAAAGTAAATCGTTTTCTGTAATCGAGAAAATCATTAGCTCACTCGTGAAATTAAAAATGCGACGCGATAGTTGCATTGTTGCCTTTGGCGGCGGCGTGGTTGGCGATATTTCGGGGTTCGTAGCATCGATATATTTACGAGGCGTTTCGTACATAAATATTCCGACAACAATACTTGCGATGGCAGATTCAAGCATTGGAGGCAAAACGGGAATCGATTTAGATGAAGGGAAAAATTTAGTAGGAAGTTTTTACGAACCAGAACTGCTCATCATGGATCCACTCCTTTTAAAAACGTTGCCTGAGAAAGAATTTAAAAATGGATTTGCCGAAATAATAAAACACGCAATTATTCGTGACAAAAAGTTTTTCACTTTTCTAGAAAATAATTCGAAACAAATTTTGGCGAGAAATCAAAAAATGCTCACTCAAGTTTTAAAGAAAAGTGCAGCAATTAAAATGGCGATTGTAAATAAAG
>CAYHBN010000055.1:0-10553 GCA_964354865.1 uncultured Candidatus Peribacteria bacterium
AACAGGAACCGTACTAATTCAGAATTCAGCTGCACCAAATATTATTGATATAACAGACCCTACAAATGTAATACGAGAAGTCTTTAAATTTAGAGTAAACACTGTTCCTGAATCAAATATCAATACTATCGCTTTCAAACTAAAAACAGCTGATATGCCGGTTGCCGCAAATCATCTTACGTATTTTTTGTTCGATGCTGATACAAACCAGAGTATTAGTGCATCGCCTATTATTAACGCAGACGCGAAGACGGTTTCGTTTCGGTTTTCTCCACCCGCTGATATAGCTGAGTGTGAACCAGCGAATACGGCATTTTGCAGAAATAGACACCCGTTACCGACTGGTAAGATCCTCTCATTAAGAGTTATGCCAAATGTTAATTTCAGAGAATATATTATCGGAAGAACAATTCGTATCGGTTTTGATTCTGTAAATAATATTTCGTTGTGGGGAGATAATGAACACTTTAGCTCTGATCAACAAGGTTCAATGTGGGGCGCGACTACCTACACTTTTTCAAACTCGGCTGCAGCTCCTGCCGCTGATGAGATTCAACGAGAACCACCTCCGGTCGTTGAAGTATGTAATGCGGCTCATATTTGTGCACATTCAATTGTTGCTGACACTATCCCCGCTGCGACTTTCTCTTCGGGTGCAGCAACAACAGCACCGGTATTAGGTTTTACCATTTCGCCTGGAAGAGATGCTATGTTATCGATGGTGAAGGCAAGATTAGACACTACTCTTTTAGATGCTGCGCCAGGTGCACGTATAAAAGCACAGCTTGTTATTGTAAATACTGAAGGAGTCGAACGACAACTTTTTAGACCAATCGCACCGGTAAATAACGTTTTTACTTTTAGTGGGTTTAATCAGATGCTTGCTACTGGTCATCCTACGCATTTCCTTATAAAGGTGAAAATTGAAGACGATCCAGAGGCGAATGCAATTCAACATTTTAAGTTACTCATAAATCCTGGTGATATTTACCTTAATAGATATCACTCCGTAACGCTGCCAAACGGTCTTGCAAGTATTGCAATGGAAATACCGGCTAACGATCAGCAAGATGTTCCGGGCTCTGAGGTTGTTCCTGGTGCCGATGGAGAAGATATTCCCGATCCACAAAACGATGTATGTAGTGACGGAGAACATCCAAACGAAGCGGGTGAGTGTGTGCCTAATGGTAGTGAATACTGTGACCCAGACTCACAGCATTTCGATATTATTTTGAGACAGTGTGTGCAAAATGAGATCGTTGACGCCTGCCCCCAGACTCCCGACGTTATTGACCGTGAAATCCCTGCCGGTGGGTGTACGGTTCCGCCTCCACCGCCTGCCGTAAAGCCCGACCTCTGTATTAATATTCCTGACAAACAAGAAACAATGCCGACAGGCAAAATGGGAGATGGAGTTGGTGGGTGTGTGCCGATTCCTGTCGTAATTCCAGATAAAACATGTACTGAACAAGGCAAGTTCGATTACAGCGGTCCTGATCGTGCGGGGCTTACTAAAGGCGTTTGTATTCCGTGTCCGACAAACCTGTTTATTCAAAGCAATATGACGTGTTTTATTGTGGATTCTGGTGTTAAAAAGACCGATAAAACAGCGAGTGGATCTGGAGCTGGCACAAAAAAGGGCTCAGGTTCAAGCTCGGGAAGTGGTTCAACGGCCGGTGCTTCTAATGAGCTTCGTGGTGCGGCGCTCGAAGGCGCTGGTTCACTTGGTGGTAGTCAGCGACTTATCCGTATGCCAGAGAGGGGAAACACGGGGCCTGATGTATCGATCTATCTTTCATTAGCGGGACTTGCTCCGGCTGCGGCGTACGCGTTTAGAAAATTACGAAAATAAGATATGTTGAGCGAACAACAATCCGATCTTATTGGTTTAGCTTTTGGAATTATTGGAATCGTTGTTATTTTTCCATTCGTTGCTAGGAAATTAAAAAAAACTTTAGCTCTAAAAAACGCACTTTTTACAGGATTAGGATTTACTAAAATCCCTCTTGAAAAGTACCCTGAATTAAAATCTTTATTTAGTGATGCCAATGGGGTAAGTAAAACATACGGCAAAATTACTTTTGGAGATGATCTTTATATAAGAAAAGAAGAAGAATCGACAATTTACTTATATGAGATGAATTATTGGTATAACGCTTATAGTGATGCCCCTTCAGTATACAATTTTTGTATTGCATGTTTATTTCCTCGAGCGAAGGCAGAAAAATTTATTGTTCATTCCTCAGATAGAGAAAAGGCGCCAACTGATCTTTTTAATTCTTTAGCGCGAAACAAACTTGATGAGTGGTTTTTGTTTAATCCTCAAGGCGTAGTAACCCATGCCGGTGTTATATATAGGCATCCAACATGGAATGAAAATACGCTCGAAATCACCTTGATAAAGGTAAAAAACTTTTGTAGTGAAATTGATGCTTTAGCAAAGCCTTTTTGATCCGGGGTAACATTCTTTGCATTTTCATTTGACGTATTATTAGTTTAATAGTAAATTTACCACGGATTTCGGCAAGAAATCCGCGTTTTCATATTCATTTTTAAACCTTTTCTCCTTTATGCAGTCACAATTTATTGCAGCGATTAACCAACTGTGCGACGAAAAAAATCTTCCCCGTGATGTGGTTCTTGAAACGGTTAAAGCCGCAATTCGTGCTGCGTACCGCAAAGATTATGGAACACGTGATCAGAGCATCGATATTGGCCTCGATGAAAAATCGGGCAACATTGCAATTTATCTCGTGAAGAAAGTTGTAGAAAAAGTTGAACTTGAAGATAATGAAATTACGGTAAAAGATGCGAAGCAGTTTTTGAAAACTCCTAAAATTGGCGATGAAGTAAAAATGGATGTTACTCCTATTGGTTACGGAAGAATCGCAGCACAGTCAGCAAAACAAGTAATAATTCAACGATTGCAAGAAGCTGAAAGAGAGCTTATGTACCAGACATTTAAAGATCGTGAGAACGAACTTCTTAATGCACTTGTACATCGGGTTGAAGGTCGCAACGTATTTATCGATCTCGATAAAGTGACGGCCGTGTTGCCAGCCGATGAGCAGATTCCTGGCGAACGATACTTCGGTGGACAACGTATTAAAATCTATCTCGACCGTGTTATTAAAACTCCAAAAGGGCCTCAGCTCCTCATTTCTCGAACACACCCTAAGTTGGTTCAGAAACTTCTTGAGCTCGAAATTCCCGAAATTAAGGCAGGACTTGTTGAAATAAAAGCAATTTCTCGTTTGCCAGGTATGCGCTGTAAAATTGCGGTAGCTTCAACCGATGCAAAAGTTGATCCGATTGGCGCCTGTGTTGGTCAAAAAGGTGTACGTGTACAGAACGTTACCGACGAATTGAGCGGTGAACGTATCGATGTTATTCAATGGCACCAAGAGCCACGACGATTCTTAGAAGCTGCATTGTCTCCTGCAAAAATTACCTTCATTGATCTCGATATCGAGGGTCGTCGCGCACGTGTGTATGTAACCCCTGATCAACGTCCATTGGCGATTGGTAAACAGGGTCAAAACGTTCGTCTCGCTTCTCAGTTGGTTCGTCTCGAAATCGATATTTTAGATGCAAAAGATATTCCAGAAGATGCAGTTCGTCTTGCAGCTGAGCAACAACGTAAAGCAAATGCGCCGATGGAAGCTCCAAAAGAGAAAGAGCATATTGTTGAAATCAGCAAGCTTGAGGGTATTACCCCAGAAATCGTTGCAAAACTTGCAGGCGCAAATCTTACTAATATTGAACAGCTTCGAGGTCTTTCTGCGAAGGATTTTGCTTCAATCGAAGGTGTGAGCGAAGTAGAGGGCGCAATCGTTGCCGACGCGATGAAAAAGGTGAAATAAGGATTTTTAGGCACAACCAATACGCCGTCGCTCTCAAAACATAGGAGCGGCGGTTTTTTTATTTATTCTGTGTTACGTATGTAATTATTTCTTCGGCGCTCGGTACTTTCTTATATTTTTTTTGAAAAACCAGGTTGATTCTATGTAATTCAGTTTCTGCACTAATGCGGTCGACGTTTCTATATTGAACTAAAAACCGTATACCAAGTTCGTGAGCACGTGCTTCTTCACCTGGGAATTCGGGAGCGATATCGAACGTTTCTTCGAATCTTTCACCAAGTTTATCAAATAAATCCTCACTGAATCCCACTAAATCACCAAGCGCAAGTTCGGTAAGAAATACGTTGAGTGCATTTTGCCTCTCTATGCCGTTTGTTGAATCATCAATATCTTCAAATGCTTCGACAATGCGTGCATTTGGCTTATTGAAGAGTGAATCTTTTTGTGCGAGAAGGACTCCAATAAGGTCTGCGATATCGCATGCTAACGTGCGTGAAGCAGAATAATCACCAGCGTCATTAGGTCTTTCTGCACGTTTATCATTAACTGCATGTTCGTGCGTTTCGGTGAGAAAATCTCGTACCACGTGCTGTGCATTTTCTAGTGTGATTTCTTTGATTGTCATACAGATTTTTTAATTACTAAAGTATTCATAGCGTCAATTCGGTGCCCCATTGTTGCAGATTTGTCGTTGCGTATCCACTCCGATCGAATTTTATCTAAGAAAGACGGATCGGTGGGGGCAATTTGATGTGTGAATTGAGCCAGTTTAATAGTGTAGACGCGTTGTAGATTTTCGGCGAATTGTGAGAGAATTTTGGGATTTTCACTGCGTATTCTAAAAGGGAAGGACGCTCGATCTTGTGCAATAATAATATCTTCTTCATTCAGTTCGCACGCCTTCGCAGCATCAAGAATTACTTCGTTAAAACACCACATGAGATACGTGTCTCCGTGTGTATGGCCAATTGTGTCGTTGATAGATTTAAACTCACTAATATCAATCACTCCCGTTATCGGGTGACTTTCATGACACTCTTCAAGTTTTTTTGGTGTAGCGGCCCCTGTGTAGGTGCCGTAATCATGTTGAGCTCTCATAATTTCAATTTTTGCGGTACGAAGTTCGCCGACAGCAATATCAAGTTGCTCTGATGCTTTTTCTGCTCCTGAAAGGCTAAAAGGAGGAGTTTTAAAATAGTCATCAAGGATTTTTTTTGACTGAGAATTCGATGCGGTACGTGAAAAGAGTTCAGCCGACTGAGGTGTTTTTTCTAAAAAGCGCGCGTTGATTTTTTCTTCGAATGCTTTTGCAAGTTCATTAAATTTCGCATTTTGTTCAGGAGAAAGTGCATTATCTTCGTGTAAATCTGTGGCCGCGCGTGTTGCTTGTACGATTGTATTTTGGTCTACATACATTTTTCCGCGACCATGAACATCTTTGCCACTACTTAAAATTTCATCGGTATAGGTAACCGTATTTCGTGCTTTTGCTTCACTGTATTCTGGCATTTGAAAGCGAGAAATTCCACCCGTTATACCGCCGATTTCGTGTTTTGCTCGTTCGAGCCCGTCGGGGAGTGACGCATATTTTTTAAGAAATATTCGTGAAGCCATTTCGTCTAAATCATCTTTTGAAATATTTTGTCTAATGCGTGTTTTAATTTTTTCTGTTGCCTGTGAAAGTGCTGCTTCTAACTCGTTTTTTTCAACTTCTCCAAAAATGACAAACTCTTCTCCGCCCCAACGGACGGCAAAGACTTCGTGCCCTTCTTCTCTTAGTAATTCGGTCATGTTTCCTAATTCTTCTCCCATGATGCTTATTTGTCGATCGGCAAATTCTTTTTCGCAGACGTCATTGAGCGCGCCGAAGTGATCTCCATCGAGAAAAGCAATCGAGACGCTGCGGCCATCTTCGAGCATGCGTTTATACATATTCAAACCACTTCGCTTGAGTAATCCCGTTCGCGCATCGACATGTGTATCGATAAAAAGTTGTTTTTCATCGGGGCGAAGTCCTTCTGAAAGGGCGTTTATAAAGCCATATTGAGGATTTTGGGCGAGCGTATGTGCGATGTCTTGTTGTGTTCCACTTCTTCTTTCGGCGACGCCAAGTGTGCCGCTTTTAAGCGGTGTTTCCCCAGCAAGATCTACGAGAGCTTCGTCTTCTGGAAGGTCTGGGCGCGTATGGTACACAAAACTAACCATTTTATATTTGTTTTTGATTCGTAATAAATCTTTAAATTATACCATTTTTTGTGCTATAATTAAAGGAAACTAATATAAATGAAAACAACGTCTCTGCAGCATGCAAGTAGCGGAACTCACGATGCGACAAATGAGCAAGACTCAACGCAGGTGCTTTCGATGATCAATCGTGATGCCGAAGATAAAGAGGCGCAGCAAAAGGCCAAAGAATTATACATGCAATATGTTGATGTGGCGCGTTTCCCGCTCAACCCCGATGTGCTCAAAGTTATTACACTTGAAGACGCGCAGAAAGCGGTCGTAATGCCGTTTTTTAAGACAGGAAAAACGTATCGTTTTGCGGTTGCTGATCCTGCAAATGCCGATACAAAAGCGTTTCTAGAAGAAATGATGACGAAAGGATTTAAAGTCGAGCAGTTTATATCGTCTCGAACGAGTATTGCAGAGGGCCAAAAGTGGTACGCGAGCAATCAATACATAAAAAAAGAGGAGATAAAAAACGTCGTCTCTGAAAAAGATATTCAATTTGAAAAGGAGTTAGAGAATATGGCAAAGCTCAAAACCGAGCTCGAAAAATTGCCTGCAGAAGAGGCGCTCAATATGTTGAACGTATCGGCGATTAAGGCTGGAGCATCAGATATTCACTACGAGCCCGACGAGACAAAATGTGTGATGCGTTTTCGTATTGATGGCATGTTGCGACAGGTTTTAGAAATTTCACGCGATTTGTATGTACGACTTGCGAATCAACTTAAATATAAAGCAGGAATGAAAATTAACGTCGCCAGTGAGCCGCAAGATGGGCGCTATCGATTTGTGATTAATGATCGAAATATCGATGTGCGTGTTTCGAGTATTCCACTCGAATTTGGTGAATCGTTTGTGTGCCGTGTGCTCGATAGTGGCAAAAAGTTTAAGACGCTTGAAGAGTTAGGATTTTCGGGACGCGCATTGAAAGCCGTTTCTGATTGCGTAAATTTGGCGCAGGGAATGGTATTGGTCACGGGCCCGACCGGCTCAGGAAAAACCACAACGCTGTATGTGTTGTTAACTATGCTCAATCAGCCCGATGTAAAAGTGATTACACTCGAAGATCCAATTGAATATCACTTGAAAGGCATTACGCAAAGTCAGGTAAATGAAAAAAGGGGATACACGTTTGCAGGAGGTCTTCGTGCCGTGCTTCGCCATGATCCCGATGTGGTGATGATTGGTGAAATTCGCGACAACGAAACCGCCGATGTTGCAGTGCAGGCTGCTCTTACCGGTCACGTTTTGTTGGCAACCGTACATACGAATAGTGCCATTGATACCGTCACTCGTTTAGAGACGATCGGAGTTTCTCCGCTTATGATCGCTCCCGCAGTTTCGCTTATTACCGCACAGCGACTTGTTCGACGCTTGTGTGAAAAGTGTGTTGCTGAACGTCCTATTACCGAAAATGAACGAAAAGAATACGGAAAAATTATTGAAAATATTACCGAGGCACAACCAGAAGAAGGCGCAAAAATTGCTGAAGATTTTAAAAAGATGACGGTGCTAAAAGCAGCAAAAGGATGCGAAAATTGTAATATGATCGGCTATCGCGGTCAGCTTGTTATGAGTGAAGTTCTTCACTTTGATGATGATCTTCGAGAGGCGGTGTTAGATAAAAAAACACCTCGACAATTAATGACGATTGCACGCAAGAAAGGATTTTTAACACTCGCAGAAGATGGATTATTAAAAGTACTCGCTGGACAAACGACCTTTGAAGAGGTGACGAGAGTGACCCTCGTGTAGTGGTGCCGAACTTGTGGCGCGGCGCGCTTATAGTGGTAGCGCAGTCTGTTTTCGAAATCCCAAAATTTCTAACACGTCAGCAGTCGAGGTAACCAACTGCGCCGCGCCCTTCTTTATTAGCTCATTCGTACCTTCGCTATTCTCGCTGTAGATAGAGCCAGGAACTGCAAACACGTCTCGGTTATAATCGACGGCGAAGTCTGCGGTAAAAAGAGCGCCTGATTTTTTTGGCGCTTCAATAACAATTGTGGCCACGCACATGCCGGCGATAATTCGATTGCGTTCGATAAATTGATATTTTGCGCCTGTTTCGTGTGGTTCGTATTCAGAAATGATCGCACCGCCTGTTTCAATTATTTTTTCAGCCAACGTAATATTGGCGCGTGGGCCAATGTGGTCGAGTCCTGAGCCGAGTACTGCGATGGTTTTACCCACGCCGCCCGTGCTCGGGCACCCGCAAGTAGGTCTGCGACCCACGCCGAAGGCGCTGTCACCCGCCCCCTTGGACTTGCAAAGAGCCGCCAACGCGCCCTCATGCGCCGCGGTATCGATGCCATAGGCAAGCCCGCTTACAATCGTAAATCCCGCGGCCGCAAGTTCGTAGGCAAACTTATGCGCCGTTTCAATGCCCCTAATACTTGGGTGTCTCGTGCCCACAATCGCAATGCACGTGGCGAGAGGGTCAAACGTGCCAAGGTAGAAAAGTTTGTCGGGCCGATCGGGAAGCTGCTTGAGTAAAGGTGGAAAATCAAAATCCGAAATATCTAACTGCCGAATTGTTGAAAACATCTCCATATTTTGCATATGAAGATGTGTATAGCACACTGTTATGAACGGGGAATGAACGAAATCTGAAATCTCGTAGCACGCATGATTGTGTAGCCTACTCTTGTTTCTGTCGGTCTCCCGTACAGGTTCTTCGTGCGTCATCAATATCACCTAAGCAAAATTCACGAGCAGCTGCATTCTCAGATCCAGGAAATGCTTTTTCGCAGATATAGTTTGCCGTACCAATAGCCGCACAGTTGCTTAAGTCGTATGCCTTTATTGCAGGCTCTGCCGCTTGTGTAAGGCATGAACTCAAATTTGTTCGGGCGTCGACGACGCACTGATTTCGTCCCGTATCTTTTTCAAACGGATACTCCGAGTCGGGGAGCACTTTGCACCCAGCAACTTTTGTTGGGAACGGGTTTGTACAGGCTGTTACTGCTGCTTGTATTTGAGCGAGTCGTTGTGCTGACTCTTTGTTGGCTTGTGCTTCGAGCTCTTGTGGTGTTGGTGCTACTGGTGCGCTTCCACAGGCGTTAAGTCCTGTTGCAAGTGTTGCTGAGGCCAAAAATCGAGAAGGATTATTCATATGTTGAAATATACAAAATAGGGAGTTATTTTAACGTATAAAACCGCTTTGTCAACCCGATTCTAATCTGTTATACTCTCGCCGTGATCGACCGAATTAATTACACGCCACTCGATAACGCAAAGAACGCCTTTATTAACGCGAGCCGTTCTACGTTAGATTTTGCGAAGGATTTCGGGTTTTGCCCAGATAGTACGTTAGGTGCGTCGAGTAACGTGTTTCAGTTGGATTTAAAGCCGTTTTTGAAGATGTCGCAGGCTGGGCAGTCAGGCGGTGATTCACTTTCAATTTCACTTATTCCCGAGGGATTAGGTACGGCCGACGATGCACGCCCTACCGATTTATCAAACGACGAGTTAGTCGAATTTTGGCATAACATAGGCATAAAAACAGTTGCGGTCATGACGAACGATGCAGCAAGTAGTGGCATGCAGTCCATATTAATTTCGTTATATTTACCGTCGAGCGAACCAGAAATTGTGTTTTCAAAAGAATTTATGACAGGATTTTTAGGTGGATTTGTGGCCGGGTGTAAAACGGTACAATGTGTGTACTTCTCGGGCGAAACACCACAGTTAAAGACGAAAATTTATCCGGGACAACTCGATATTGCAGGTGCTGTTTTTGGCTTAGTGCCGGCTGGATTAAATCCTATAAAATCGACAGAATTAAAAGCAGAGGATTACATTGTGATGGTTGAAAGTAGTGGTCCACATGAAAATGGTTATACAAGTTTGCGTGATTTGGCTTCTCGTTTACCTCAAGGGTATCGCACAAAATTACCAAGTGGGCAGGAATATTGGCAGGCTCTTAATGCAGGTTCAATCCTTTATACACCGCTTATTCAAGCCGTTTTGAAGGCAGGAATTATGCCGACAAGTGTGGAGCCTATTTCGGGTCATGGCTGGCAAAAACTCATGCGCAATCGCGAGAATTTTGGCTATGTGATTGATCAAATGTTGCCGGTGCCAGAAATTTTCACCTTCGTTCAAGAGCAGAGCAAACTAAGTGCACAAGAAATGATTTCGACTTTTAACTACGGTGCGGGCTACACGATTTTTACGCGCACAAAAGAAGATGCACAGAAGGTGGTTGAGCTTGCGCGTACAGTCAAAGTGCCAGGCCGCGAAAATGGCTTAAACGCGGTCGTTGCAGGCCAGGTAGTTGATGGAAAAGGGGAGCGATATGTCGAAGTTAAACCGCTGAATGTAAGGCTTGGTGGGGAGGGGTTCACGTTAAAAAAATAACCCAGGAGTTTTAGGAAAAGATTTTTATTCCCATTTTTGCAGCTTGTTTATACACGTTTTCTCGAGATGGAAGTCCACTTTCGGGAATAAATGTATAGT
>CAYHBN010000056.1:0-10119 GCA_964354865.1 uncultured Candidatus Peribacteria bacterium
CTGAAGACGAAAATGAAGATTTAACTGAGTTGGTTTTTTTAAAAGCCTGGGAGAAAATTCGTGAATACAAACCAGGGGCTGCGCTTTTTTCTTCATGGCTCTTTCGAATTGCGCACAATAGTATCGTTGACTATTATCGTGTAACCAAGACTAACCGCGAGCAGCAGACGTCTCTCACCGAGAATGTCGCCGAGACTCGAAGGGATTTTGCTGCAGAAAATCGCATTCATCGCCGTATCGAACGCGAGGTGGTTAAAGATGCGCTCGACAAATTACCAGAAGATTACAAATCAATCCTAGTTCTTCGCTACATTAATGATTTAGACTACGAAGAAATCGAGCATATTTTAGCAAGAGGATACGCAGCACTGCGCATTTTGCAGTATAGAGCGCTTAAAGCCCTTAAAAAAGAGCTCGGCCGGCTTGGGTATAGCGAAAGTGATCTGTAGATCAGACATTTTTCAACTCAACACAGAAACTCGTGTAACAAAACTATTAAATTACCGTTCTAATAAAGGCAGAAACGCTATTCACATGAAATCTCACTCGAATTATTCAAAACTTGAAAAGGTACTCATGCAACAGGCACGGGGCGCCACTGGTCGTTTGGGTGACCGCAAACGTACTCAAATGAAAGACCAGGTTCTTGCATCGATTCGAGCAAGCGATTGGGTTGAGTGTTTAGGATACGGCGCCCTTGTCTCATCCTTTCAGGGTCTTGCTCAAGAAAGAACTCCTTCGGTCGCCTTTAAGGCTGATTTAAAGGCAAAGTTATCTATCATGACTCAGCTCGATACGCGTCATCGTGCATCGAGGCATCATGAAAAAAATCATCGACATTCCTTGGTCGATGTTATTTTGCAGTTACTCAATGGCACAATGCCTCGTCGCTTAACGGCAGCGGGCTTGTTAAGTTTCTTTATTATTGCACTCGCGGGCAATGCAGTATTGTCTCCTTCGGTTACGTACGCTCATTCACAAAGCACATTAGAAGATATTACGGGTGACGTTACTGTTGATCGCGGAAATATAACGATTGAAGGATACAACGGACTTGTACTTAACGAATCTGATGTTGTAAAAACTGCAGACAACGCAAGCGCATCGGTTCGGTTTATCGATGAAAGCATCGGAAGACTATCTGAAAATACGGCACTTCATATTGTTTCACAGAAAATTGATCAATTTAATCAAGCGCAATCAGTCGTTGAAGTGGTTTTAGATTACGGACGTTTCTGGACACGCGTGGTAAATCTTATTGATAATAATTCTCGTTTCGAAGTTAAAACACCTTCGGTAACTGCGGTGGCAAAACGCCGTGCTGCATTCGATGTAGAAGTTTCTAACCTTGGTTCTTCACGTATTACGGCAATTCATAATCGTGTCGATGTTCGCGTTGCAAACGCATCGCGTGGGGTTGTTGAAACAACATTAGTAAAAGGATTTAGCGCAAATATTACAAAGTTAAATGGCAATTATCCTGTTATTACTCAAACCCCCCTTGCGGTACTTATCCCAACTGTAGCAGAGGCTAAAAACGATGCATGGGTCGCAGACAATCTTTCAAAAGATGTTACCTATATTGAACAAGTAAAAGAAGTAAGCAAGCAAGCAGTTCGCGATCAAGCAGGATCAGTTCCCGGCAATGCATTCTACGCGTTTGAGCAATTATCAGACTCTACAAGTCTTGCATTGACGATGTATGCATCTGAGAGAAATAAGAAACTTCTCGCTCTCGCAGAGAAAAAAATTGGACAAGCCGCAGTGTTACTCGAACAGGGTAATGCAAATGCTGCTCAAGATTCACTCAATGGATTCTTATCTGATATAGAACAAGTTGCTCTATGGATTAAAGAACAGCAACAGACAAATCCAGAAGATGTTATTGAAGTGAAAGCACTTCTTGAATCTCTCATTTCTCAGTCTCACAAACATTTTAGCTTGGTGCTTCCTACCGATGTTACCTACCTGGTAAAAGAAGCAGTTGCACAGGCTGAGTTTATTGTTGCCGATAATCCTGTTTCAAAAACAGAACAACAATTGAACACCGCTACAGAAAAATTAATCGAGGCTCATGATTTGGCTGAACAAGGTAATACTCCTTTAGCTACTCAACAAATTGCAGACTACAACACGACCCTTAATGGCGTTGTGGTTACTCTTAAACAACTCACGCCGGGCGATAAAGAAAAGGCCGTAGGCGCACTTCTCGACGCTAAAAAAGAAGATATTAAAATGCTCGAAGTAATTAAAGAAACGCACGCTCAAACAGGTGCCGATAATTCTGATGAACAGTCAACATTAAACTCGGTTATTACACAGGCTACATCTGAGCATAACGATATTCAGAAGCAGGTTACCGAGGCGAAAAAAGATTCTCTGACTCAAATTGGCGAAGCTGTTTTCGATACTCAAAAAGGGCTCACGAGCCCAGAACTTTTGCAGAAAATAGAAGATATCGAAAATGTAGATGTGAACGGAAAATCAGTTATACAAGTGCAGGTTTCAAGTGGCAAATTGCTCATGAAAAATGATACAACAACGGTCATTACCTCAGCTCCGGTGCTTGTAACTCCTGTTGCTACGGGTACTGTTCCTCAAGAGCCAACTGAGACTTCGACAACAGTCCCTACGGTTGCGACTGAACCTATTGAGAAAACACTAAGCGTTCAAGAAAATCCGGTAAGCGGCTCGGCAATTTCTCCACTACAAAATAATGTTCGCAATGCTGCGGGCGAAGTTGAAACCTTAAAAGGAATCGCGACACAAGGTGGAGCGCTTCTTCAGGTACCACTTAGTAGGTAGTCGAACACTACCTAGGATCCCAGTAATTCCAAAAAAGCGATAAGCAATCCAAGGCTCGCGAAGAATCCACCAAGAATCCAAAAGCGCATAACAACCTTAGCCTCGGGCCAACCGAGTGCTTCGAAGTGGTGATGCAATGGGGCAATTAAAAATATCTTCTTTCCGCGGAAGCGCTTTGAAAGCATTTGCATACCAGAGGTAGCTGCTTCAACGACAAACATCGATGCGAGCAATGGTAATACCGCAACAGAGTCGGTCATCATGGCGATAACACCCATGGTTGCGCCAAGCGCGAGCGCCCCGGTATCGCCCATAAAGAAAAGGGCCGGAGGCACGTTGAACCATAAAAACGCAATAGTTGTACCAACGATAAGCCCACAAAATGCCGCGAGAAGAATGAGTCCTTCCATATAGGCAATAATTCCCAACGAAACAAAAGTAATCACGACAAGCCCACCTGCAAGGCCATCTAATCCGTCGGTAATGTTAACTGCATTTGCGCCTGCTACCACTATGAACGTAAAGAGTGCGATATACCATGGACCAAGATGAACGTCGCCCATTCCCGGAATATTTACCTGATCGAATCCTAATTTGTAGTAAAACCAAAGACCTCCAATGAGTGCAAATAAAGTAAGCCAGAAAAATTTAGGGCGAACTTTTAATCCTTTATGAACTTTTTCACCCGTTGTTTGTTCTATTTTCCACGCACGAATATTTAGGTAATCGTCGATCAAACCAAGTACACCTGTTGCAATAAGAGTAAAGACAGGCAAGTATGTTTCGTTTCTATTGAAGAGGTTAAAATGCGTTATGTTAAGCCACTGCATGAGTGGTGAGAGAAACACAATCAACGCGACTGTTCCCCAAATAAGAACGCCACCCATAGTAGGCGTGCCACGTTTATTTTTATGCAGTTGATTAAAGATCGACGCAGTGCCTCCGTCGGCTGCTTCGTCACGCAACTGTTTGCGCATGCCAAGCTTAATTAAAAGCTTGTAAAATGGCTTTGTTGCAAGAGTTACGATAATAAAGGCAAACGTCGTTGCGCCAAAAATCAGAGTAAAATGACGTAACATGGTAGGAGTATCTAAGTTGAGCAGGAACATGGGAAGAGAGTTATGGAGTCAGAGAATCAGGTTCGAATGTGTAGTTTCTTTCGATCCACTCTAGCATAATTTTTGTTTCTTTAAAGCGGTCCGGGCTGCCTAAAATCACCACTAAAACTTCTCGGCCATTACTGAGTTGCGCAAGAGAAACAACAGATTCTCCCGCAAGGGGAGTAGTTCCCGTTTTTAATCCTAAAATTTTAAAATAGGGATTATCGAGCAGTAGGTCAGTGGACTCTAATTTGTGAGTGACATCACCGGATGTTGATTTTACTTCGGTACTTTTTTTAAGTGCGAGCTCACGGATAAATGGATACGTAGTTGCTGTTTTGCTAAACAACATAGTGTCGAAGGCGGTCGAAAAGTGAGCTGATTCGTCGAACCCTTTTGCATTCGTGAAGTGTGATTGTTTGAGTGCGAGTTGTTGCGTTTTTGCGTTCATTTTTTCGGCAAATGCTTCTTCGCTGCCGGCATCGAATTCGGCAAGTGCAACGGCCGCATCGTTTGCCGAAGCCACCATCATACCCGTTAGTAAATTGCGTATCGTCATTTTTTCGCCCGTGCGAAGCCACATGCGAGAGCCTTCTTGCGATGCTGCATTTTGTGAAACAGTTACCACTTCATCGAGGTTTGGGTGGGCGTCTAAAATTACCATCGCGCTCACTAATTTTGTAATAGAGGCGATCGATCGTTTTGCAAAAATATTTTTGGTAAAAAGGGGAGTTGATGTTTGAAGATCAATGGCAAAAACCGAAGCGGCATCTATGACGGGCCCAAGGCTTTGCGTGGTCTTTTTAGGGGCATTTGTGGTGAGAAGTGAAAGTTGTGGTAATTCTCGAACGACAAATTCCTCAGGCAGAATATTTAAAAGCGCGCTGTAGTCTGGTGATGCGCTCTCGAAAAATAAAAGATAGACGAGTTCACTTAACATCGATGAGAGGAAGGTTAGAAGTCTCTGAGCTTGTATCGTTTAGTAGATTAGGTACGAGAGTAGGGCTTGACGATGCTGCTACTCCATCGATTATTGGTGTCGAGGTCGCCGACTCCGCCTCTTCTTTCACCTGTTGTTCGGTATATAACTCGTACGTTAATTCAAGTTTATTGACCATTGATTTTCCATCACTGCCAACTTCGAGAATGAGCGCACTGTTATAAAAGCGTGGGTCATTTTTATATTCATCAGGTATAGGGCGAACCGGAGCAGGAATAAGGCTCGTGACAAGATCGATAAGTGCCTTGAGGTGCTGGTCTTGAATTGAGTCAATTTGGCCTTTTTCATCGAAGGTAATGAGTGCCGCCTGTGAATTTTTTTGAACTGCTGCTTGGCTTTGTCCGTAGGTCCAGCTTGTATTTACAAACCAGCTTGTTTGTTCGATTTTCTGATTTCGGCCATTACCGAATCGATCAGTCTTTACGCCATAACGAGCAAGCCCCATTTTTGCAATTGCCGCCATTCCACTAATCTTTGTGCCATTCAAAACCGAAATAGGAATGCGATTTATAGCTACATCGCCGTAGAGCATGCTCTGCATATATTTTTTAACGTGCTCCATAGTAGAGGGCATCAAAATAAAGGCGCCACCAAAAAGTGAGCGATCAGGTGTATATAAAAATCCACCTTTAGAATTTGGATCATCGTTGAGTGTTGAAATGTTGAGAGTGCTCGAGTCCCAGCCTTGGGCAAATGACGCCAGTGAAACCATTTCACGAATGCCAAGTGTCGTTTCAATATGATCGCTGAGCGAATAATACAAATTTTTAATGAAACTCGCTTTGCCAAGTTTGTTCTGTTGTTCAGCCTTGTCTTTCAGTGCAACGAGAATTTGTTGTTGTCTCTTTGAACGGTCAAAATCAGAGCTTGTTTTGCGTGAACGTACGAATTTCAGCGCAGTATCTCCATCTAAATGACGTAGTCCGGCTTCAATATAAAAAGGTTCGTATCCAATCGTTTCATCTTTAGGATAAAAAGGATCATTAATTGTTTCTGCAACGGTGATATCGACTCCACCGACACTATCGACGACTTCTTTAAAGGCAGAGAAGTCTATTTTAACGACGTAGTGAAGGGGAATGTCGAATGTTTTTTCGATTGTTGAGCGTACGAAATCGAGACCCAATTCAGAGTTCCACTTATGTTCACCAAGTTCGTAGAGATTATTGATTCGCGACTCACCGAGGCTTGATTTTATATAATAGTCTCGAGGGATTGAAAGCATCGAAACGGTTTTGTCTGTATTGTCTAAACTGGCGATAATAATTGAATCGGTAAGATTTTCGCCGTCATGGCCAAGCCCACCTACACCGAGTAGTAAAATATTAGTGTGATTTTTGTCATCGGTTTCAAGCTCTTTACCAATGGTGCTCGAAAAGAAGGTGAAAAGGCGCGTGCCGCCGAGACTTTCAACAAGCTTCACTCCGGCGATATAAATAAAGCCAACGATAAGCAAAAAAGCGGTGAATCCTGCTATCGCTCGTTTCATTTCTGTAGTCAGGTGGAACGGTTGTTTCTTAGCTTTAATTCGAATTTTTGTGCGTTTAAACTGAGGTGGCATGCGAAGGCTATTTAACTATATAAATACTTAAAAGTACAGCACCACCATGTAGATTTCTCCGAAGTCTCCAACAGATAAGCCAATGCTAATTCTGTTGTTTGTAGAATCCACCATTCCATTTTGTCCGACGAGTTCGTCAACGAGAACAGATTGGTTCGATGTTTTAACAATATACACCTCGAATGCTTCGTGAATTCCCTGAGAACGAACGGTTTGCGTAATAGTGTCGCCGGGACAATTTGAACAGCCGGCGGGAGCAGACAAACTAAAGAATTTATTAGAAGCCATGGCCGTTGACCAGAGATTTGCCGCAGAGGTGCCATTAGGATCTTCTCTAAAGAGCGAAAGTCCTTTACTGCCACGAGTTGCCTGTGCTTGGTCAAGAAGTGCGCGTTTTACATCGGAAAGGGTTGATTGGTTCAGTTGATCGCCTGAAAAGTTTTGTGTGACTAAAAAGTATCCGTCGGCAGTTTTTACCACGCCGATTCCCACTTTTTTCATGCGAGGGTCGAGCAGTGCATCGCGGTGAATAGGGCTGCGCATAAGGCCTTGTTCTACATGTTCAAGTGATGTTGATTTGCCCAGGTTTTCACGAATAGGAGTTTGAATATTTGCAGAACGGCGGCGATCGTCAGGGCTTTTGCCCTGCGGATTCACGTGGCCAAAAAAGTTTTGATCAACCATGCTCTGCGTATGGTTTTGTGCAACATTGTTAAGAGCAGTGTCGAGCGTTACCATTGAAAGTCCATTTGCCGCGCGATCTCTATTAATCAGATTCAGCATATTTGCGCGGACATCTGAAAGTGTGCCAACAGGAGCAGTCGAAAGTTTCTGTTCATTGAGCTCAAAAAAATCCGGTAGTAGGGGAATACCATTGCCAACGTAGACCGGCGCATTGAGGGCGGCTGATCCTAGCGTGTCATTTATTTCAAAAATATAGGTACCTGCATCGGGAGTGGGAATGGTGAACGACAGTCGAGAACCAGCGGCAAAATCTTTTTCAGCTTGCACATATTCTTTTACCGTTCCATTCGGTAGGGTGACCGCGAGCGTTTTTGCAATGGTTGTTTTTGCAACTCCGGTAAAACGAATCGATGCACCTTGCGGAGAACTTGTGTAGTCTGAAAAATTTTCGAGTGAGAGTGCTCCTGCTTCGTGTTTATAAAAATGCTGAGTGACTAAAGATATATTTTGAATGGTGCTTCGTGTGCCATCTTGCATAATCATCCAGTTTGCTGATCCCGGCAAAAATCCTTTAAAATAAAGTGATTCAGGACTAAAACTGGTGAGTTGTTGTCTAAATAAAAAATCGGCGCGTTGGCTGTTTTGAAAAACGACAAGTCGTGAAAAATGAGGAGTCGATTCTGATGCTGCATTGCTAAACCCGTTCGCATTCCAGCTAAAAGTAGTAACTCCCTTGCTGTATTTAACCATAGTCGCAGAAGCTGCGGGAGCGCTTGTACGTGTGTAAGTTGAAGGTTCGTCGCTTACAACCGTAATGTCAGCTAATCGGCTTTCGCCAGAGTGGCCGGGAATAATTCCAAGGTTGAAATTCCCCGGAGTATCGAAGTAAATGGGAATGCTGAATGTATCGCCTTTGGTATCGCGCGCGAAATTTCGCGTGGAGCCGCAGCCACTGGTAATAGGGCAGGTAAATGCAAAAACAGAATCGGTTTTGCCGCTACGTACGGTACCGCTTAACAAGTACACTTCGCCGACATAGAATTTTTTGGGGAGTGGTTCGTCGAGTTGCACGGTCGAGAAAAAATGTACATCGATTTTACCGTCACTTGCAGAGCTCACCGCATTAGTCGGCATTTTTCGTGAGGGGAGCGTAGAAGAAACATCGTTGCTCGCTGAGTGAACGTCGCTCGAAATTTTTCCCGCATTGGTTGTGGCAAAATCGACTGAACGGGCAATAAGAGTCGCGAGTTGTAGGTTTGTTAATTTTACTGCGCGTGGAGATGTCGGTTTTGAAACGAGCGGCGATGCAAGGAATCCATTTTGTTCTGCAAACGCACGGCAATTAGTGTAGCTTTTAGGACTCACCGGCCATTGCTGAGATGCACATAATTTGGTGACCGCTAAATTGAAATCAACCGATGAACGTGAAAAGAGTGAGAACGATTTAAAGTTCTTATGTTCTTTTTTAAGTGCTTTTACGATTTTTGAAAATCCTTTTTTAGTCGCAAGAGTATCGGCTTTATAGTCGGTCCCCATTAAGGTGACGACATGCGAAAAGGTAGTTTGAAAGTCAGCGTGAACGTATGAAAGCGATGTAACGATGAGTAAGACAAGTGCGACTGCGAAACGTTTGAGAAATGTGAAAATCATAGTGAGCATAATTCTATAGTGTTAGACCCCATAAAGGAGCAGATCATTACAGAAAAGGCGGCACTATTTATTGACAGGGAGTCCGTTGGTGCGCTGGTTCGTCGCGGGTTTGAGTTGACTGTTACTTTGAGTAGAAGATGATGCCAGGTCCAGGAGTGTTAGTATCTGGATTGATAACGTCAGTTCTGTATGTAATTACTCTGCCATCGTTGCATTTTCGTGCGAATGATTCGCCTTTTGCTTTTACACTTGGTCTACATGCTAATTCTTTTGGTTCAACAACGCAGACTCCTCCATGACATAAATTCTCAACCTCATCTGTTTTGGGTGTTGGTTTTTTTGCGCGAAGCGCGGCGAGCTCATCTTCAGAAAGAGGGGTTGAGTAATTCTGTACCACTTTTGAATATTCATCACCCACATAAGTGAATGAAAATTCTTTTCCTGTATCGGTATGAATATCAATTGGTTCGTCAGAGACGTAATAATAGGTATTGTCACTTTTTGTATCTGCCATTACGATGAGTTTTCTTGCCCTCGTTAAGAATCCTCCAGCGCTTTCATAGTCACCAAATTTTAGATATCCTACAAAAATGCCTCCATTCATTACTTCTGCCCCTGGGAACTTCGCCGTGACCGTTTGCGGTGGGGTGAATTCGGCTGCTTCTTTAGATGGAGTAGCGGGGGCAGAGGCAGGTGAGGGAGCTGTAGTGTCTGTTGCCTCCGATGATGAAGTTACGCAACTAACGAGGTAAGACACACCTTCTTTTATCGCTTCTCGATAAATTCCACCAACTGTTAAAGCCGCCGCGGCAGAGAGTCCCAAAACAGTTTTTTTACCAGGTTTTGGCATTTTTTTACCGAGAGAAGCAATGCCCTTGCCCGCTTTCCCAAGACCACTAATGGGCACTTCCCAAAGTTTTGGAGCGTGCTTACCAACGAACGATGCGCTTCCTATAGCCATTCTTTCGCCACGACCGCCTTTGCTAAAGAAGCCAGGGTTTTCTTTTGGTTTCAATGTAACTTTCTTACCATCCGCAAGAATAATCGTGATCTCTCTATCTGTTGGTGTTAATGCAGCTTCTAGCTCTGGAGAGAGGCTAGTAATCTTCTCGAGTATTAATTTTTCAAGCTTCGGAGCTTTAACAAGCTCTCTAGCAGTTTCAGGAGAAATATTTGTGATATTGTCGAGTGTAAGTTCTCTAAGCTCCACCGCTTTTGCGAATTCGGCAGCAGCGGCGGGGGTAAGTATGGATCTATAATAACTCATGATTCCAATATTCGGGTTTTCTCTAAAAAATATTTTCGCTTCATTGACTAAT
>CAYHBN010000057.1:0-10119 GCA_964354865.1 uncultured Candidatus Peribacteria bacterium
CTCATCAAGCAGACTCATAAGCTCAGGATGGTGGGCCAGAGTGATCATAAAATCGAGATCTTCAAAGGTAATTTTTTCTCCAAATTTCTTCTCAATACGAGCAATAACTTCTGCCACTTTTGGATCTTCGAGCCCTATACCGAGGGCCTTGTGATCAAATGCCTTATGTGACCAAAAAATATTGCGCATGTCATTGAGATCAAACCCCAGTTTTTTTAGGTTTGCGACCATGCGACGTATATCGTTAGGTTCAACACCTGCATCATTTAATTGAGAAATTTTTTCAATGGTCATCGATGTGACAGCCAGACCATACTCTTTAAGGATAGTATCAACGTCAATAACAAAATCAGCGTTTTTCCCGGACGTTACAAGTGCCTGAGATCTTTTCCTTTTTTCGGAGTAGATGCCTTGATTACCCAAGTCGAATGTCGTCACAACTTTTTCAATGCCATCCATGTTTTCTCCGAGTTCTTTAATATGATGCAGTGCCTCTTCAACAGAGGATTTTGACTGCAGATTAATGACAGGATAAATGCTGAATTTTGGCCCCATTAACTTTCGTAGTCTCTCGATTATTGTTTTATTTTCCGGTGTGAGTAAGTGATGAATTGCCCCACTGGGATACATAAAATCGGTGGGTTTTTCTTCCTGCATCATTAGTTTTTTATCAATGGTCCGGTCAATAGTGTAGTAACTTTCTAGGTCACGATACTGATCTGGTGCGATGTGGTAATAATCGATCATCGCTACAGTGTCGATCATTTCTGCAATATCCTGGAGCGACGGTTCATGCGCTTCGCCAAAAATGGTAGTAACACGTTGCAGGGAGACACACAGAAATTCACAGCTCTGCTGTTTTTTTACAATATCAATTATATACTCTAGATTTCTTGAACCATGCTCAGGATTATTGAGCATGTCTCGATAAAACTGTTGTCTGGTAAGTAGCTCCATACTTCCAAGTACCTGCGATACAGTCTCGGGCCCTTCTCTATACATATATAAAACTACCGCCGCCATTCTTGGATTTTTGTAGTCGACACTCATCATCGTGCTTAGCTCTTCAAGAAGACCAAAAACCGCTGGTTCAATTTCAAGGATTTTAAACAGGGGTACATATGGTATGAGCGGAGTGTGTGTTTCCACGTGTTCTCTGCTGAGCTTTTGAATGGGTTGATCTTTTACGAGCGCCGTATTCAGCTTCTTTTCAATTTTCTCAATAGAGTCAGGAAGATTGTTGATAGTGAGAAAGGAAAGTGTTTGATCACTACCAGGAAAATCCTTCATTAAAAATAGATAATTTCTGAGCTGAATACTTTTACTCATCAGATATTTTAGATTTTTTTCTGCTACATCGGCATGTTCAATCATATGAGTAAAACTCGGTAACATAACCCCAAACTGTCCGAGCCCGGGGTCTCCTATATTCGCGTTTACTGTTTTTATAATCCACACCACTTTATCAAGCGGAACCTGATTTTTTTCAATTGCCTCAAGGAACTTTTGAAATGTGGGGTCACCTATCCAAGTGAGGTTTTCTTGATACATGACTTGTCCCCACTCTCCATCATGAATATCAATCATCGCATAGATTGAGGTGTCTAGACCAAAGGCCTTGTGTAAGGCCTTCGTTACTTCTAGCCCATTTCTATTAGCATTAAGAGCATCAATATTATGAGCATATTCAATATTAACCTTGTTCAGCCCGCCTATGTGCTCTCTTGAACGGCTATCAACTTCGTTGTTTAAAAAATCTTCCCACTCTTTTTCGAGTCGAGGATCAGCTGTATTTTTTGTCTCAATATCAATGACCGTATTTTCGTTTTGTATGTTTGGATTAAGTGCCCCACACCCTGTTGCGGCAGTACCAAGAAGCGTCATCAATGCCAGCATGCGTGTGCCGCCTCGTAATGAGCTAAGAAAACCACTCATGCGAGGACCAACGGGCAATGAGACTTCCCCAACAGTATCTTGACTATCTTTAATCGTTTTTTGTTTCATATCATATCAGTATACCAAAAAACGGGCTGCCTGACAAACCTCTGCCGTAATCAACTTCTATTTGCAGTTTTCGAGTGCTTCTTTCAGTACCTCAGATAAAACAGGGTGGCTGCGGAGAGAAAGAGAGAAGTCTTCAAGGGTGAATCCATGTGCCACGGCGAGTGAAGATTCGGCAATTAGGTCTGCGGCTCGTTCACCAATTAAATGAACGCCAAGGATTTTTTTCGTCTGTTTGTCGGCAATAACTTTTGCAAATCCATCGCGGCCGGCCATAATGAGAGCTTTTGCATTGGCGCTGTAGGCGCTTTTGCCCACCATAACCGAGTCATCGTTTTCTTTCTCTACCTGCCCAACTGAACCAATTTCAGGGAGAGAGAAAATAGTGACAGGAACGGCGTACTTATTAAGCGATACGGTCGAGATACCAAGAATTGTATCCGCAACAATGGTACCTTCTTTTTCTGCGGTGTATGCCAATTTCCAGGGGCCATTGGTACAGTCACCGATGGCGAAAATATGTTCGTTCGCTGTTTTTCCAAACTCATTTACGACAATGCCATGAGCGTCGGTTAAAACTTGTGCGGCATCGAGGTTGAGTGATTCTGTAGCCGCTTTACGGCCAACGGCAACGAGAACCTTTTCGAATTTCTGTGCATCTTCAGCAGTAATTTTTGCGTTCTTTAAAATCGTGATTTTTTTGCGCGTGAAGATTCGTTCAAGTTCAGCAGCGATATCTTTGTCTGCAAGAGGCAATAACTGTGGACCCGCTTCTGCAAGCGTTACCGCCACACCGAGTCCTGCAAAAAGTGAGGCAAATTCTACACCAACTACGCCGCCACCTATAATAAGGAGTGAAGCGGGCAGGTTTTGTAGTTCTAAAATTTCTTTATTGCTCAAATTTTTATCGCTCCACTCGAAGCCATGTAGTTCGCGTGCATACGAACCCGTTGCAATGACGATGTTTTCTGCAGTAAGAATCTGTTTTTCGCCACTATCCGCCGCAGCATTTGTTGGCGTTACTTCGACGGTATGCGTATCAACCAAAGTCGCCATCCCTTCAATAATTGTCGCCCCACTCTGCTGCACACTAAATGAAAGTTGTTTTTTGAGTTTATTAATCACATCGGCGCGGCGCTTTTGCATTTGCGGCCAGTTAACCGAAACATTTTGAATATCAATGCCAAGTGTTGCGCCTCCTTCTTTAATTCGTTCGAGTAACTCAGTTGTCCAAAGGAGCGTTTTAGTTGGTATGCAGCCATAATTCAAGCACTCGCCGCCCATTTCTTTTGAAATAAGTGCAACTTTTTTGCCGTGACTTGCAAGTTTTTTGGCACATGCGGCGCCACCGGGTCCTGATCCTATTACAAGTACGTCGAAGGTGAGTGGAGTTGTCATGGGCGTAATGTTACCTCATTCGGTTCCATGAGTCATTGCCGTATTTTTCTTTCGCGAGCATTTCTGCCCGTATTTGTTCGGTCGGTGAAAGTTCGCCTTCGTAGAATTTTTGCTTACTAAATGCCGCCACAAATCCCGAAATAAAGGCTTCTTGCGCTTCTTCAAAGCTCACTTCTCGATTGAGTACATCACTCAATCCCGTCACCCGCTGCTTAATATCTTCAATTAATTTGCCCTTCATTTTTTCGCTTGGCACTTTTAACAGAGAGAACATTTTTTCAACATCTACTTTTAAGAGAATTGTGCCGTGTTGTACAATAACTCCCTGTTTACGTGTCTGTGCGTTACCCGAAATTTTTCTCATTTGTACGGCGCCCTCAGCGGTAGTATAAGGCACCACAATGTCGTTGAGCGGCACAAACTGTCCCGCTACTTCAAATAGTTTCAATCCTTCTAATATACCATCACTGATCCTTTTATATGATTCCAAAATTCCTCGTGGCACGAGCCCGCTTTTTTCTGGTATATGAATTGAGTAGGTGATTTCTTGATCATGAAAAACAGCGCCACCACCGGTCATGCGGCGCACCACTTCTACTCCATTTTTTGCGCATGCCTCTTCATCGATTTCTTCTTGAAGACTTTGAAAATAACCCAGTGAAATTGCCGCTGGTTTCCATCCGTACAGGCGCAATGTTGCCTCACTCTCACTTCGAGAAACGGCTTCAAGAACAGCTTCGTCGATTGCCATATTCATGGCTGCAGTATTGTAATGAGTGGTGAGAAGTCGCAAGGGTAAGAGAGTAAGGGAGTAAGAGAGCAAGGGAGAAAGAGAGTCAGGGAAGAGGGGAGTTTGAAGCGCTGACAATGGTCTGTGCGAGTGACTGGGCGTCGAGTCCGTAAAACGTGCTGTGTGTACGTGTCATAAAATCCTCAATTATTTCTTGCAAATTTTTCTCTTCAATCTTCGCGCCAAAAAGTGCTTTTTCAAGTTCGACAAGGCTCTCTTCAGGGTACATAAAAAAATCTCCTGTAATAGTGAGCTTCGAAATTTTTCCGCCCTCATCACTCAACGATATTTTGAGTAGTTTTCCGTTTGGAACTTTATACACAGTTTTTTTCATCAACGTTTTAATTATTTACTAATGCGAAATAAGAAACTTATGGTCATTATACTAGACGGGATAGCAAAAAAAAACTAATCTGTTTTCATTATGAATGAAAACAACTCAGAACACGGCACACATCACGCAGAAAAACCTCATGGCGAACACACTACAGAGGTACATCATACCCCTACTCACGAACCAGTACATCACGTTTCGGCACATACTCCATCTGAAGAAAACAATAAAGGAGGCTTAAATATGTGGATGGTCGCTACTCTCATTTTAGCCGGTGTTATCGTCGGTTACGGCGCATCAAATTTTGCAGGATTTTCGAAAGAACCTGTAGCAGAGGTAAAAACAGTAAACGCAGAGGATGATCAAAAACAGCCCGATGCGGCACCAGCTGCTCCTGCGGCAATTATTACCGAAGAACAAATGAAGGCTCTGCCCGAAGATGATCCGTTTTTCGGAAAAGCAGATGCCCCTGTCACAATCGTAGAGTTTAGTGATTTTCAGTGTATTTTCTGTGACGGTTTTTACAAAGAATCACTTCCTGGCATTACAAAGGATTTTATCGACACGGGAAAGGTAAAACTTGTATATCGTGATTATCCACTTTCAATTCATCCGCAAGCAGTTGGAGCTTCACATGCAGCTGAATGTGCAGATGATCAAAAGAAGTTTAAAGAAATGCACGATATTCTTTTTGAAAAACAAAAAGAGTGGTCAGGCAAAGAGAACGCGCTCGAAATTTTCGCGGGCTATGCAAAGACAATTGGGCTCGATGAAAAGGCATATGGCGACTGTATGACTGGTCAAAAGAATCTTCAAGAAATAAGAAAAGATATGCTCGATGGTATTGCAGTCGGTGTTCGCGGCACGCCTCATTTGTTTATTAATGATCACCGAATTTCAGGTGCGATGGACTACGAAAAAGTATTCAAACCAGCCATTCAAGCTGAGGTTGATGGCAAAGAGTGGAAGCTTGCAGTTGATCCACTAACAAATGAACCTTTCATTGAACTTTTATAACCAGTGTGAGCGAAGCGGTCTCGTAAGACATGACACTACTGTGTCAAAAACTTTGTTCCCTGTACCCAACTCTAACTAGAATCTCGTTATGAAAAAAAAAACTACTGTAGGCGCGAGCGAAGCGAGCGCACCTAAAAAAGTCACTAAAAAAAAAGTAGCTGCGAAAACTGCCAAAAAAACAGTTGTAGCTAAAAAGAAACTTCCTGTGAAAACAGCACCTATAGCAGCGCATGTTTCACCGGTGAAAGAAAAAATCGAGTTTCCAGCAGCGAAAGTTTCGCAGTCAACCGCTGGCGATACCTTCATTGTTAAAAAAGCGTTTTCTACTAATCCAAATCAAATCCTCTTTAAAATTAGAACGTTTGTCGGATGGTCAGCAATGGTTACCTTGGTTTTTGCCGGCCTCTCAATCCTCTCAGATTATTCGACTACTGGTGGTGATTCAAAATTCAATAATAAGAACGTACAAGCGTCGGTGTTAACTGGTGATTCTGGGCTAAAGGCGAACCCTTCAATTGAAAAAAACGCTCCGGTTGTTACTCCTGCGCCGGTTAACTCAGTCGCAGTAGTGCCTCAGAAAGACGATGTCACTCTTATGGCAGTTGGCGATGTTATGTTGGCTCGTTTTGTTGAGAAAAAAATCAGAACTTCAAAAGATTACACGTATCCCTTTGTGAACGTGAAAGACATTCTTTCAACTGCAGATATTACTTTTGCAAATCTTGAAACTCCGTTTTTTCCTGGTAGCACAACACCAACGGGCTCATACACATTCCGTGCCGATAAAGAGAGTATTGCAGGCCTCACCGCTGCTGGTTTTGACGTTTTGTCTCTTGCGAATAATCACACAATGAACTATCGCGTGCCGGGTCTTCAAACCACACTCGAGGCACTTATGGGTGCAGGTATAAAAGGAGTAGGGGCGGGTCAAAATATCGCAGAGGCAAATACGCCTGTGTACGTGACGGTGAAAGGTCGCAAGATCGCATTTTTGGCGTATAACGATGCAACAATTGCTCCTCGTCGACATGGTGAAGCAACCGAAGATACGGCAGGTATTGCAAAGTTAGATGTTGAGCAAATGAAAAAGAGCGTGGCCGAAGCAAAGGCAAATGGTGCCGATTTTATTGTTGTTTCTATGCACGCAGGTATTGAGTATAGAAAAGCTCCCTCACTAGTACAGAAAGAATTTGCACACGCGGCAATCGACGCAGGTGCGTCAGTCGTCATTGGTCATCATCCTCACATTGTGCAAGAAGTTGAGCGCTACGGCAAAGGCATAATTATGTACAGCCTTGGTAACTTTGTCTTCGACCAGCTTTTCTCTGAAGATGTTAAAACAGGATTATTCGCACGGATTACCCTGAAAGGTGATGGCACCGTTGGCGCCGAATTCTCTCCTGTATCAAACGAAAAAACACTTCAGCCGCGAATCTTAGAGGGGCAAATTAGAGTAGATTTGTTGGGCAAACTGGGAGTGCCGGAGAAGCTTTAGACGAGATACAAAAAGAGTACCGCGGCAGCCACAATTCGATACACACCGAAGCTCACAAAGGTGTGTTTTTGAACGAATTTGATGAGGAATTTTATGGAGAGTAGTGCGATGAAAAACGAGGTTCCCGCGCCAATAGTGAGGAGTGAAAAATCGCTCGATGAAAAAGCTGAAGCGTTTTTAATAAGATCGAGGCCGGTAGCGGCTGCCATGGTTGGCACCGCGAGCAAAAAAGAAAATTCGACGATCGCCGCACGAGAAATGCCGAGTAACATGCCGCCAACTATGGTTGCGCCCGAGCGTGAGACGCCCGGAATAAAGGCGAATGCTTGGCATAAACCAACGTACGCTGCTTTTTTGTAGGGGAGCTTTTCTATTTCGTGGGCTGCGGTAACTTCGCTTTCTGGCGCTCCATTCAAACGTGCACGCCGCCCTATAATCCTCTCAAATACAATCAAAATAATACCGCCTATAAAGAGCGAGCCGATTACCACACCAACATTGCCCATGAGGTACGTTTTGATGATTTTATAAAACAATAAGCCCAAAATCGCTGTGGGAATAAAGGCGACAGTTATGCGCTTAAAGGTCTCCCATGACAGAAAAAAGCGGCGCCAGTAGAGCGCGACGACCGATAAAATTGCGCCAAGTTGAATCGAAATTTCAAAAGTTTTGAGAAAAGTTTCACCGGTGACAACGGCTTGACTAGCTACATCGGCCGCCCCATCGAGTCCCAGGATTCGGCTTGCTACAATCAAATGTCCGGTAGAAGAAACAGGTAAAAATTCGGTAAGTCCTTCGACGATACCGAGAATGAGTGCGTGTAAGTTTGTCATGGCGAGATAATACGATATTTCTATCGCCCCGCCAAATAGCACGTCTCGCACACAATTTTGTACGGCGAATTTTGAGGGTATGAGCTTTGTACCAAAGCGCCGCACTGTGCACAACTTCGCTCGACTAGTAGTCGCGGGTTTCTTTTCTCAATGCGCAGTCGATGTCTCTCGTTTGGGTGTAAGCGTGGAATTGGCAGTTTGTGCGTTCGATAAAATGCCAATTCTTGAGGAATAATTCTAAAATTTCGCCCCGTTTTTTCACACGCCAACACCTCGTAACAAATTGAATCCGGAACTTCTGAAATTTCATCGGGCACAACAATTCGCTGTGGTTGAAACTCTTTTTCGTCGTTCTCGCGCCACGCCCAGCCTTTGGCCAACGCCTCGTCTTTTGTGAGCGGAAAATACTCCTGTGCAACAGATTCATTGTAGGCAAACGGGCTCATGTGCTCAGGAAAAAATTCGCCCCAAGTGCCGTCGCCCGACATTGCTTCAATAATTTTCGCCACCGTCACCTCGTACTCCTCTTTCGTATACTGTTTATTCAAAATGCAATATTGGGCGTTTCGAAGACCTGTGCAGCCAAATAAATCCTGACTATTTATGCAGTGCTCACTATAATACGTATTCGAGGTGGTCTGACCAAAGAGCGAGAACATGCAGCCTCGATTTCGGTACATGCCCAAATATTCGTAGCAAAGTTCATTTTCTTCGGTGTAGTTGTTGTCGTAACAATCCTTTAAATCGACGACCTGCGCACAAAATGAACAATCTTCACAGCGATCGGCAAAGAATGATTCATGCGTGTTTTTCGAGTTAAAAATATGGCTTCCGCTCGCGTTTTCTACGTTGTGGGTAATTGCGGCGAGCAGGGGAGTGACTCGCTTTAATTCTTCTAATTGTCGGGCAAGCATGTCGACGTGTTCGCGATAACAGAGATTGAGCGAATTTTTATATTTGAAGTACTCTTCTTCGGTGTACTGTTGGTTAAAGATGCAGAACTTTTTATTGCGGAGTCCAACACAGCCAATACACTCCGAGGAATTTTTCACGTCGAAGCAAAACAATAAATCGTTCGAGTGACTGCAGTCTTGGCAGTATTTGCAGTTGTATAAATTTCGACAGTCAATGCACTCATAGCAGAGTTCGCAGTCACGAAGTACCAAGGTGTCGACGCAGTTTTTTGAATAGTAGGGTGAGCCGTAGTAGCAGTCTTCAGAATAGACCGACCCGAAAATTAAATAGGAGTTTTTGACATCACCGGTGAAGTTGCAGTAGTCGCTATTCTCATGATTCTTGTTGAGCAGCGCTACTCGGGGAACCTCTTTTTGGAGTGCATGAAATTGATCAAAGAAGGATTTTGAAAAGTCATACTCGCGCCCATAATCGCTCGCACTCCAGCTGTCGCTCCACCAAACGTCTTGTGCATACACGCGATACGGTGAGTCGGGGTGATACATAGAAATGATTTCTTTGCCGGTAGCGTCGCACTTTCTTTTGTACAGGTTGCGTTCGTTTCTGTATGTAAAACGGCGTCGCTGACGGCAGGTTGGGCAGTGAGATGGGGCGGGAACAGGGAATCGTCGACCGTTAAATACAGGCGAAATTTTGGCGTAGTAGGCCTGGTCTTGGTCTGTTATGTCGAAGGATTTTGCACACGAAGCACATGCTTTATTCATATATACTCGATGGTATCAGTTGGTGATTGTATTTGTACACGGGTAATGGGGAGGATTTGTATTGTAACCTGATAGATGGTATTAATTACTTGTGCGTCAAAATGCACAGCCCGTGTGTCCCCACGCTCTCTCATCTATTACATCTAACTAATCTCCCCTTGTCTTCCCTCTCTTCCTTCTTCTCCGCCCTCGGTCTCGACGAAAAAGAAACGCTCGTTATGACCAGCGTACTTACTCTTGGTGTTCAGCCTGCCTCGGTTATTGCAAAACATACCAAGTTCGATCGAACGACGACGTATCGAATCCTCAAAACGCTTACTGACAAAAAACTTCTTTCGCAGTCGAAGAGTAAGGGGATAACCGTTTTTTATAACGAGAAGACGAGTACGATTAAAGATTTTTTAAAAAAGGAGCAGGAGCGGCTCGCAAATTTAGAATCAACATTCGACGAAATCGCGCCCGAGTTGGAGTCTCTCAAAGTAGGTACGCAGCCGGTGCCGAAAATTTCGATGTATGAGGGCTTCGATCGCTTGGCTCACCTTTTCGACGAGGTGATTCGCCGTGCAAAAGAG
>CAYHBN010000058.1:0-9979 GCA_964354865.1 uncultured Candidatus Peribacteria bacterium
CTTGCCTTCTTGTGTATAGAGTGGGAATTTCATAATGGGTGTGTGTGGGGGGAGAGGGGTGACAGGGGAATGGGGCGGGTGACAGCTGCTTCGCAGTGGTTACGCTTTAGCATTCTTTATAAGGATAATTCCGCCGTAAGGTCCAGGTACTGGGCCCTTAACAATGAGCACATTATCTTCGAGATCTACTTTGATAAGTGGAATATTTTCGAGAGTGACATTTTCGCTACCCATGTGGCCGGCCATTTTCTTTCCTTTATGGATACGTCCTGGTTTTGAACGAGCACCGATAGATCCTGGTTCTCTGGCAAAGTGACTGCCGTGGGTTCGAGGACCTCCGGCAAAGTGCCAACGCTTCATAAAGCCGGCATAACCTTTACCTTTTGAGATAGCGGTGATGTCGACATTTTTTAAATCTTTCATCCAATCAACCGTAACAATATCGCCAATTTTGAATTGGTCGGGAGTGTCAATGTTGAACTCGCGAAGTATCTTATACTTCTTGGTTTTGCGAGGCTTTTTGAGGGGTTCAAAACCGATAACAACTGCTACGTGACCATCTTTCTCGAGCGTTTTTACCTGAACAACAGTTCCGGTAGGTGCGCGTAAGATAGTAACAGGAATGAAGTCGCCTCCTTCAGAGAAGATACGAGTCATACCGATTTTGCGAGCCACAATGCCTGGCATATTTTAGTATAGGTTAGAAGTAGAACGATTTGGCTGTAGGTCTTAAGGAGGTGATCTCCGAGCCTCACAAGTGGGGCGCCCAAGCCATACTAACGTGCTCCTTTGATGTAATGTTTCCACTAAGGTGCCCGCCTAAACTACAGATTCACCTTTTTAATGTCAACAAAAAGAGGATTCGATGTTTACAGTGCGGCTTGACAAATATCTAGAATTAAGTATAATGACTTTCTGATTGAAAGAATGATGGTGAAAGTGTAATTTATTACGCGTTACTAATCCTTTTATACCTAAATCTCTAACATACTAAATTTTTAACCCTCTCTCCTATGATTTCTCTCTACGGACAAAATGCGGCAGCTGCTCAGAATTTGCAGGATTTGTATCGCCAATTAACGGTTTCTCAAGACGGTAACTTCGAATTGGAGTTTCCCGTTGTAGGTTCAGGTAGTGCTGAAGACATGGTTTCTGGGTATGAACAGGTACGAGTACAGCTTTTGACTCTCTTTAGAAATGGATTGAAGGCCTTAAATGCTCGTGATGGTCAGTCTATTCTACGTGAATATTATCCAACTCCGGGGGTTTCAACTCCTTTTTATGATGAATCTGATGTTTCTGCTGCATTAAATAGTGCAAACCAGATGCTTAACCCACGCGACCCATACTTTACTATGATGGTAACCGATGGAGAGGTTGGTGCACTTCGTATGCTCGGTGACATTGTTAATATGGTTAATAAGTATGCCGATGCTCGTGCAGCCTTCACGTTGCTTCGTATGTTTGTGCGTCCGGTTAAGCCAGCTGCACAAGAAGGCCAGCCGGTTCAGGGCCGAGATCGTGCAATCTCTGAAATTCCATTTGATGAACGAAAACAGATTTTGATTCGCCGCCGAAATTCAATTTTGGCTGTGAACTTTAGGGCAGACAATAACTTCTTGATTCCAAGCCTTCTTCGTAAGTTTAAAGATGTAGATGATCAGAAAGTTGTTACAAGTGTCATTAATGCCTACGACCAGAATGCGGTTCGCCTAAAATTGTCTGAACTTCAGCAGTCTCGTTGGTTGTTCGTTCTTTTGAACGGCGTCTCAATGTGGAAAGAAGAGGCTATGAGTGGATCAATGAAAGAGGGCTTGAACTCGCTCACGGTGGCATTCTCAGGCGCTGAAAAACCAGAGGACATGGCGGTGAAGATCGATGGATTTATCGACGCTGTTATTAAGCCAATCATGCCGAAAGAAGGTGAGCAGGGTGGTGAACAGCCGGTTCCACAAGAGGCTCCACAGGCGTAAGCATTACGGTATTATTTCTCCATTTATGCAAAGAATGCATGCCTCGGCATTAACTGTTTGTTTACTCGTAGCGCAAGAGGGCTGTTCATCATCGGCCCCTCTTACGGATGCACAAAAATGTGAGGGAGCCGTTGAGAAGGTTGCCGAAACAGTTCGTTTCATTTTTGGCCGCTGGGGTGGTATGAATGCCTGCGTTGAAGGAAAATCTCAGATTGAAAGTGCAAAAGAATTGTCAGAAAGCGAGGTCTGTAAAGGAGATCCCGCGAGTGATCAGCTTTTGAAACACATGGCGACAGATGTAGCGGCGCGGTATGTGCAGCACTGTCCCGATGCAAAATACACTCCTGTCTCACTTAGTCATTAATTTATAAAAAAGCTATTTCTGTTTTTTTTACTCTCATTTTGTTTACCTCTCTAGTGAACTCAAGTGCTGCGGCTAGCCATTGTAACTTCGATTCAGGTGAACTATATTTGCATCTCTTAAGGTATGCTTTTTCAAAGGCTTGAAAGACTTTTTCGTAGGGATTCATCTGGTAAAGTATCGTTGAGTTTGGAGCACGCTTCACTAAAGAATATTGACAGAGTATATTAATGAGTTATAATAATCGCCCTCTATGAATGAACACGATAAAGATAAGTGGCAGAAAAAACTTGATGAGGTGCGGGGTGATGTTGATAGGGCAGAGAGACTACAGAGGCAGTTGGCCCGTTACACTTCTCTAGTGAGGGGGTTAGCATATGGGGTTTTTATTGGTACTGGCGTTGGATTGGGTGGCGGAATGGGAGCTGTACGTGGAGAAGTGAATATTGCTGAAGCGATTTCAGGAGAACCATTAGGTCAAGAAGCGCGTGATTGGCTCGAAAAAGCGGTTGCAGCAGAAGGCAGTGATCCTTTTGGTAAAGACCAAATGACCTTGCGCTGTGCTCTCGCAACTCCAATGTTTGCTCTTCATGGAATGCTTCTTGGGCTTGCGGTGGGTACGGGAGTTGGTACTGTGAGAAGTTTAAAACGTAAAAAATAAGTATGTCTTTGGACTCCACTACTTTGTTTGATCATGAAACGGCGGCAGCTTCATCGCGCGAGGTCTTCGACAAGGCAACGTATGCGCTTGCAGGGCTGGGATTCGTTCCCGTTGGTGCCGATAAAATTCGTACTCCTCATTTTGCAATAGAGAGGCCAGAGGCCGTGCTCGAAAAAGATGGAATCGAGGTTTCGCCGACTTTTACGGGGGATAGTTTTTCATTTCAAATAGTTATACCAGCTCCACTCAGCGGTCCGATTGCGGGGTTTTCTGCGTATGAGTATGCCGGACGGCGCATGTGGGTAGCGTTACGCTATGTAGAACCGGGTGATTCAATAGCTGATTTTTTGCCTAAACTTGAAGAGGCTCTCTCGGTCGCTCAATCTGCGATAAAGAGTCAGGCGGATATACACCTACATACTTATTATAATTTTAGAGTTGAGCTGCAAAAAGAGCGTACTAGAATGATTCATTCGATGACGCATACCGTGCATTCTATGGCGATTGGATGTCTTCTGGGTGTTTTGGCGGGTGTGCAGCTGGGCGCACAGGGTTGTCAGGCAGAGGTGCAGGCACTTGAGGAATATGGGATACAGGCACTCAGTGAGCGGGAATCTGCACAGCTTGCGCGAGTCATTGCACTTGAGTCGGTCGGAGAGGCGATTCCACCCGCACTCAATGAAGTACAGGCAGAACGAAATGTTTTTGGAGGTGCTGCGCAGGGGGCGTTGCTTGGATTGATTTTTAGTATGATTTACAAGAGACGCAAAAAAAACAGAAGAGTTGACTAAAGGGACGGTAGGTTTGGACGCGTAGGATAGGTTTTTGCGTTAGTTAGATTTGAGTGTCTGTTTTCTCTTCATCTTCTCGAGCAAACTCAAGCATGGCTGCAATCCACTCCAATTTAGACTCTAGTGAGCTGTATTAATCTATCATCCTCTGTACCGCCGCGAGAACGATTACGAACACATAACTCATAAGGAGAGATAATCCACCCTGTTTAGTTTTATTTACTCGTAAAATATCTTCATATACTTGAGTCGGACGGCTTGCTAGGTAGCTAAGAGTAAAAATGAGTATAATACCAAAAGCATTAAGCGTGATTATTTTATTGGCCTCAATCGTTCCCCATAAGAGGGCATTAACAGAAAGTGAATAAAGAAAAATAACAAAGTCGGTTTTCCAAAATGAATAGGTATAGGTGAAGTCATCAGGTTTATAAGTTGCGTATAATCTGTGATCAACTCCAAATCCAAGCATATAATATAAAAGCACAAGCTCTTTAATGATAACAGCAACTATAATAATGGTGGAACGTTCTACGAAGGTATCCCCAAAGATTGCCTCAAGGCCATAGAGCATAACAATAACCGTACCCAGAGCGTGTGCAATCCACAAAAAAAGAGGCGGGATGTTTTTCCCGTAGTTTTTAAATAGTGTTTTCATTTTATTTTTTATAGCAATAAATTCAAAGGCAATAAGTGTAAGTAGCAGAATGCCGAGGGTAATATTAACCGAATGAGCGGTGTGTTTTTGGAGTGCCGGTGCAACAAGTAAAGGTTGTATAACGAATATTAGACTCCCCCCAAGGAGATTAAGTAGCGTAGATTTTTGGTTTCCATTTATTATCATAGTTGGCTCAAATATTACGCGCATAAAGTAAACACTGTAAACGTAAAGACACAAAAAAATCCCCCATATTTCTACAGGGGATTTAAAGTTTACGATATGCTCAGGGCTTATTTCTTCGCTACCTCTTTTGGAGTAATCATCTTGATTGCGATCTCAACACCGCTTGGAAGGTTTAATGCTCCAAGTGATTCAACGGTTTTAGCGTTTGATTCGGTGATGTCGATAAGACGGCTGTGAGTTCTCAAATCGAATTTTTGCTTAGCCCATTGCTGAGGCTGCCTCTAATTCATTTTGACTTATCTGCATAATGTCACCGTCATCGTCTGGTACAAAAAACGATGGATTTGAATCATTCAGTGCGTCGTCATTTGCCCACGCCTGACCAAAGGTGCTCTTCTCTTTATTAACACCAAGGATTTTGTTGAAAAAGTCACTTTGGTATTTATTACTAAAATTTGAGTATGCAAACTGACCATACTCACTATTCGCGATACCTAGCGGCATGGCGCTCCCAATCTTTTTCAGCTCACTATAAAAATTGAGCATGAAGTTATAGTTGTGGCAGGTGGTGAGCATGACAATGTTTGTTTTAACTGCTTCAGGGCCATATTTTTCGGTACGCGCTTTATATGCGGTTGCAAGTTCTGTAGGTTTGATAAAAACACCTCCTTCAACGATCTTACCGTTTTTCATCTGTCCTTGATTCAGGTAAATACCGTCAGAAGACCCGTGTCCATCACCGACGAATCGATATGGTTCTGGGGCAGTTGCTACTTCTTCAAGCACTCGTTTTTTAACGTCGTCCACTTCTTTATTTGTTGCATTTTTTTTGGCTTCAAATGGGGTTACTTTTCCTCCTTGCTTTGTCATGGCATTTTGCAGTGCTAGGTTGCCGAATTTATCCATATTTCCGAGAGTTTCGTTGTTACTTGCAAGCGATATATGGCACCCTTCAAAAAGTGGTAAGTTTCGGAATTTCTCTCTATTCAATAAGATTTTATTATAGGCCGCTTCGACACTTTCTTTCGATACCGTTGTTTGTTTCACATATAGCTGTCTGCTTATGTAGGTCATAAACTTGCCTACCTCACGCTCTGATAATCCCGCAGGGAGCCATTCGCGATGTATAGCCGCCGCAATGGTTAAAGATTGATCAGTAATTGAGTCTTCGGTGCCGGCCTTTTTTTCAACGTAGCCACTGCGAGATCTTAAGCTTTTTTCGAGTGTCTCTTTGACCACGGCGACCTGGGCAACCTGATCGAGCGTTTCTGGCAGAGCACCTGCAGCGATAAGCGCAATGCGATTCTCCTTTAAAAAGTCGCTCTCATTCATGAGCAAGAGTGTCACTGCATGATTGACCGCATTTGGTTGAGGGGGTAATTTTTTTCTGTTGAGTAACTGACTATTGTCGATCAATATTGTAGAGAGATACTCTATTGGATTAAGGTGGGCGTACGTAGTTGAGGCCTTTTCAAAAAGAACAGGATCTTTATATTTTTCATAATAAGAAAACACTTGAAGCGGGTATTTTTCAACGGCAGCTGTGTATATACGAAGCATTTCTTCAGGAGTAAAATAAGTGCTTTTCTCAGCGCTCGCCGGGCTGTAGCTCTCTTCTTTTGAGTGAGCATATGAGTCGATCACCCTCTGTAAAATTTCTGCATGGTGTGCGTCAATGGACTTTTTTAGATCAGCCTGTTGAGTTAGTTCGGCTCCAAAATGGAGTAACTGGCCAAAAAAGAATAAATCATGAGAATCAATGATTCCTGTTATTACCGCTTCGATATCGGTCTGCGAAATATCTGGTGCGCCTTTTTCGACGCCAGCATTTTTGCAGGCAATACAGTATTGCAAGGCTTTTCGATACTCTTTTTTTTCTAACCAGCTACGGTACGTTTCTGCTGAAGAACTTTGTAAAGCCTTCGCCTCTTCAGGAGTCATTATTGAAATATGTGAATATACGCTTGGATCTTTTTCGACGGCTTGTGCGAAGAGTCGAACACGTTCGGTGGTGTTCTTAACAAAGGGCAGCACTTTAACTACTACCTCTTTTGGCTCGGCAACCATTGCCGCATCAATATTTTTCATAACCAATTGCCACAACTCAGGCATACGATTTTGTGTTTTAAAAGCCACTTTTACTTTCTCGAAATCTTGCATGAAGAAACTCCAATCGGCTACATCTGCCGTAATCATAAGGAGTAAAAAGCGATCGGTTAAATAGGTATTGTCAGGCGTGATTTGTAATATACTAATAAAATCGAGTGATCCAAAGTGATCAATAGTTTCATCGAGTTTTTTTGCAAGCAACGGATCTTGCATACATGTCGCGTCAAAAAACTCTGGGTATACACGAATCAGAGATTGTAATACCGCTAAACCAACATCTTTTCTTTTTGCTGCTCCACGTACTGTATTAGTAACGAACTCGTGATCATCGATGAGTATGGCAATGTCATGTATATATTTATTTGTTTTTGGGGGACGTTCCTCTAATGCCTTTTTAATTATGTATTTCATTATTTTTTGAAGATCCGGTATATCACTATACTCAGAAAATCCATCAGCCAGATCACGGTATCCACGTTCAGTTGAAAAATAGCTCGCATCGACTTTTTTAATGTCACTGAGCGGCAGGTCATTTACTGGTATGTAGAGATTGTTATAATACTTATTTGCTGCGAGAAGATAGTATTCTTTGCCATCAACTGTTTTTTTGCCTAAAATTCGGTATTCTTTTTCTTCCGTCGTTTGCTGTGCATTGAATTCACCTTTTACTTCATCTTTAAGTGAGTTGCCTGGTTCTGTAATAGTTGTCGAGGTGGGAGAATAAGCTGTAGCGCCTTTTTTCAGTAATACATATTCGCGCGCGCGGTGATACTCTAAATCAATGGTATCTGCGACGGTGTTTAGTGATCCATTGTCTTCTTCATCTCTGAAATCGTAGTGCGTGACATCGACCGTGTTTTCCTGTTCTGACGAGGCAGGAACTCTTGCTTGCGGTTCTTCAAGGTCAAGGGCACGAAGGGTGCCAGCCGCAATGTCTAAAAACGACTGCGCTTCTTGTGCCGCTTTTGTTGGTTTGCTATCGCCTGTATCTAACAAAGGGCGTTCATGCGTAGATGCAGTGGCAGCAGCGGGACTTTTTTCTTGATTTATCGGTAATTCAGCCATCTTTTCATTATATCAAAAAAATGGCCTTTTTTGTATGGATAATCGGTTAACCGATGCAGTGTTGACAAAATGAGTAATAAGTATTAATAATATTCTCTCTTGCTCTTTTACCTTTCATTATATGAATCCAAACATAGCAGCAACTACTTCGGCCGAAGCACAACTCGATGCAGCGCCCGGGCTACAAGGCCTAAAGCCAGAACTAGGAGGGAGGTATTATTTTAATGCCCCAAAAGAATTGCGTGTATTTGGCGATGAAGATTGCAAAGCAAATGATGTTTCAGTTGATACCTTCCCACGGGGCAAATCTTTTACCTTGCTCGGAATCTCGTTGCCAAAGGACTATTCAGAGCGCAATACGCAGCAAGTATATAAATTAGCTCCTGCCACCTATATCAAGGTTACTCCTGGGCAATTTGCAGCAATGGTTGATAGCGAAAAACGTGTAAAAGACGGTGGTAAACGAGAGTTTGGTAAATCTCCAAAATTTAGAGTAAATGACGGTATTAAGTACAAGATCCATATGCTGTTAGACGAAATGGAAGTATCAAAAGAAGTTCGTGAAAAAGCAGCTTCAATGGCTCATACGCTTTGTGACACTCCTAGCAAACCTGAAAAAGTATCTTTTAGTGATCTTCGTGTCGGTGATGAATTTCGAGTTCGGCAAGAATTTATTAATAAAGGAGATACAAGCCCTTGTAATGTTCGCTTTGCAGCAGGTACTCCTCTAACTCTCATTAACGCGCAATGCACAAAAGATCTAACGGGTGATAAAGAAGATATTTCCCTTACTTTGAAGGGAAGTGGAATGGCGATTAACGAGAGAGGTTTTGATATTGCTACTGTAGTGCGTGAATTTACGGTTGAATTAAATGGTTGCGAACTCTTAAATATTATTGGACCTTCGCGTCGTTGTGCAGAGGGCAACTTTGAGGCATTAATCCCAAAGCGTGCCGCGTCTTTTATAGCAGGGCCTACTCGATTTAGAGAGGGGGATAGCGATGCAAATCTCATTGCAAGATTAAAAGCGGCGGTTTCTGTGGTTGAGGCAGCGGATTATACAATGCCTTCTAATACAACTAATAGAGGAGCTAGATGGAACCGCTAGAAAGTTTTCCTACCGCAAATCGACTATCCTCCTACATTTTTTATTCCAACAAAAAAAATCCCAGCCTTTTGAAGGGCTGGGATTTTAGATTTTCTGTATATGCTCTGCTTATTTCTTCGCTACCTCTTTTGGAGTAATCATCTTGATTGCGATCTCGACACCGCTTGGAAGGTTTAATGCTCCAAGTGATTCAACGGTTTTAGCGTTTGATTCGGTGATGTCGATAAGACGGCTGTGAGTTCTCATTTCGAACTGTTCTCGGGCGTTCTTGTGGACGAAAGTTGATCGCAATACAGTGAATTTATCGATCTGTGTAGGCAAGGGGATTGGGCCGGCGATAATAGCGCCAGTCTTTTCTGCGGTCTCAATGATCATTTTGACGCAGTCGTCGAGGATCATGTGATCGTATGCCTTAAGTTTAATGCGAATTTTTTGTCCAGTTACAGCCATGTAGAGAGAGTTAGGGAATTAGAGAGCAAGAGAATTAGGACAGAGAGGGAAGCGACGAGTCAAAGAGCGAGGGAGAGTGGGAGACAGAAATGCAGGGTACAGGAGTTCGCGCTTATGGCGCCCCAGGACACTCACTTCGTTCGTGTCTGCTACTCCATGATGTTAGCAACGACACCAGCACCTACAGTTCGGCCACCTTCACGAATAGCGAAGCGAAGACCTTTATCCATAGCGACTGGAGTGCCGAGAGTAACAATCATCTTGATGTTATCACCTGGCATAACCATTTCAACACCTGCTGGAAGCTCGATGTTTCCGGTTACGTCAGTTGTGCGCATGTAGAACTGTGGTTTGTATCCTTTGAAGAAAGGTGTGTGGCGACCTCCCTCATCTTTAGAAAGAACGTACACCTCAGCCTCGAACTTAGTGTGTGGTTTGATTGAACCTGGTTTAGCAAGAACTTGACCACGAAGGACATCTTCTTTTTCAATACCACGAAGCAAAAGTCCAACGTTATCACCTGCCTGACCTTGATCCAACAATTTGCGGAACATTTCAACTCCGGTACAAACAGTCTTTCGAGTGTCTGCAAGTCCTACCAATTCGATTTCTTCATTGAT
>CAYHBN010000059.1:0-9836 GCA_964354865.1 uncultured Candidatus Peribacteria bacterium
TTAAAGGGAGTGGCTCTGGGAGTGCTTTTATTAAATTCCCAAATCTTCCTATTGGTGTTTTTGACAGGTCGGTAAAGTTTCGAATGTGGTCTTTTCGCTCCTTTATTCTGCCATTTCTCACAATCGCCCCGTCTGGTTGTTGTAAATTAGTATTAACCCACGTAAACGCTTCTATTGTAGTGTCTTGAATTTGGCATTGCCTCCTATTTTCAAGTAATACCCAAATATTCCCAAGAGCGGTGACTATTTCGGCTGCAGTCGCGCTTTTGAATTGTAGGTTCCGTTCGTCGTTTGGTTGATAGTAATCGCGTGATTCCATTTACCAGTGAGGATTAGAATTCAGGTCCATTATTGCGCCAATTGCAACGTGTACTTGTGCGTTAGTAATTCCTTTAACAGTCACAACTGGAGTGCCTTTGTTATCAGGCGTGCCGCGTTCGAGTCGAATTGATAATGCCCTGTTGCGTCTATCTGATATCGTTAATCGGCCATCAGCTTCGGCAATAGTTAAGTTATCTCTTGTAAGAGCCACGGTTCCTTTATTTATTCGAGACTCCCACGCGCTTTGTAAATCTGCAATACTTTCGCTGCTCAGTTCAGGTAAATCAGTTGTTCTAGAGAATGACATATGTGCCGGTACTATACATTCAAATCTCCATAAGTCAATACGTATCGCTTATTGTACGAATTCGTCAATATCGTTATAGTAAACACGCTTTTATGAATACTCTCGAACTCAGAAAATTGGCAGCTGGCTTTCGCATCGATATTTTGAACATGGTGCATAAGGCGAACTCGGGGCACGTGACTACCTCTCTTTCATGTATCGATATTATTACGACGCTTTATTTTGGCGATATCGATGGCGAGCCGATTATGAAATACAACGCAAAAAAGCCTCATTGGGAGGGGCGCGATTATTTTATTTTATCGAAGGGGCATGGTTGCCCAGCTCTGTATGCAGTGTTGGCTGAATGTGGATTTTTTCCTAAAGAAGAGCTCGATCATCTACGTCAGTTGAATTCGTTATTAGAAGGTCACCCCGTTCGGAAAATCCCGGGGATTGAGGCGAATACTGGTCCACTTGGGCAGGGAATTTCGTTTGCGAATGGTATTGCGCTTGCTATGAAGATGGATAAAAAAGAAAATCATATTTATGTAGTGTTGGGCGATGGAGAGCTTCAAGAAGGTCAAATCTGGGAGAGTGCGATGACGGCGGCACAGTACAAACTCGACAACGTGACGGCGATCGTCGATGCAAATAAATTACAGCAGACAAATTTTACGAGAGCAATTAAGCCGGTTGATCCCATTGGGCCAAAGTTTGCCGCGTTTGGGTGGAATGTGATAAACGTAAAAAATGGCCACGATATAGATGAAATTCGCGATTCGATTCGTCGTGCACGAAAGCAAAAACTAAAACCGACCGTTTTGGTCTGCGATACGATAAAAGGTAAGGGCGTCGATTTTACCGAGAACAAAGCGTCGTACCATGGCGTGCCTCTTTCAAAAGAAGAAATGGCGGTGGCGATTCCTAAGCTCGAGGCTGAGTATCATAAATACAATACGGCATTGAATGGAGGACAGTAGCTTAACGAGTGTGTAACGACTAATGATGGTCGTCAACGGTAGTAGGTTGACCCCTGCCAGTTTTGTTATAAGCTTCTGCTAATATATGCGTGGACCAGGCACTCCCGATGATGGAACAGAACTGATACTTGCATCCGATGCCGGCAGATCAGCTGCGGACAAAACAGCTGCGCTAGACGAACTTACTCCCGAGGGGAGAGCTGCTCTTCGAGCAATTATGAGGGCAGAGGGGATCGATACGAGTGGGTACCAGGAAAAACTAGATGAAAATCGCCGCCTTACTCCAGCAGATCTTGATCCGAGTAACATAACACAACTCGGTAAAACGGTCCTGTTTGGCTCGGCTGATTTAGCACGCTTTCAAGAAATTGAGGGGAACCTTTTGGTTGTAAATGTTGGGATGATCGACGAACTCCCAGAAAATCCAAGGCATGATTTTAATCAGACGCCTTTGAAAGAGTTAGCGACAAACATCGCTGAGTTTGGCATTTTGAAAGATGTTGAGGTGGTATGTACTATTAATAAAAAAACTGGACAGGTACGACTGATGATCGTTGATGGTGCGCGCAGACTTCGTGCCGTACGTGATGTATTGGGTCTGAGTGAGATTCCAGTTCGTATAAAGTGGCATGAAGATATTGATTCTATAAGACTGTCATCAATTATCTCTAACTTGCATCGTGAGGGGCATAATGACGATGAGTTAGCTCAGCTACTTGCTGATCTCGAAGCTGCTTACAGAGCTAAGAATCCCGAGTGTAAAGAAAAAGAGTTATATGCCTACCTAAAAAAAATTACGGGTTTCGATGAGCCCAAGGTTCGTAACTATCGAACGCTTTTAGAGTTTCCTCCTGAAATTAGAAAGCTTGTGGCCGGGGGCGGACTTACTATGGGCCGACTCATGGAGTTAACACGTGGTGGAAAACGCGGCACAGCTGGTGCGCGTGAAAAGGCTAATAATATTAAACGAGCAACGACACTGTTAATGGCGATTCACACGGGTCGTTCGTTTGAAGATGAAGCAGCTGCCGTTGGTGATAAAGGAACGGTGGATGGTCATCAGGCACGAAGTCGCGCCGCAATTTTGAGCGGTGATACCGATGCTCAACGACAACTAGAGGTTGAAGGTATTGCTCATGGGGTTCGAAAGAGAATCGTAGGTGTCGATACGCAAATTCCTTTGTTGCTAGATGATGATGATTCCCGGGCAATTTTTAGTGGTTTTTTGGATCGCGCTGGTGCTGGTTGGCCACGTGAACGTTATTTAAAAATTGCAAATGCGGCTCGTGATCGACTTCAGGCGCTCATCGATTTTCTTGAAGGTGATATTAAAGATCAAATTCCTGCTCTTGAGCGCGTCGCGGGAAGACCAACTTTTAAAGACTATGCAGAAGAGTGTATCGGTATGATTAAAGAGATGAATCCAAAGAGAACTGCGGTACTGCGAGCTTTGGCCACTGCATCTGATGCTGAAACACCTACGGTGCTCACCTATAATCAAATTGGTGAGGCGACTGGACTCGGCCCTAAAGCAGTCACCTCGGTTGGATCAAATCTCGCTAGAATTCTTGTTGGCTCTGGATTAGTTATAGCGACACATACTGTGCGTGAACAACGCGCATCCATGGAAAAATTCCCCGCCTTGCGTTTGGAGTGGGATGAAGATGCTGATACTAAAATTGCGGCTATGTTACGTGAGCCTTTACCTAATGCGGTCCCTGCGGATGATGTGAATGTTGACGCTCCCCCCACTGTGTTGGGTCAGGAGTGGGATCCTAAATTAGTGGCATTACTTGGCACTGCAGATGCTGCGGTTCTAGCACCCGCCGAAACTACTCTAGAGCCTATTCCTGTCGAAGACGAGCCTGCAGAACTTCCACCTCCAGCAGTGGTACAAGATCCGTTGGCAGAAGAAGTTGATACAAGTGTCGTAATGAATCCGGGGTTCGATAGTCCTGCTGGAACGGCAGTAATTGAAGATGCACTAAGTAACTTAAATTTGGGAAATTTATTTGGTGGATTTTTTGAAGGAAGAAGAATTGGCCACCGACCCAAAGGACGAGCAAGGAGAGTTGATCCTAACTTTACGGTGCTAGATACTCCAGGAATAACAACAATTGCAATGCCCGAATCAGTATTTGCAGAGCTGCAGCAAGCATCTGATGATCTGAGAGCGGCTGATGCAGCTCGCAGAGAAGCAGTAGTGGAAGCGCCAGCCCCTGTCGCCGCTGTTGAACTCGAACCAACTGAGCCGCCGTCTGTCCCGCCAGAAGTCGTTCTTGATATTGTAGCGCCATCGCCTCGTAAATCCCCCTCACTACATCCAAAACGCATGCTCATGCATGATACTGATATGCTTGAAAATGGTGGGCCCGCTGGCAAATTTGCTGGTACGTACCTCATTGCTCCAAAACAATTTACGGGTACTGCTCGTGCTTTTTATGGTAAATGTGTGGCTCTTTTTAAAGATACACTCCCAGAGCTTAACGGGCTCTCAACCGTACCTCGAACATTTGTAGTGCGCTTACGCGTAACAGAAGTTGTGGGAGAAAAATTCAAACTGACTCTTTCGGGAAATGTAAAAGGATTTGCTGAAAAATGTGGATCAATTGCACCGTCACTTATGACAATTATGCAGGCGCGCTTTCCTGATTGCACCGAAGTTGGTCTTGAGGAGTTAGAGTACCCCCAGCTCGAGGCAGAGTCACTGCCGCTACAAGTAACTCCTGCTATCGTTCATCGGTCACCGTCTAGTTCGGCACCAACACCACCACCTCAAAAACCTCTTGCTATAGCTCCTTCCACTCCGTCACCCGCGCCCCGACCCGCAGCCGCGCCCAGGCCCACGCCCACGCCCAGACCCACGCCTGCCAAAGCTCCTGCGTCGGGATCCATCTTAGCACCAATATCCGCGGGAAGGCTTGTTTCAGAGATGAATGGTATAACTCCGCTGCCAAAAGAACGGTTGATGATTTCACCTGTCGATACTAAAAAAGTAAAAGGTGTAACGTCGGTGCGTATGCTTGTTACGCAAGATAGACAAAAGACACTACAATCACTTACCGAATTCTTGCTGAAAATTATGCAGGGCGAGCAGGTACAGCTCAATACCACAGTCGCCGGTAAAGAAACGCTCGTCGTAACTTTGCGAGAACGTGATGAGAGTGGCAACGGATTTATATTTGGCATGAATGTGGCTCGTTGTGGAAAGGTGGTGACTATGTACCTCAGTGATTTTAATCGAATATTTCAAGCTGAAAATCCTGGTAAGACCCTTGTTTTTGAGGAGATAAAGGCTCCTGAGTAAGCCAGCCCGTACACGTTGCCGCATACGAGCTGACGCTCTTTTGTGTTTTGATTTTTTAGTTAATGCCACTGGGTGCCAAGCCACTTTGTTGCCTGCACCAGAATATCAACGGCATCAACATTGGGGAAAGGCGGATCGCCTTTCGCTGTGGGTTTTGTGAGTGGGGCTAGTTTCGCAGGCTTTATTCCGGCATTCTTGAACGCATATGAAACAAGCCTCTTAATCCAAATATAATCCATGCACATGAGTGCGCTCAGTGCGTGATCAAGATGACTGTGCGAGTTTGCTGGTAGGGCACTGGCTGTATCCGTTGCCTCATTGAGCGCATCGAGCGGCATATAGCCGGAGATTTTTACTCCGCCAATTGTATTGAGTGCATCAGTTACTATGGTCGTGCAGTTTTTGAAGTTGGGATCAAGAGGAATACCAAACTTTTCTGCATGTTTCTGCGACTGATATATTGGAGTGGCTTTTGGGTTAAGCAGGTACTCGTTAAACAGTACGACTAGTCCATTTATCGCTTCAGCCGTCATGAGTTGCGTAAGGTCTACCTCGCCTTGTACCCACTTCCAGTCAGTTTGATCGCACTCCATGTATCCAGGAATTCCGGTGCCAAGCATTCTCGATGCGGATTCAGTCGGATGTACCCCGTTAAGAAGCACCGGGTATCTTTTGAGTCCGGCACCAAAATGATACACGTGTCCATTTAGCTCGAGGTTACAGGTACCCCATGGATCGCCGGTTCTGCCGCCCTCGGAGTACAGCATTCTTGCGTATGGATCTTCGCCATGCGCTCTTTGCTGGTGAAACACTTTCCTGATCAGCCCCCTATATATGTCTGGACCTTTGCCCCAGTTTTCTTTTACTGACTGTGGTCTTCCGCCACTGAAACCTTTGTAGGAAACCGGAATTGGTTTTCCATTAAGGATCTCTCCTAATTTTTCTCTCTTGAGTTGCTGCGTCAGACTCACCAAAAGGGAATTTTTGTTGCCGCCGTCAGCTGGTGTGTCGGCATTGTGATTGATAGCTTGAGTTTCCATAGTAATGGCATAGGTAAAAGTAAATAAATTAAAGTTGGCCTCGTTTGACGGAAGATGCTGCTTTCAAACACTGTGCTGGTTTCGTACATGAGTGTTTTTATAGAATTGGGGCAAATTAAAAAACTCCCGGATTCCCGAGAGTAGGTGATGCATACTGGTGTGCGCTAAAAACTATCTCTCGAGAATTTCGCGAGAGTCACGACGTGCACTTGTGTGCGCGATCTGGTTTGTGCACGGAATATACTTCATAGATCTTGCATGTTAGCGGATCCTCCGAGGAATGCAATAGATTTTTTGTAGGCGTTGTAGGTGGGGGGGGCGGGGTTGACTCTAGAGTCCGTATCCTTTATACTTTGATCGATCAAAATTTTAATAAATCGATCAATATGTCTTCTCGTACTATATCTGCCACGGATGCAAAGCTTAAATTCGGAACGCTGTCTGTCTTTGTTAAAAAAGGTGGGCAGGTGATTATTGAAAAAAATAATGAGCCGCAAATGGCTTGGATTTCAATCGACGACTACGAAGATTTTTTGGAGCTAAAAGACCCTGTTTTTCAGAAGAAACTAAAAAGTGAAAAGAAAGAAATGCAGAAGGGGGATTTTGGTTCTATGGACGATCTCTATGCGGCTCATCGTCAGACTATTATTAAAGAATCTCGATAATGTATACCGTAAAGACCTCGAAGTTATTTCAGAAAAACTTTTTGAAGCTTGACGCAGCTCTGCAGTCGAGAGTTTTAGTTTCTCTTGAAAGGTTGAGTCTAGATCCTTTTGATGGGTCAAAAAAGTTAGTGAATGTTAAAGAGGGAGTATATAGAATCCGTATTGGAGATTATAGAATACGCTTTGATGTTGAAGATAAAGATATATTCCTTTACTGTGTGCGCCATCGTAAAGATGTATACCGAAAGTAAAGTAGTCCTATTAACCGTTTACCCCTCAATCATCTATGGCAAAAACTGCATTCAAAAAGTACCGAGAAGGAGAGGATTATACCCAGACTGACACACGCGCGCTTCGCGCCGAACTCTCACTAAAAACACCTTTAGAAACTTTTTCGTTTGAGTCATTGTCGAGTGGCGAACACTGGGTTTCAATTTCAACTCCCGAGCTGACGGCTATTTGTCCCTTTACCGATTATCCCGATTTTGGTCGTGTTGAAATTAAATATGTGCCAAGTGATTGCTGTCTCGAATTAAAATCCTTTAAATTGTACATAAACGCATTTCGCGATAAAAAGATTTTTCACGAAGCATTAACCGAAGTAATTTTTGCGGATTTTATGGCTGCAGTTAAGCCTAAAAAAGCGGTTATTGAAGTTGATATGAATGTGCGAGGGAATGTGAAAACGGTATGTAAGAAATATTATAAGTGTGCTATACTCTAAGTCGGAATTGAATTCTAACTTTCCAACTTTATGAGTACTACCGTTGTTCGTAAAAAAGGACAGATCACGTTGCCGATCAAGGTGCGAGAAGAATGTGATATTAAAGAGAATGATGCACTCCGAGTTATCCCATTAAAAAGCAAGGCAATGCTTATTATTCCGGCTACAGACCCTCTACAGAGAATGCTTGAAAAGTCTGCTGCTAATGCTAAACGCAAAGGGATTACTCTTGAGGATATGCTCACTGAGCTCCGTGAAATTCGTAAAAAAGCATAATGACATATCATCCGCTATATACGGTTTTTCTCGATACGAGTGTTTTGATAGCTGCTACCCTTTCTTCAAAAGGCGCTTCTGCTGAAATTTTGAATTTGTGCAGGCATGGCCAGCTTAAGGGGGTTGTTTCAGATGCGGTAATGGCAGAGTTTGTAGATGTACTTTGTCGCAAATATCCTCATCAGAGCACATTTGCAGATTCACTTATCACACTGTCTCGATTAGAAATTACAAAAATAAAGAAATCTCCTCTTATTCAAAAGGCGAAAAAATGGATAACGGATTCTAAAGATGCGCATGTTCTTGCCGCTGCTGCGAAAACAAAAGTAGATTATCTCATTACTCTAGATGTACGTGATTTTATTTGGGATGCAACGGTGAGCAAAAAATCGGGCCTGTCTATTACGACACCTGGTGATTTTATGGCTATATTAAGAGCATGATTCTCATTTGCGTTTACTATGATTCTTAACGAACTATTTTATTCATTTCAGGGCGAGGGATTGAATGCCGGTGTCCCCGCAATTTTTGTGCGTTTTGGAAACTGTAATTTAAAGTGCACATGGTGCGATACTAAATATACGTGGCAACCGGGAGTGAGCGATAATGTTGTTGTTGCGACGCCTGAGTTGATTGAGGAAATTCGTGCGTTATCTGAGAAAAATAACTGCAAACATTTAGTAATTACCGGCGGAGAACCAATGCTGCAACAAGGCGAAATTGTGGCTCTCAGAAATGCTTTTCCGAATTTCTATATTGAGGTTGAGACAAATGGGAGTCAGCCAATTCTATGCGCCGATTCGGTCGATCTTTTTACCGTCTCATATAAAATGAAGAACTCAGGTAACGCATCGTATGAATTAAAAACGATCGGCGAAAAATGTGTTTATAAATTTGTTATGTGTAGCGTTGAAGACGGTGTTGAAATTAACGAACTGGTAAAGCAGTATGATCTTCCGCGCGAAAAAGTATATATAATGCCCGAAGGGGTGACCGCGCAGGCATTACTAGAAAAAACGCCGTTTGTGACGAAATTTGCTCTCGAAAATGGCTATCGATTCACAACCCGTTTGCACGTGCTTGCGTATGGTGCAAAAAGGGGAGTGTGATACTCTTTTATTATATGAAAACAGTTTTGGTCTATTCAGGGGGTATGGATTCGACAACGCTTTTATATACGTTGTTAGCCGATGCGCGCTCGACAGCCGGTATAAAAAGAAAAGATGAGGTGGTGGCGATTTCGTTTAATTACGGTCAGCGACACGACAAAGAACTCAAGTGCGCCGCGAAGATTTGTAAAAAACTTGGTGTGCCTCATGTCGTAATCGATGTGCGCTCGATCAATAAACTTATGTCGGGATCGTCTCTTACTTCGAAGACTATTAAGGTGCCGCATGGCCACTACGAAGACCAAAATATGCGCTCGACGGTGGTGCCTAATCGAAATATGGTTTTTATTTCGCTCGCAACCGCATACGCTGTTTCGTTGAAATTTGATTGTATTGCTTTGGCAGTACACTCCGGTGATCATGCGATTTATCCCGACTGTCGCCCTGAGTTTATAAAAAAAGTTGACGCGGTCACGCGCATTGCAAACTACGAGTCAATCAAAGTGCTCGCGCCATTTATGAATAAATCAAAAACGCAAATTGCGCGAATCGGCCGTCGGTTAGGAGTGCCCTTTGAAGAAACCTGGACCTGCTACGAAGGCGGCGCGCGTCCATGCGGCAAATGCGGGTCGTGTGTAGAGCGGGCAGAGGCGCTTAGCTTTTAATAAGGCTACTCTGGTCTAGCATCCCTTTGAGCTTTTGCATTGGCTATGGCTTTTGCATAGTCATTAAGACCAGGCTGACACGATCTAATATATGCAATGTTTTCAGCAAGGCTTTGTGTTGCATCGACATAAATTGCGACATACCGTCTAGAACGCTCATGAAACGCATTCACCATTTCTATGTGAATGGCTGGGAGATTATATGAGTCATCGATATTTGGCATTAATCCCTCTGCGATAAGAGCTGCTTTTAGTTCTTTTGCTCGCGCATGTACTTGTGAGTAAGCAAGAGATGAGCCAGCACGTAATGAGTTTGGAATATATAATTCAAAGCCCGCCGCACGACACTCCGGATCACGAGTGATCTCGGCGTTTTTAAGGTCAATATCCTCCCATATTCTCAGTACTTTTGCTTTATGATCTTCTTAATATTTTCTTATATTTTCTACTGGTAAATCTC
>CAYHBN010000060.1:0-9541 GCA_964354865.1 uncultured Candidatus Peribacteria bacterium
GCCATAATATTACCGATATTTGAACCGGGAATTATGGCATACAGCTCAGATTTCGAAAGACCGCGACGTGATGTTGTTTTAGTAATCGCCACATTTGAGCCCTGACTTCGCACACGTTTTTGAATCGTATTGTATAAATCCTGACCAATATTGTCATCGACTAAAAAAAAGTTACCCGAGAGCAAATCGTCACTGCTCGATTCAGTTGCCGTGCCGAGCACATCGATTGCCATCGCCTCGTCTGAAGCGCGCGCGATACGCACGTACCCATCGAGCGAATTGCCAAATGAGGGCAACATAAGTGCACAGAGAAGCGAGACAACAAAGGTTGTTTTTATTTTTTTTACAAGAATTTTAGAAAGAGTATGCATTAATTACACGACGCGGTGGTTACGTCGATAAACGTTATCGGATACAGGTCAACTGCATGGCGAATATCGGCCATTTTATCTCGGTACTCTTCGAGCCCCTCAATTATTTTTTTGTATTTCATGTGAAGCGGAAGCGCAAATTGAAGCTCATGGTATGCGGCCAAACCTTGATCGATCGAGTCCTGTGCAATTTTAACCTCTGAGTCTATGCGATTGATGTTTTCGCCGTATGAGAAAAGTTCTTTTTGCATAGTCATGTTATCCCACGATCGAATAATTGGTTGTTCTTTTTTTTCTGCCTCTGAACGACTCTGAATATTGGCGGATTTTTGCATCGCGTTAGCTTTGAACTGCTCGCGTACTGCATTCATACCTGCTCTAAATTTGGCGAATTCGATAACGAGACTTTGAGAGAGACAGTAGGTAGAGAGATTATCGTCTTTCGGATCAGCGCTGCACGGAAGTATTTTTCCGTCTTTTGCTTTTGGACGAGAAATGAGGTCGATGAGTTTATCAAGATCGCGCTCTTTGCCTGTTTTACCAAGCTTCACCATCGCCTTTATTTTTTCGTTAAACATTTTGTTTACCGACTCGTGGTAACAATCGGTGATGTTATCTATAGGATCGCTAAATACAGCCATTGCGACATACTTATTGCCGCCTGCTTTTTTGACTTTTTCATCTTTAGGGCCTTTATCGCAGGCCGACTCAGCATCTACATCTATACCTGCTGCAGTACCGCTATTTGGCATATAGGCTAGCGTGAGCGCCACCACACTAAGCGTGGCAACGAAAATGCTGCAATAGAGAACGGTTTTTGAAAATTTTATTTTCATAGAAAAAATCACTGACACTCACGGGTGTAACACGGAAGTTTTTGTGAGAAGATACTAAAGTTTGCAAACATTTGTGCCACATCGAAGTTCATTGCATCGAGCTGCGAATTTATTTCTTTGTATTTATCGAGGAGTCGCGTTGATTTTTTTGCATATGAATTTTCTTGAATGTGATTTTGCAATAACTCCTTCACCATTTTGAATTCTTTATTGGCTGCTGCAATACAAGCTCCATTTTCGGCTGCTACAACGGTAGCGTTACGATTGGCAACTGGTCCAAATTTTTTAATTTCAGCGCGTACTTCGTCGCGATACTGACGCAATCGTTCAACCGCAACAGGAATCAAATCTGACGTTGGATCTTTTGATTTAAAATGTTCGTTAATAAATTCGGCAAATTCTTTTCGTTTGCTTTCCATTGTCGGACGCATGAACGTTAAACATTGTTGCTGTTCTGCTAATGTTGCTTCATCGGCAGTTGTAGGGGCGGGGGCGCCAGGATCGGCTTCTGCACCAGCGGGAGCGGGGGCAGGTTCTCCGGCTGCGGGGGCACCACCACCAGGATTTTGCGCAAAAACCCGTAAAAATCCTCCACCAAAAACGAGCTGTGCTTCGACAACTAATAATGCCACCGTAAGCGTAATTAACATGGCGTGAAAAATGCTTCGTAGATGAGGAGTTTTCAATTTCATGATATCTAAAAAGTATACCATATTTCGAGCCACTCGAACAGGCTTTTACGCGTACCTGCTACTCGTATTTTTCTTCATTCGACTTTGCGTAAATCGGCGTACCATTCGGACCTGCAATCGCGGCGAAAATCGTGTCTCCTGGAGCCATATCGGCGGCAGGTGCAATTCGTGAACGACATGGGCACACATTGTCACAGCCAACATCGACGACGAAGATTCCTTCTTTGTTCTCGACGCGGTTTTTACCAGGAGTCTCTTCGACAACGGTACCACCACCATTTACATCGCCATTTGCGTTGTCTTCACCACCAGTTTGATTGCCTTGAGCTCCACCACCGTTACTTGGAACTTCGCCACTTACATCGGGAGTAGCGCTCTGATCGCCGGGCACTCCACAATCACGCAAAAGCAATACTCGCTCTGCCATAAGTGCAAAATCACGACGCGTAATAAGTTCTCTTGGACGAGTTGCTTCATCGGGAGTTATTAAAAATACACGTGGAGCAACATCTTCTGGGTGTGTAAGATATGGTGTCAAATTAAGCGCAACGCGCATGTACGGATCAAACCATTGTTCACCCGTTTGTGCACGAAGATCAGCACGTTTTAGATCAATAATTCCCTCTTCATCGAGCGCAGCAAGCACAACGGTAACTGCCTCACCACGAATAATTGGATTAGCCGGTTTGAATGGCGTGAGTAGTTCACCGGTATTTTTATCGCGACGACCTTCTTGCAAATATCCTTTAATAAATCCTCTTAAATTACCTTCTTTCAAAACAGCATAGAACCACTGTTTCGTATCGATGACATCGTAGAATGGCGTAGGCAAGCGATATGCCTCGGGTCTAGGAACAATACACAACAGCTTCAAAACGATTTGCGTAAACTCTGAACGGGCAATTTGTTGCTCACCTCTAAACTCAAACACGCCTGGTTTTTGGGTCGCATAACCAGAGACGATTCCGCGTTCATACAGTTTTTTAATGATGACATTAAACGGATCATTTTTTTGAATATCGGCAAATGGTTGTTCAACGGGTTTAATTTCGCGAGAAGGAGTAGGGGTGGGTGGCAGCGGCTTCGCAATGGGCCGTGGGCGAAGTGGCAGCGTAGGAACGGTAATAACATTCACGTCTGCCTTACTAATACCTTTTGTTGCAATAAATATTTCGGCAATTGGTTTACCATTGTAGACGAGTTCAAATACGACAGGATCTTGAGATGCCTGCGAATTTTCAACTTCTTTAATTCTGAACGAAATCGTGTCACTGTTGAGCAGTACATCGCCATTTACATCGACGAGCGCGAGTTGTTTTCGTGCACTGTCGCGAATTGCCACGCCGCCTGGATTTATAGGATCGGCTCCGGACAATACCGTAAACGTAATTCCCTGTTTCGCGGCTTCTAATAGCGGTTTAACGTGTGCACCACTCATGCTTACTACCGCTCCAATCGTATAGGTTGTTTCGCTCGAATCGGTCGAGACATCGGTATTTACGTCGGGCACAAAGTATACAAACGCGTATGGTTTTGCAGTATTAGGATCTCCTTTTTTAAAGACTGAAAGTCGCGTTGGAATTACCCCCGCAGTTGCAGGCAACGCACGAACTTCGTAGGCAGTATCGATGATCGTTATGCGGCCAGTCTTCTGATTTATTTCGGCAACCGGTTTATCGGCAACATACAGAATAAGACCTTCGCCAAGTTTTGCATCGGTGATACTAAACTCACCGTTAGTATCGGTAAGGTACTGACCATTTTGATTTGCAGACTTGGTCTTAATAAGCTCCCAACCGGCGTTACCGGCAGCTCGCAAACGGGCGATGACAATTGGTACATTTGCCTCTTTCGGCTCGATGTGACCGTTAATATTGCCCTGTGAGAGTGGGTCTTTTTCAAGAATAATTGTTGGTTGAACCACGTGAATCGTGATTGCCTGTGTGCCGGCATTTTTTGCCTCATCGAAGACAGTCAACAAAACTTTTACATCGCCGGGATCGGCATATGGGCCAACCGTAAACGAACTTTGTTCTGCGTTATGTTTTTGATCAGGATCGTTTTTTGTATCGCCATCGCGATTACTATCTACCGAAAGATTTGTATCGAGTTGATAGCCAGAAATTCTACCATTTGCATCGAATGAACGAGAGGCATCGATGGTAAGTTCTTTACCAACGGCAACCGTCATTTCGCTCGCGCCCGCATTCGCATACGGCACCGTTTTATCGCCACATGGCTGCGGAGCAAGCAGCGTGGTCGCCGAGCTTACCGATGCTCGGCCGTCTTCTAAGATACTAACAATTCGAGCGTAGTAAAAAGCGGGATCAGCACGTACCACAAGCGAAACATTTTCGAGTGAATCGAGCGTATTGAGTTCGAGTGACTGACGCGCGTACAACACCGAACGTCGCGCATCGACGTCGTTCAACGAGCCGTCTTCAAGTGTACCCACACGTGACTCAACGACAGCAGCTCCCGTGATTACGGCGATTTTTTCATTTGGCAACAGCACCGACTTTGAACGTATTGTCGAAGTACCTTCTATTTTCGTATGAATGACTTCGAGCTCACCGTCTTCAATCGAAATATCAAGACCGTCGGCGTTTCCACTCGGCACACTGAGAATTGTATTTTTCAAGGTAAAAACCTGTTCGTCTTCACTACCAATTGCCCAGCGAACGTGCGCAGTTGCAAGTGGATGAATACGATCACCGGCGTTTAAATGATAGACACCCGTGTCACGTGAAATATATTCGCGAGTTGCTCCCGTTATAGTTGTATTGTCGGTCACTCGTGAAAGAATTGTCTGTGCAAGTTCGAGCGGTGGAATCGTAAATGAGCCACCTGTCGGCACCGTAACAGAGCTTCCTCCCGCCATTATAACGATGAGTGTGCCATCGGTTACCGTCATGACCATACCTGCTTTAAAGAGGTTCGAGTACTCACTGAGAGTCACCGTCGCCTTACCTTTCGAGAGGGTAAACGTTGAACTTTCGGGAATGCTAAAGCCAGAATTTTCGTCGGCATCGAGGATCGTGCCATCGTCGAATCGAATCGAAACAGAGGCATTTTTACCAACTTCGACATACGCGCCCTTTTGAATTTGAGTACCATTACCCGCAGGTACGTCGGAAACCTTTACGATTCCGTCTATCGATTTCACCTGTGCCAGTGCGGAGGCAGCAGCCGGAGCACCTGTTCCCCCTGTCCCCGCTGTTGTTGACTCAACAGGTTGCTGCTGAGAATCGAGGACGTATCGAGAAACTGCCTTCGGCGTTCGAGCCCCATTTGCCTGTGCATCGTAGATTGTAGAATGAGTCGTAACGTCGAACCCAACAACCGCTGCTTTTTGCACTTCGGGAACAGCAAAGGTAAGCGTTGATTCATGTGCTGTTTCTGAAACAACACGAATATCTCGAGGAGCCGAGGCACCTTTGAGCAAGTCATAAATCGTCGAAATCTCTATATCGTGTGCCGTAAATACGTGGCGCTTAAATCCTACACGAGGCTCACCTTCTGGATTATGTGAATAATCGAGCGAAAGGTTTTCTTTTATAAAGACGTTCCGGCCATACGAGTAGATTTTTTCTTTGTCACCATCTTTATCGGCATCGAGTGTTTCTAAGAAATTCGACGACGCTGCTTCAAGTGTGTAATTGAGCAAGCGACGATTTTCGCCATTTGTATCTTGATAGAAAATACCTACGTTATTAATTGCCCCGCGGTCATCGCCACCCGCAGCAGGATCGACACCCGGCATGCCCGGTGGAACCTGTGCAATTAGTTTGCCATCTTGTTCACTTACTAAACTCGCAACTTTTTCAGGCTCGTCAGAAACGGTTGGTGTCACAAGCGACGCAGTTGCTTTTGCGAAAGGATTTTCTGGTGTTTTTCGTGAACCTTCGGCGATTAACTGCCCGAGCGAAAGTGTTTCGGTAGTCGATCCTTCTGCATACTTTGACAACTGATCGCGATACGCAACAATCTGTTTTAATGTTGGTGATTCATCGGCCAAAAGTTCGAGCATGATTGGCTCAATTTCTGCGCCTACGAGAGATTTTTTGGCCTCTTCGAGTGAAATCGGTTCAGCGGTCATGACATATTTCTCAGGAATTTCATTTAGTTTTTCCTCATACTCTCGCTGTTCTTTTGAAAGAGTACGAAAGGCGCTTGCTAACTTAGAATTCGCCTCTTCAACGTTCTGCACATTTTCTCCAAATACTTTCGAAAGCACGTCTGCGTATTTATCTTTTTCACTCATTTTATTCAACGCCGGAGTTTCAGGAGCGTAATTGAGTTTTTTACCATTAACCGAAGTCGACGCCTTACCCTCTTTATTAATACTCATATCGAATGTCGGCGACGTGTACTTTTCGAGTGACTTCGACAAATTCTCGGTAAACTTATTTATCTTGCTCACGAATTCATTGGTAAATTGATTCGATTTGTCAGCAACCGCTTCAACCGCTCGTTGAATAAAGGTCAAATCGGCACGCAAATTTAAGAACGCGGTCACCGCAATTTGATCTACATATTTTATCGTGATCGAAGGGCCCTGGAATGCTAACAACGTATCAATCGGCAAAACAGGCGTTAATCCACGCGCGGTAATTTGTTCAATACGAGTTTTTAAGAAGAGCTCATCAACGGGGGTAAATCCTAATTTAATAATACAGTAAATACGGTAGAGCTGACTCAAAAGTCGCAACGTCGCCTGCAAACTTGCCGGCAAATCGGGCAGTGTTGGCGCAGGTGGAAGATCGGGTAATTTACCCAATTGAAGCGGCGGCAACTGAGGCAGATCGGGTAATTCGGGTGGCGCAGGCAAGAGCGGGATCTTTGGCAAAATCAACTTAAATTGAGGAAGCGTAAGATTTATTCCCAAGCGGATACGCGGCAATTTTGGAATAATAAGTGGCTCCGGAGCAAAGGTAATATCGGGCCACGGAATAGTAATTCCCGCCTGGATTTTCGAGACATCAATAACAAAATCAGGGAGTTTTGGCAGCGGAATAACGGGGGGTTTTGGAATTGCAGCGAATATTTTCAAAATGAGTTCATCAAGGCCATAACGCTCGGTCTTACATAAATCACACGACGCGTTTGCATCCATCGAAAGTTTTACAATCAATTTATAGTTCTCGATCACATCTTTCATCTCGCGTATGGATTTTCTCCAGCGTTCTATAATTGCCGTATTTCGTTTTACCCATCCTCCTACAAACTGCACAATCGTATCTAAATAATCAATAACCTGGTTCACGTAATAGGTCTTAATGGTGCGATACTGAAGCACTTTTTTAGGGAACAACACCCATTCATCGAGTCGTTTCACATTTTCAATTACAGAGGTAATGAGCGCGTTCATCTCGAGCTCAACAAGATTACAAATTTCAACGTTCATAAACTGAGCACGTTCATCGGGCGTAATTGATGAGTCATCACCTCGCAGCGGCATGCCGCAAAGCATCATGTTCTGCCACTTTTTAAGTTCTGCTCTTTCATCTTCAACCCACTGCAATGCATCGATTTTTAATTTTGCTATCTCTTTTTCGGTGATAATTGGAATCTTAAAGTTCACCTCGCTCGACTGAATATCAATGAGAGGAATACTGTTCACCCAAGACAAAATATTATTGATTGGATCGTTCGTTCTATCAAATGCCTCGGTCGGCAAGAATGACGTTGCGATCGACGTAATTTTAGGATAAATGACATAGATGTCAGGTAAATCAGTCGCTTTATCGACAATTTCTTCAATCTGCGCAGACCACCAATCGGTAATAAAACTTGGGAATCCCGGCACACGAGTATGTCGTTTATTTGGCACCGGCGGCTCGTAATTACCCATTGAATAGCTGACCATTCCAGTACCACCACGCGTTCCACCACCCCCAGATCGTGGGCTAATTGACGCGGTAACTCCTTCATTAATTTTTGAAGCAACGCTATTCGCCTTCGCCACTAATTTGTTAAGTCCACCACCAATCGTGTCACAAATATTTCCCGGTAGAAGGTCGAGAGGATTTAATCCAAACGCATAACAGTTCTTTGGTGAACCATAGGCACCAAGACACAAACCAAAACCGACACCACCGGTGAGGGTAGGAGAAACATAGAAACGGCCGGTAGACATAATAGGCGCAGGCCCAACAGGAGTGGGTCCAAACGGCGAACTCGGTGGCCACACAGGCACTAAACTTGGAACTCCCCATGCGAACGCAGGTAATCCCGCATCAAATGTAGTGGGAACTCCCATCTCGCTAAAGAATCCAGGTGCGAGTGCCGCCATATTTATTGGCAATGGAATACAACCCGCAGAACACGTTAATTTATTCACCAGTCCCTCGACATTGTCGGCAACTTTTTCGAGCTTTCCATCGAGGTCATCGAGCATGTCTTGCAATCCATCATTATCTTTATCGCCACCTTTAAACTCATTAAATTTGTCGGTGACTGCAGCCGGTACCTCTTCGGGAGAACCGTTCGTAAGTGCTGCCATTGCCGTAGCCATTGCCGCCATTGCGACTGCAGAACCACCGGCCGGATTATCGGGCTCAATAGTTGATTTTTCTTGATCGTATACGGTTTGCCCATTCTCAGTACGCGAAATAAAGTACAGCACTTGGCCACTGGTATTCCCCTCTTTGTTAATCGAAATATCGAGGAGCGTATCGGCCGAAAGTTTGCGCTGAATAGCCGGCGTTGAATCGGTAAACCTATTTATCACGATCGTGACTTTTTCAGCGGCATCAGCGCTTTGCGTAAACGTTCCCTCGTAGGTAATCGCACGACTGCTATGCGCGGGAATCGTAATATTACTAAACATATACGGCCGCTCTGGGTCTTCAGTCAGCGGGGTAATTTGCATCTCTCCTTGTGAACAATTCGTACAGGTAATCGAATCTTTTTTAAGTTGTAGCTGTGCGCCCACGACATCGACAACCGCTACACGCGAAAGCGGTGCATTGGTATCGTTACGCAGCGTAAGCGTATAGCTCATCACATCACCGTTACGCAACACACCGCCATTTACATCGCGAGCAAATTTTGTTGAGTGCAATAATTTCGATATCGGTGCATCGGCGTATATAAAATCCACCGTAACTTTTTTAATAGGATTTACTGCGTCTACTGCTGATCTATCGGCACCAGCCGCCTGGGGATTCGGCACCGAAAACTCGAATGGTTTGTAGTACTGCTGATTTTTTGCCTCTTCTTCGTTCTGTGGCCCATTTGGATTTCGCTCTAAAATCCCCGCATATAGAACAAGCGTATTAGCAATAATATTCTCCCCGGGATTGGCTTTTAATCCCACATTACCAATAACCGTTTGATGAGCGGTAAAGCTACCATTCGTGTTATAAAGGATTGAAAGATCGCCGGCCGTATTGGTAAAAATAAGATCGTTCAAACGATCGCCATTCATGTCGGCAGCTTTGATCGCCGTAATTTTTTCGGTCTGATCGAAGGTGACATTTTGACGCGTAAATTGTCCGTTGCGATTCAAGAAAATATCGACACACGTCGAGTCAGCCAGACAGCCTTCTTTTGCGGCGACCACAATATCTTGCTGACCATCGTTATTTATATCTACTTTTGTGAAATCCTGAATACCATTTTTAATATTGAGGAGCGT
>CAYHBN010000061.1:0-8990 GCA_964354865.1 uncultured Candidatus Peribacteria bacterium
TACATTCGGCGGATACACCGTTGCGTCTAATCCGTGCCCACCAACTTGTGCATAGTACTGTACCGCATATGAGTGGGGGCTACGCTTTATAATAGGCAAACCTGCGTAAATTGCTGCGCGATACAGGGTGGTAGAAACCTGACATAATCCGCCGCCAAATTCAGGGATTGTTCCCTCTGGTTTAATAACCAACTCTTTCAAAAATCCGTGCTCGCCGTCGACGGGACCAATGTGTGCATCGAATGAGAACTCTTCATCTTTCGCAATCATAAGCCCATTATATTTTGCAACTCCCGTCTTAATATTATGCTGACGATTTGCGGGAGAGCCATCGTAAGTTGTGTAACCATCAACTACCAACTCAGTAATTCCCATTTCTTGCAGCTCGGGAGCTATATCGAGCTTTGAGGCAACGGTTCTCATTGGAATCGTGATGGGCGAATCTTGCGCAACAACACCGTTCACTACGGGGGTCGTACCAATAACAACCGTGCCACTCGCCGTGCCCGTTGTTTGTGAGTTTTCGATAACCACCGCTTTGTTCATGGCCTTTGCAATAAGTATGTGCAACGCATCGCGATCTACCACGCTGCCGTCAACTCCTTTTCCTTCAACTTTTATTTGATCACCCTCTTTAAAAATCCGAACATCTTCGGGCTTGTGATCGAGCTTACCTATTAACGTTTCATCTGCATATTTATTAAAACTAATAGGATCCCAATACATGACAAACGGAAAGTTCGGTAGGGGAGAAGCGACTGCGGTAATGCTAACCGGAGCGTTTTCTGGGCGCTCAAAACGAATCCACTCAGGGTGATTACGAAAATTTATTGCCCACTTCTGTTCATCAAATACAAGATTAATTGTTTTAGGAAAATCGTTTTGAAGTTGCACGAGGTATGGCTCTAAATCTGCTGTTTGCACACTCGGAAGATTTTCAGAAAATCTCACCGTCAACGCAGGAGTTTCGAAAAATTTCAAATTATGCTCGAGTGTCGAGGCCAGTAACTCTACGTTTGGCGTAAGTCCAATTTCGGCGGCAGCAAGGGCAAAAGCGCCCGAGCTCCTTGCAACATATGCATTTTTTGACGGCGGAATTGCAGGAAATTTTTTGTAGATAAGCTGTTCAAGCTGCGTGCGAGAGATTGCAGGATCAAGAGAGTAACGGTGGCCTGAAATCCCTTTTGCAATAAGCTCAAATCGAGAAACGCTTTTTGCGGTCGGAAGCTTTTCGATAAGTGAATTATCGTCGAATAACGTACCAAGGTCATTAAGCGTAAACGCCTGTGGCGACTTTTCAAAAATGGCTGTTGCAGAGGTATTCTCTGCAGCCAAAACAATAGGAGTCTGTGACAGCTGAGCAAGGCGTTCTTTCAATTTCGCACGCGCATTTATCTTCGACATACCGCCAATACTAATATCACCTACAAACGAGCGGGGAAGAATAAGATCGTTACGATGGTAGACATCTAGAGTGAGAATTCCCACAAAAACGGCAATCACCAGCGACGTCGAAATTATGATACGAAGAATGCTATCCATGAGCCGTATAATACGTTAACTAGATACTCTTCACAATCTTCTTTACCCACCTAAACAATCCTTTTTTGCTTCGCTCCATTTTGCTCTTTGCCGATGCAATGGTTTCATGATGTTCATCGAGAAATTCTTCGCCTGCCTCTTTGCCTTTCCCTATCAATTCTTCGCCTTTATCTTTAATCATTTTTCGCATTTCGCTGCCTTTTTTAGGAGCAAGAGTGAGTCCTAATACTGAACCGATCGCACCGCCAATAATAACACCCGTTACAAGATTATCGAACCTTCTAGAGATTTTTTTATTGTCTGTCATAGGTAAAATTTGTTAGGACAGAAATGATTTTAGTACGAATACATTTTGTGTGCAAGAACCGTAAAAGCTACCTGTTGACGGGGATTGAATAAGGGGTACCGATGAGGTAGAGGCGTCGCACTAAACTCGGCGTTTTCAAGCGTAATCAACGTACGCCGCGACACCTTTCACAAACTTAATAACACTCATGGCCGCGTTGCAACCTTCGCCGCTGCTTTTACTTGCCTGTGCATTGCCGCCAGTACAGTCACCCGCAGCGTAGAGACCGGGCAAGTTAGTTGCGCCTGTTCGAGGGTCGGCAACGATAAACGCATTTTGCGGCCCCATTCGTTCGACGCCTAGTTTAAGGGCGAAATCGCCAGCGCCTGCAACGCCGAGTGCCAAGAAAATGCCGTCAAAGTTTCGTTCTGCGCCATCGGCAAATTTTATTTTTTCGAGTTTTTCGGCACCAACAAATTCAGAAATTTTTAGGGATTTCTCGAGCGTGACGCCGCGTTCTTGTAATCCCGCACGCATGCGATCGTTCATGGTAAATTCTTTACCGTGACTCAAAATCGTAACGTGAGGGGAGAATGACAAAAGCTGAAGCGCTTCTTCGCCAGCAAAATCGGTCGAACCAACCACCGCGAGATTTTTTTGTTTGAAGAAAAAACCGTCGCACGTCACACAAAAAGAAACGCCTTTGCCTGTAAGTTCTCGCTCGCGACGAATGCCCGATGGCTTAAAGCCGAGACCAGAACATATAACAACCGTTTTTGTTGGATATTCACCACGTTCACTGTCGGTAATCGTAAATCCACCGTCATTATTCGGCCTAATATCGACGACCAGTTTTTCAAGATGATGCGCTCCAAAACGTTTTACCTGCGCCAAACCTTGTTCCATTAACTGAGGGCCGGGGATCGCTTCGGTAAATCCAAAATAATTTTCGATTAAATGAGCCTTGTACGCATTCGACGCTTTAATGTCACCGATGACCAACGTTTTAAGTTGCGCGCGTGCACAATAAAGAGCTGCGGTAAGGCCTGCGGGTCCGGTTCCAATAATTATAGTATCGTACATGGTTCGAAGAAACTATTAACGGCGGGAATCATTTACCATTTCGGCACCAGGAGATTTTCGGGCAGTGCTCGTCGACTTTGTATTTCGAATGGTGACAATGCGGATTTTACCAGGGTAACCACCCTTTTCTTCAACTTTCTTTGCAATTTCATCTGCAAGTGGCTGCAAATTTTGATCGTATAATTTTTCATGATCAACGAGAACGCGAAGTTCGCGACCTGCGTTAATGGCAAATGCTTTTCGTACACCCGGAGACTCAAATGCAGTGTTTTGAAGTTCGATAATGCGCTCTACGTAGCGATCAGTTGACTCGGCACGAGCACCAGGGCGACCTGCAGAAATTGCATCTGCGGCTTTTACAATGAGTGCCTCAACAGTCTCTTGCGGAATTGCATCGTGGTGAGTCCATGCAGCGTGCGTGATCTCCCATGAGAAACCGTATTTTTCGAGCAACTCTTTTGAAAGATAATCGTGAGAGCCACCAACTTCTTGGTCAATTGCTTTTCCAAGATCATGAAAAAATCCACCGTAGAAAGCTGTTTTTTCGTCAGCACCGATTCGTGCAGCGATAAGACGAGAGAAGTAGCCAACTTCTGCACAGTGACGCATAACGTTCTGTCCATAACTGGTTCGATATTTCAAACGACCAACGAGAACCGCGAAATCTGGGGGCATATGTCCAAGTCCAATCTCTTTCAAAACGCGCATTCCTTCAACCTGCAATAATCGCTCAACTTCGGCAATTGCACGTTCTTTCACCTTCAAAATAACTTCTTCGTTAATGATTTTTTCACGCATTAAAAACTCCATACCAATACGCGCTGTCTCTTCGGCAACGATATTAAAACAGCTGATGATAATAGTATTTGGCTCGTCGTTAAAAATGACATCGACGCCAAATAACTCTTCAAAAAAGGCGATTAAACGACCACCACGACCTACTATTCTACCTTTTACTTCGTCGTGCATGACTTTAATTTTTGTCATATTTGAAGCACGTGCAGCACCCGAGCTGTAGCGACAGATACATTCTGAAAGCACGGAACGAGCATCTTTATTTACCGATTCTTGAGCCAATTCTTGCGCGCGCGCCAAACGCAACTCTGCGTCGTGAGAGAAGTCAGCTGAGTATTTATTCATCAACTCTTCGCGTGCTGTCTCGCGGGTAATACCGGTGAGACGAATTAAATCATCTGCCAATTTTTTTTCGATTTCTTCAGAATCTGCGCGGATATTTTTAACGGTCTGCTCTTCACTCTCGTACTCTTTTTGCAGCTCACTAACACGAGCCTCGCGCTTTGCTAAAGACTGGCTCTTTACCTCGATCATTTTATTGAGGGTATCTGCCTCGAGTGAGAGTTCTTTTTCGTCGAATGCGATCTGTTTACGAATATCGTCTGCCTTTAAATGAGCACGGGTAATAAGCTCCTTTTTTTGACTCTGTGCCTCGGTCAAAACATCGTCGATTTTGCGCTCGTATTCATCTTCGCTATAGGGCTTAGGCTTGAGCACGAAAGCACCGAAGAGAAAACCTCCGCCGAGACCAGCTAAACCTAAAATAATCTGTAAAAGTGGCATTGCTAGGGGATTATAGCATAAAAGAAGGCATATAAATGCCAAAATAACTCCATAAGTTCTCATAGAGAAATGTTACAAAATGATGTTGGTCAACTATTTCTCTCTTCGAATCCAAAATACTCACTCATTAGTAATGTATTTTGTCGTATCGCATCAACAACTTCTTTGCGTTTTTCAGAACTCGGAACCAGTTTTTTTTCTGCAGTAAATTTGCCATTCTCACCTTTTTTTAGCACAACAATTTCACCAAAAGATGTTTTGAAAAAAGTAAAAAGCTGCTCAAGAGTATCTCGGGCATCTTGTTTATCAGAAAGTGTTGTAGCCTCAATGGACATTTGCACCATGCCATTTTTTGCAATAATTATTTCACCAATTATTGCATTGGTTACTTTTCTACTTACTATAAATGTTGTTTCCATATTTAAGGTGTTTGATTATTTAGTATCTCCTCAAACGAAGCCGCCATGCGCTGTGCTTGACGAAGATGTATTGTATCCATAGTAAGAGTAAATGTCTTGGATGCAGTAGGGATACCATACGCCATAGCAAAGTATACAGCCTCTATAGAAACCACTCTAACTTTTCCGGTCAAACCGGCACTCATTAAAAACGCTTCAGCGTCTGCGAAATGTGCTTTTGGAACAAACAGTTCGCTCAACATTCCACCGCCGAATGAAACTTCCGGCCCCATTCGCACTTCACCGGCAAGCGCGGCGGCAGTCGACGAACGCCCCTCGACGATTTCGACAGAATACTGGTGACCTTTGCCAGAAAAACCAAATAAAACCGGAAAATGCTGTAGTACATCAGGCATTCGCTCCCGCAAGTTCCTGAAATACAATCGCTCCTTCATCTGCTGCAGACTATTAGCAACCGCCTCTGATAAGTCTTTATTACCTAATGCGAGCACCCATTTTGGTGGATACGCATTGGGACTTAATATAAATCGGCATTCATCGTCACTCAACTCACCTCTCATGGCTTTTCCCTGCATATCATTTAACCGTCCAATAAATTCATCGGACTTTTCTACGGGAATGTTATCAACATTAAAAATAAACTCTCGATAACTGTATGAAAGTCCCGTCGCAAGACCATCACTGCCCCTGCCGGCAGATATATCGTTTGAAACACCAGATCCTCCTCCTAAATTTCGCTCACCGCTTCGAAGCGCTCCATCTTTTTCTAACAATCGTTCTGCAGATACCAATGCAAAACCTTCTTTTTCTATTCCGAATAATGCAGCCGAACTCGTTCCATGAAAATAGAGGGAATCTAATCCATTTCGAGCGATGTCTTGCGCCTCACTCAATATTTCTTTATTCACTGTTATTTCAGGCGCCCTCAAAAAAGAACCACCTTCCTCATTCCCCAATTTTAGTGTCATCGAATCAACACCCTGTCTTTTCATACTACTTCTAAGAGTATCAATATCTTGAATCAAAGTACGAGAAAATGGTTGCATGGATTGTCTATCTCGCACAATATTGAGTTCTCCAATATTTTCAAAAACTCTTAGATCGCCAAAACTATCGATAGCAACTACCTGTCCTTCTGCATTTGCCTCCAATATATTCCATTCCCAATTTTCTCTTCGACTCGAAAATTCATTTGGAAATTGTTTCGTAAATTCATTTACCGCATCTACTAGAGCACCACCAGTTAATTGAGATATCCTAGGAACATTCGGATTATCTCTAAACAACATTTTCTCTGTTGGAGTCATTGAAAGAAGATTTTCTGCATGTGAAAGTCGGGCTTCGGGCGTCGAAATATTTACGCCATTTATACTACTGAAATTATATGATGTATCGGAAAGCTCATCGGCAAAATCCTTTAATCCACCTTGAGTTCGCATATAGCGTATTTTCTCATCCAAATCTCTTTGTTTTATTAGATCCACTCTAGCCTCAGGAGAAAGTGCCAGTAAATGATCAGCATATGCTATTCGCGCTTCGGTAGTAGAAATATCCGTACCGTCTACTGCGCTAAATCGTGATTCGGCGTCTTCGATTGCATTAGCTTCTTCTACAAAACCTTCTTTGCGAAGCGACGCAATTTTAGACTGTAAATCAGTGTTATTTAAATCTACTTCTACAGGTTTTCTGAATGACAATATACTAACGCTTTCGGCGAGAATATCTAACTTGCCTTGTATGCGTGGGGCGAATGAAATAGCTCTGTTTTGAGGATCAAAACTAAATAATCCATCGAGAGATCTTTCACCACCTGCATCTTCGGTATAACTTGCTGCATCACATTGATAATACACAACTAACAATTGATAAAAATCTTCCGGTTTCATTCCGGCCTTTTGCGCCATTTTGAAAATTTTCTGCGCGGTGTCTGGTGAACTTTGAATATCTCTTAAATAATTTCCGAGCGGATCTCCGTCAATCAATGCGAGCGCAATATTTACTTCGTCTTGAGAATACCCCATGCGTTGCATTAATGGTTCAACTAAGCCAACGGTATGTTCGTGCTGAGCATCTTTATTGCCAGCTGCAATTGCACGCGGCTTTCCTAAATCATGAACTGCTAAAACAAAACTTAGTAACTTTTTACTTACTCCTGCCGGCAACTCTTTATTCCCATAATATTTTTCGAATTGAGACAGGACCATGATTGTATGTTCTCGAATTGAGTACCCCTGAGACACTCCGGCATCCGCATCAAGATCGTCTTTAAATTCCGCTTCTAGTAGATTCAAAATATCTACTGGCTTGCTATCGGGATTGCTCAGTAGCAAATCTATATCTTCACGCCGAAGCGGAGAAGACATCAAGATGTCACTCTCCGGTACCAGCTGTCCTCTTGAGTCGAAGGCATATCCGCCGGCAAAGCCTTCTTCGAGCGCATGTTCATACATCCGTCGCCACTGGCCTTTTTCTTCGGTTGTAGTTTTTGTGTTTGAGTATGCTTCGGCAATTTTTCGCTTTGAGAGAAGATTTTCTCGGCCACTACCTCCTAACTGGTGCATTTCTAAAATACATTTAAAATCATCCTCACTCATTACTTCGCCCTCTTTCAAAATTCCCTCATCACGCAACGATTTTTCAAGTGCAGATTTTCCTTCTGCCCCATTCATGAGTTCCCCATTACGAGCTACTTGCGCGGCGTACTCAGGATCATTCATACGCGCTTCTTTTTTTGCAGCGCGGCGGGCACGATCCTCAGCTCGTTCGTTTGTTTGTATATTCAAAACAACGTGCTCTCCATTATTATTTGCATGGGCCGAAGGAACACCTTTCTCAGTCGCAGGCACTTCAACAATCAACGCTCCATCGCCATCTTTGCCATTATTTGTGTATTTCATCTCTTTCACAACGGTATTTTCACCGAGCGCCGTTTGTATACCATCACGAACCTCATTTGTGTTTACTTCTCGCTTTCCATTTTTCACAATCAAAAGCGTTTTTTTAGACGCTCCTTGAATTTCAGGAGTAATCAGCGCACTCAATTCACTCACATTTCGATCTTTCATGAAGGGAGGAAAATGACTAATCAATACATGCCGTTCTCCATTTGGCATTTCTGCAATAACCACCACTGCAGTGCAACCATCTAATTGGTTGGTAAGAATATATTCTGGATTTTTAGCGTCTGCGGGAATCACAAAATGTTTCGATTCGTACAAGCGAACCTGATGAAGAGATGATGGTTTCTCTCGTGATGCAAATGCGGTATCGAGAGCGGCTTGCTCCACATCGGTTAAGACCTGCAATCCAATAAGAGATTTTTTATATAACTGCTGCATTTCAACATCATCGGGAAAAACGTTGCGAGCTTGCGTATCGGCAAAGTTGGCGATTGAGCTATCGGCAAGCGGAGTTTGTTCTTGCTGCGCTTTATACGCATCAAGCCTATTTTCGTACCGCTGTGTTGTTTCGTTGAATATCCAAATTGCCTTGAGATCGGACAACTTCACGGCTCCCTTTTTATCGCCCTCTACTTTTGAAGCATCTATCTCAATTACCGGAGTTTTATCGTAGTAAAATAGTTTATCGTGGCCCCTACTCCAATGAACTTCACCTCGACGTCCTCCCTTTAATTTGCCTATTGGTGGTCTGACAAATCCAGATTCGACGATGTCTTGTATTTGACTCATTCCCGTTGACCTATATGCCGAAGACGGGTCGGTTTTTAGTGAAATTGGATTATTTCTTCCTATACCCAGAATTCCACCTTCAAAGACTCTATTAACTGCATCGCTTTCTCTTAAAGTCGGATACGAAACTGATTCGTTTTCTAAGCGTGTTTCAGGTAATGGAGAAACTGTTTCTTCACCCCCACCAGCACCTGCCGCCCCAACCGAGAGATCTTCGTCGAATATTTCTTTAAATCGAAGTATGACCGATTTGCCGCCCTCGGCATCAGCGGAACTCTTCGTACAATCAATGGTGCCATCTTCGTTCACCTTCACTGAATAGCCTTGCGCACCCATTGCCTCGCTCACGCGCTGAGACAACCCGGAAACATCTGCCGCATTGCCTTGCACGCT
>CAYHBN010000062.1:0-8988 GCA_964354865.1 uncultured Candidatus Peribacteria bacterium
ACACGACTTGTGTTGCAGCCTTTCGTCGATGGCGTCGAATTTACGGTGATTGTATTGCAGAATCGTTTTGGTCTTCCCGTTTCCTTATTCCCGACCGAAATTGAGGTCGATTACAAAGCAAATGAAATTTTTGATTATCGAAAAAAATATTTACCTACGCGCGATCGAAAATATTTTTGTCCTCCGCGTTTTGACGATTCTCATATCGACGATATTAGAACAAAGGCATCACAAATTTTCATGCTCTTTGGCATGAGCGATTACGCTCGCTTTGACGGATGGATTATGCGAGACGGATCGGTGGTGTTTACCGACTTTAATCCCGTGAGTGGAATGGAGCAAAATAGTTTTTTGTTTCAGCAAGGCGCACACATAGGTTTCACGCACCGCGATATGGTTTTGTATCTGCTCAGTCATGCGTTGCAACGCTTTGCAAAATCCACTCTTACTCTCTCTGATTCTCGTGCCTCGGTTTCTTCTCTCGCGTCTTCTTCGTCTGCGGCCACACAGCCGCCTCGTCTCTCCGTGCTTTTCGGCGGCGCAACTGCCGAGCGCCAGGTCTCGGTTATGTCGGGAACAAACGCATGGCTTAAATTAAAGAACAATGTGCCTTATGACGTGCAGCCCTATTTGCTCGGCGACGACAATGAATCGGTGTGGCATGTGCCGTATTTTGCGTGTTTGAATCACACCGCCGAAGAAATGCTTGAAAGTTGTACTCGTTCAATTGTGCATCGTGATCACATGACTCATCTGCGCGAAATGGTTCTTCGTGAATTGGGGCTTGAGCCAGGGCAAGCAACTGAAACCGTATTTACTCCTCATACACATTCTCTCGACGCGCTCATTAAAAAAAGTGAATTCGTCTTTTTAGCTCTTCATGGTGGTATGGGTGAAGATGGTGGCATACAGGCTATTTTAGAGAAGATTAAAAAGCCATTTAATGGGCCCGGCTCTGTTGCATCGAAAATTTGTATGGATAAATATGAAACGGGACAGCGTGTAAAAGTATTAGAAAATGAGGGGATTTTTACCGCGCCGAAAGAATTAGTGAGTATTGCCGATCTTATTAAAATTCGCAGCAAAAAAACGGGGCCGCAGTGGTTTGCCGATTTGCTCAAACGATTGAATGCGAAAAAGCTCATTGTAAAGCCACACGCCGATGGTTGTTCAGCGGGAATTGTGCAAATTAACTCGTGGGGCGACATAGAATCGTACCTTTCACTCGTAGAGTCACGTGCTGATTTTATTCCTCCAAATACCTTCGCGGGTCAGGGTGTCATTGTCGAAATGCCGCACGAAAAACTTTTGGAAATTTTACTTGAGGCGTGGATCGACACCGACCGTGTGTCGGTTGCAGATAACAAACTCAGTTGGAATCCGACGACGAATCTAATTGAGGTGACCGTTGGGGTTATGGGTAAAAAGGATTCGATGCAGGTGCTCTCGCCGAGTTTGACCGTTGCTCATGATGGCATTTTGAGTCTCGAAGAAAAATTCCAGGGTGGAACTGGCGTCAATATTACGCCGCCACCTGCACCGTTTGTGAAACCAGCCGCTGTGACTGCAGCAAAAAAACGTATTAAAAAAGTCTGCGATATTCTCGGTCTCGAAGGCTACTCGCGCATTGATGCTTTTATGCACACGCAAACCGGAGAAATTACCTTGATCGAGGTTAATACCTTGCCAGCGCTCACCCCTTCTACGGTATTGTTCCACCAAGGTCTCGCCGAAAAAGTGCCGATGTTCCCTGCGCAGTTACTTGCGCAACTCGTTCGTTTGGGAAAGGAGCGCTTTGAAAAATAGGCTCGCCACGGTGCATCTTCGATATGACTTCGAGTATGCTCGCTTACTCAACTGATAGCCGTGTAATTCCCTCGCGAATGCGTGTCGTTATTTCGTAGTTAATGGTTCCCGCATTTTTTGCCATCTCGTCTGCACTCATTCCATCGCCAATAAGGGTGACGGTGTCTTCATGTTTTACATTTGGAATATCAGTGACATCTACCATAATCATATTCATACAGACGCGTCCGCGTACGGGAGCCGCTTGGTCGTGAATCATCACGTGTCCTTTATTACTTAATCCACGGTCATAGCCGTCGAAATATCCTATTGGTAATACCGCTATTTTCGTATCGCGTTTTGTTTTATAGGTGCAACCGTAGCCGATCGGTTCTCCTTTTGAGAGGTTTTTTAAGTGACCAACTCTCGTTTTCCACGTGAGAACCGGTTCAAGGTTATAGATTGTTCTTGATCGTTTTTCGAATTCATTTTTTACCTCAGTAGATGGCCATAATCCGTATAAAATTAATCCAGGCCGAACCATTGAAAAATGCGTTTCTGGAAACAACAATGTTGCCGCAGAATTTGCACAGTGAATTTTTTCAAAGTGGTGACCTTGATTTTCAAGTTCAGCGATAGTCTCTTTAAATCGGAGTAATTGTTTTTGAGGATACTGTGACATGTTGCTTCCAAACTTAGTTTTCAACAAATGTGTATTAAAAAATCCTCGTGCTTGAATGTCTTCAATATTTGCAAAATGAGTTGAAAGTCCTTCGATCATTATATTTTTCATGCCTTGTGCTGCTCTACATAGTCTGGCTGCGTCGAGCGTACTTATTCCTTGTCGATTATTCCCCGTTTCAATTTTTATGTGGAGACGTGCCGTTTTATTCATTGCTTCGGCTTGTTTTTGTGCTTCAGCAAGGTGTTCGTAGTCATAAATTACGCAGCGCGCATCGAGCTCTATAATGTCTTTCATGTCAGAAAGAAGAGTCGGCCCCATTATATAGAGTGGGTGAGTAATGCCATTCGATCGCAGCCGTCGAACTTCTTCGAGCGAGTGAACGCCGAACCATACTTTGCTATCGTGGCCTTGTATACAATTCGTGATTAGTTCGTCGCCATGCCCATATGCATTTGCTTTAACACAAAGTAAAAGAGTCGGATCTAATCCAATAGTTTTTTTTATAAGTGAGAGGTTTTTGAAGAGTGCTTTCTTTGAAATCTCAATCCAACTTGTTGTTTCCACGGCACTTGACATTAGTCGCTTGGGAGTTTATAATATATCTGTCTGAATAAAATTAATCAGACGAAATTTACTTCTTTATTAAACAAATATGCAACACAAAAAGCATACAGCTAGTTCTAGAGTAGTGGCACTTGGTGCAACATTGCTCGTAGTTTTCGGTGCAATGGGCGGTGCCCTTGCAAAAGGTTCGATGGATACTTCAGGAATGTTTGGTGGTGATAGAGGTATGAACCAAGGTCCTAATGATTTTGGTCCTGGTCCAATGGGTGATCCTTTTAAACAGATCACTCGTGGGCTCAATGCAAATTCTTTGGCAGATAAAATTGAACAACTATCAGAAATTTGTACTTCACTCGATGTCGAAATGACCTGCGACACATCTGCATTTGATGCCGATGCAGAAAAACTTCAAGAATATAATGACAAGATGGAAGAACTCGGTTCTGAGGTTGAAGATGCAATTCTTGATGATGACATGGATAAGGTAAAGGAAATCAAAAAAGAATTCTTGTCTATCAAAAGAGATCAAAAGAAAATTGCTACCAGCGTACTTAAGTCTTTTAAGGCAACTATAAAAACTCTTTCGAAGGATTATAAAGCAGCACTTAAAGCAGAACGTGCAGCTGAAAAAGCTGAGCGTGATGCCGACATGAAAGAGCAAAAAGAAGAAATGCAGTCTCAGCGTGAAGAAATGAAAAAACAGCAAGAAATGAATCGTGAAGGTAATCAACGCCCTTCGGGTGATGACTTCGGTCGTGGCAAGAACGATGGAAACCAGAATTTCAACGATCGTCGTGGAGACCAGAACCAGAATTTCAACGACCGTCGTGGAGACCAGAACCAGGGTGGAGGTTCTATGTACTGTATGTCATTAAGCAGACAGAGCACTCCAGACGAGTGTAATGCAGCTGATGCAGCTCAAGGATTTAATGGCGATCGTCGTGATCCTCCGCCACAGAATGGCGAGCGTCGTGACCCACCACCGCAAGATGGTGAGCGCCGTGATCCTCCACCACAGAATGGCGAGCGTCGCGATCCACCTCCGCCGCAGGATGGTGATCGTCGTGATCCACCTCCTCCAGTAAATTAGTTTTGTTTCTCTATATACTAAGGGGATGCTCAAATATGGGCATCCTCTTTTTTTGTATATTCTTTACACGTCGCGTTCATATGGCGAAAATACTCGAAAGTTGATATACTAGAACGAACCACAATTTAATTAAAACTAATATGGAACATAAAGGAGTTTACAATAAAGGAAGCGCAGGTCATGTACGTAACGCAAGCACGTATCGGATTATACGAGAGAAATTTAAGAAGTGGCGTGGTCCGACTATTACCGCTTTTGTATTGGTACTTGCTTTTGGGCTTTCTCCCTATATGGGGGGTGATCTTCAGACTTCTGTTCTTACTTCTGGTGAAACCCTTCAGCTTGTTGATAAAAATCCGCAAGAAGCTCGAAAAAATGTTGTTTCATACCAAAAAGATCTCATTACTCAGTGTCAGACTTTTCAGCTCACCGACTGTGTTGAAGAGGGCAATCAAATTATGAACGCGATTTCTAACGAAGCACTCGATGTACATATCGCTTTATCGGCGGTCGTCGACTTTGAACAAAAAACGCTTGATGCTCGTTCAAAAGCAGCATGTAAATATGAGGCGCCAAAGTATGTAAATGATTTGAAGGCTGCACAATCAAAGTTGGCAACTTTTGCAGATTCTTATTCGGATTCATCTTCGGTTAACGACATCGCTGATCAGGTTAAAAACTTGAGTGAAATGATCACAAAATTAGAGGCAACGCTCAATTCCTGTTCACAGTAAAAAAAGAGTGTGCTACTATCGGCCCGCACTTCACATTTATGTGGAGTGCTTTTTTGTTCCTTCACCCATGAACAATCCTCTTATTTCAATTGGACAGTTACTCAATAAGCCCGAAGGCACGACCGATCGCCATCGTGGGGTTTCTTTGACTGGCCAGTTTGCCGATGTGCCCGAAATAAATCCTGAAACACCAGTGGTTTTCGACCTCGATGTTATTAAGCTTTCTCACGAGTTTACCGCTTATTTACGGGATTTACGATGTGACTGTACTTTGAATTGCAGTCGTTGTTTGGTGCCTTTTCAGTATCCTCTTACCATTCAATCTGTTGCGCGACAGTATATTTATGACTTGCCTACCGAAGAACTACCGAGTGATGAAGAGGTTTTCTATATCAAAAAAGGAGCATCGGTAATCGACATAAAGCCCTTTATTCGAGAGGAGATCGTCTTGCATTTCCCCGATTTTCCGGTATGCTCTGCTGGCTGCAAAGGACTTTGTAGCATCTGTGGCACGAATTTGAACCTCTCGCAGTGTGCATGCAGAAAAGGCTCCTCAAATAATCCATTCTCTGGTTTGAAACTCTAACTCCCACTCTATGGCAAAGCATCCCGTCCCCAAAAAGAAGGTCAGTCAAGCTCGTACAGCCCGCCGTCACGCAGCATTTACTCGAAAGAAACACGTCCGCTTAGCGGGAATTGTGAATGTTATTCCATGCCCTGCTTGTGGTCAGCCTAAATTGAATCAATTTGCATGTCCTTCATGTGGAACTTTCCGCGGCAAGACTCTTAAAAAGACAGTTGTTGCGACAAAGGGAATCAAGAAAATTAAAGCCTAGTTTTAGCTATGTCTACCTCTCGGCACTTAAGCAGAATCATTGCTTTGCAGGCGCTCTTTGCAAGTGAGTTTGGCAGACAAGACGACGCATCAACTTTTGACTATATCTGCAAGGAGTTTAAAGAAAAAACAAACGATTTTTCTTTTGCCAAAATGATTTACGAAGGGGTACGGGATAACGAAAACGAGATTCACGAGAAAATTAGACACTACGCGCCAGAGTGGCCAATTGAAAAAATCGCAAAAATTGATAAAGTGATCTTAGAGATTGCGGTATACGAAATGACGGGCAAAGGTGATGTTCCCGCCGTCGTTGCGCTCGATGAAGCCATTGAATTGGCAAAGTCATACGGCAATTCAAACACACCAAAATTTATTAACGGCGTACTCAATGCACTCCTTAACGATACTGGATCTAAACGAGAAGCTCCCGCAGCTTGAAAAAATGCTCGGAGTTGAATTTAAGTCGAAAGAATTGTTGCTTAATGCATGCGTTCATTCGTCGTTTGTAAATGAGCATCATGACGAAGGAGTTGAAAACAACGAGCGTCTAGAGTTTTTGGGAGACGCAGTATTAGAGTTGGTTACGACTGAGTATTTGTTCGCGAAGTTCCCCGAGAATGAAGAAGGGGTATTGACGAGTTTGCGTGCGGCGTTGGTAAAAGGTCCGCACTTGGCCGATGTAGCGCTTGCCTTAGGCATTGGTCCGTTTTTGCTTTTGAGTCATGGAGAAGAAAAATCGGCGGGTCGTGAGAAAAAATATATTTTGGCAAATACCATGGAGGCTATTATTGGTGCGTTATATTTAGACCAAGGATTCGATGCAGCGAAACACTTTGTGAATCGCGTTATTTTGACAAATCTCGAGGCAATTATTGCACAGGGTGCACACGTTGATCCCAAGTCTAAGTTGCAAGAAATTGCGCAGCAAAAAATGGACATCACGCCGACCTATACCGTTATTAGTGAAGAAGGACCTGATCACAGCAAAGTCTTTACGGTTGGTGCCTATATCGGCAACAACATGGTGGGTCAGGGCGCTGGTTCGAGCAAGCAAAAAGGGCAGCAGTCTGCAGCGGCAGATGCATTGGCAAAGTTGGGGTGGTAGGCACGTAGCGAAGCGAAGTGCTCTGGACTGCCCTCGGCAGGGACCCTAGATCGAGCAGAGCTCGCCCCTGTATTTAATATGATTATGCAATCCCCAAGTGCGCCATAATTCGGTCCAGCTTATTCTCAATAACGTCAAATCTCTTTTCGAGTGTTGAAATATGAGCCTCGATAGATTCAAAACGAGCATTTATCTTTGCGAATTCCTTGGTGTGATTCATGACTTCTTGAGCCACGATGTCCAGGGTGCTATTAACTTTAATAAATTCCTTGGTGTGCGCTTTCGATTCTTTTTCAAGAGAAGTGACTTTTTGTTCGATGGTATCGAAGCGTATTTCAAATCCTTCAATTTTAGTGCTTTGTTTTCTCTGCTCATCTTCGTACCCACGCATCATTTTTGCCATATATTCCAGGAGAATATACGAACGGCGTAGGTCTTGTACTTGATCAGTTAACATTTCGAGGTCTTTTTTAAGGGCGAAAACGGGAGTTGTCATAGCGTGTGGAGTTACGAAAATAATGAAAGTTTCGTTACCCTAGCACACATATATGAACAAACCCTGAAATCGTCCCTGAATTATATGCCTTTTTATATCTGTTAAAAACTTTTATATTTGACGCGTGCTGAAATTTAATTCGGTTTAGCGTATATCGAGTTGCGCCATTGGTGACAAGTGCTTTTCGGTCAGATAGCGCACCATTTTTGTCATGATAATCGTGAATTCGTCGTTGTCGATTGCTGCGGGGTGACCTTGCTCAGTTGAAGATATAAACGCTCGACGAAGGGGGATGCTTCCCATGAACGGAAATTGAAAAAACTCGCAGAGGCGCTGTACGTGTCCTTCTCCAAAAACTTCTCCACGCATATTTTCGATGACGCCGATCACGGGAATATCGAGCATTTTGTGTGCCTTAAAAATCCTTCGCGTATTTTGTAGTGCCTGTTGGTCGGGGGTTGTCACCACAATCATGCCATCGATGAAGAGCGTTTGCAGTGTGTGAATAACGTGATCGCCCAGGCCGGTGGGAAAGTCTATGAGCAACACGTCGAGCTCTCCCCAGAGGGTTTCTTTGGTCAGCTGTTGAATGATTTTTGTCATGATCGTGCCTCGCCACATGGTTGGGTCGTCGGCTTTTTCAAGAAGGCCGGCCATCGACATTAATTTTATGCCGTATTTTTCTAACGGGGTGAGTTTGTTGTCGTGCCCAGGGATTATGCGGGTGTTGATGCCGAAAAAGCTAAATACATCGGGAAAATTCACGTCGGCGTCGAGTAGGCCCACTTTGAGTCCATTTTTCGCGAGTTGATAGGCGAGGTTCGTGGCAACAAATGTTTTGCCTACACCACCTTTGCCACTCATAATTCCAATGATTTTCTTAATTCCCGGAATTCGGTGCGGTTGTAGTTTGATGACTGACATAGTTAGGGCTTCCAGATTATTTCGTCGCCATTATTCAGCGCAACGTCTTGGCGCGCAAGTACAAAGAGCAAATCGGAGAGTCTGTTTATATATTTGAGGACTTCGGGGCGAAGAGGATTTGCGGTATTGAGTTGCGTGAGCGAGCGTTCCGCACGACGACATACGGCGCGGGCAAGGTGACATTTCGCTGCCCACTGAGTGCCGGCAGGGAGTATGAAATTTTTAAGTTCAGGGAGCTTTTCTTGTCGGAAATCGATCGCTTTTTCGATCACTTTAACCTCTTTCTCTTCGATGAAGGTTGAAACAAATTTGTGTTCAATGTCGGCAAGTTCGCCGCCAAGGGTAAAAAGGTTATTCTGAATATGCAAAAGTAGGGGTAGTCGTTCATCTTGACTACTTTTTGTATTCAGATTTTCGCGAGGCAAATTCGCCCTCAAATCCTCATATAAAATGCCAATTGTCGCATTCAATTCGTCGACGTCGCCAATCGCTTGAATATGTAGATCATGCTTGGGCAATCGAGCTCCACCGATTATTCCTGTTGTGCCATCGTCGCCAGTTTTTGTATAAATTTTCATCTCTATTATATCTGTAATATTTTGTGTTAAAATACGCTGCGATTGTAACATAGTTCATAGCAACTCGGGGTTGAGCGGTTGCTACAAACCCGCTCGGTACTTCGTCCCTCACGGGCCTGTAGCTCAGGTGGTTAGAGCAGCGGACTCATAATCTGTTGGTCGCTGGTTCAAGTCCAGCCAGGCCCACCA
>CAYHBN010000063.1:0-8571 GCA_964354865.1 uncultured Candidatus Peribacteria bacterium
GAATCGCCTTATTCACCTTATATTCCCAGCGACAGCTATGCGCGCAAATGCCCTGATTCGCATCGCGGTATGCCATGTAACTCGAAAGCAAACAACGGCCAGAGTACGCCATACAAATAGAGCCATGTACAAAAAATTCAAGCTCGAGCGTAGGGTTGTGCTCATGAATTCCTTTAATTTCTTGCAACGAAATTTCACGTGACAGGATTATGCGGCTCACACCTTGCTTATGCCAAAATTGAGCCGATGCCCAGTTCACATTATTTGCCTGAACCGAAAGGTGAATCGGAATTTCGGGCGCGAATTCTTTGAGCAACATAACGACACCCGGATCAGCGACGATAAATGCATCGGGCTTTAGGTCTGCCATGGGTCGAATTGCCTCTTTAAAGAGCGGAATTTTGTAGTTACGTGGAAAAATATTAACCGTGAGGTAGATTTTTTTGCCGAGCGATTTCGCATATTCAACTCCTTCTTTTACCACCGCAATGTTGAATTTATTTTCTTTCGTGCGCAAAGAGAGCATTGGCACGCCGGCGTACACCGCATCGGCACCATACTGAAATGCAAACTTCATTTTTTCTATATCGCCGGCCGGTAAAAGTAATTCTGGTTTCATGTAGGCGCAGATTACTACTTATTTTATCTTTGGCAAGCCCGCAAAACGTGCGCGACGACCTAGTGTTTCTTCAATTCGAATGAGTTCGTTGTACTTTGCAATTCGTTCGCTGCGAGAAAGTGAGCCTGTCTTAATTTGTCCCGTCTCAAGACCTACAGCAAGGTGCGCAATCGTTACGTCTTCTGTTTCTCCGCTTCGGTGGCTCACAATCGTTGTGTAGTTTGCCTTTTTCGCCATATCAATAACATCGATTGTCTCGGTAAGTGTTCCAATTTGGTTTGGCTTAATAAGGATGCTGTTTGCGATATTTTCAGAAATTCCTCGAGATAATCGTGCATTATTAGTTACAAACAAATCGTCGCCCACAAGCTGTGTTTTTTTGCCCATCAACTCTGTCATCATTCTCCAGCCGGCCCAATCGTCTTCTGCACATCCATCTTCAATTGAGAAAATCGGATACGCCCGCACCAACTCACCGTAATAATTAATCAAGTTTGAGTGTGAGACGGTCTGCTCTTTCCCCTTTATTTTAAGTGTGTAAAGCCCGTTCTCAAAAAACTCAGACGAGGCAACGTCGAGTGCAATATACATGTCGTCTCCCGGGGTATAGCCGGCCTTTTTAATCGCTTCAACAATCAAGTCGAGCGCTGCTTCGTGAGATCCAATTTGTGGAGCAAATCCTCCCTCGTCACCAACACTTGTAGGAAATCCTTTGTCTGCAAGAAGTTTTTTTAGCGTGTGGAATACTTCGCAGCCCATACGTACGGCTTCTTTAAAAGTTCCTGCACCTGCCGGGGCAATCATCATCTCTTGAAATTCAAGTCCTGAATCTGCATGTACGCCACCGTTAATAATATTCATGAGCGGCAGGGGGAGTAGTCGTGGTTTTGGATCTTTCTTAGATTGTTTGCTCAATCCTGCAATATATTCATACAGCGCAATGCCTTCTACCTGTGCGTTCAAATGAGCAAAGGCTAAAGAAACACCCAAGAGCGCATTTGCACCTAGATTGTTTTTTTGAGGAGTCCCGTCGAGTTCAATGAGCATTTCATCGAGTTTTCGTTGGTCGAGCACTTTTTCTCCTTTCAATTTACGTGCGACGATCTTATTTACATTATCGACAGCTTTTAAAACTCCTTTTCCGCCAAATCTGCGTGAGTCGTTGTCGCGTAATTCATGTGCTTCGTGCGAACCGGTCGATGCTCCACTTGGAACAATCGCTCGTCCGTGAAATTTCTCACTTTCTATTTCAACTTCAACAGTTGGGTTCCCCCGTGAATCAATAACCTCTCTTGCCAGTATTTTTGTGATTTTCATATCGAGTGTGAGTATATCACGGAATCACTTTCTTCGGTGATTCTTTTGTCTAGCTCTCAACGTTTTTCGCCAAAATCTTTACGAATAGCCCTTCACCCTCTATAATCCGTGCGTATGGAAATTCAATGGCATGGTCTCTCGTGCGTTACAATTAAAGGGAAAAACGGCACCGTTCTCATAGATCCGTATGATACTAAAGCAGCAGGCATCAAATATCCTGCCGTAAAAGCAGATGTTATTTTAATGTCAGACAAAAACGAAATGCTCTCGTATGAAAAAGGTGAGGAGCAGCATTTGTTCGATTGGCCAGGTGAGTACGAGGCAAAAGGAATTTTATTCGATGCAGTTGTTGCTCATGATCGTCCGAAAGAAAAAGAAGAGGGCAAGAAAGATGAAGCAAAAGAAGTATTGATGTTTGTATTGTCTATGGACGATTTTAAAATTGCGCATTTAAGCTCTATTGGTCACAAGTTAACTCCAGAAATGCTTGAGAAGTTAGGTGATATCGATATTCTTATTCTTCCCGTAGGAGGGTCTGCAAAAGGCGCGACTTGTTTGAGCGCTGAAAAAGCACAAGAAGTTGTTGAGCAAATCGAGCCTCGAATGGTTATTCCTATGATGTACGATTGCGGTCAGACTTTGTCACTTGTAGGCGTTGAGCCATTTTTAAAGGCAGTTGGTGCTTTGGCGTCGGTTGCTCAAAAATCAGTTAAACTCACAGGTGCAGCACAGTTATCGGTCGACAAGACGGAATTTGTTGTACTTGAACCTTCTCTCGGTTAAGCATCTAAGTCTTTTTCATGCTCACCTGGATTTCTTTCACCATCCTCACCACGTTTTTGTGGGCTCTTAATAATGTTCTCGATGAAATTTCGATTAATAAGTATGTAACGAATGAATATAGATATACCTATTGGTACTATTTGGCTCGAGTTCCGATGGCGATCGTGTTGTTTCTGATTTTTGGCGTGGCAATTCCGTCTCCCGAGATCGTTGGTGTAACTATCCTTTCGGGTTTTATAAATGGGCTTCCCTATGTTTTTTATTATAAAGCGTTGCAGTACTGCGAGTCTTATTCGGTGGCATTGGTTTATGTCGCATTGCATCCTCTATTCACTTATATAGTGAGTCGTGTTTTTTTTCACGATGTACTTTTAATGAATGAGATAGTTGGATTTCTTGTTTTGTTGCTCGCGGGGGTTTTGAGTGTGTTGCGATTTGATAAGGGCATTACGGTAAAAAAAGAGTTACTGTGGATTTTGCCTGCGGCGATTATTTGGTCAGTTGGTGATGTGTTATTTGATTATGTCGTTTCGTTTTATAAGAATCCTGTCGATGCGCTTTCATGGATATCGGTAGGTGGCGCTTTGGTTCTTTTTGTATGTTGGAGTGTGCCTTTTTTGCGACGTCGATGTTTAGATTCGTCACAGCCAGTACCTCGCATCGGGTATGCAATTTTTGCCCTAACGCTTGTACTGATATTCGTCAGTTATTTTGCATTCCTCTCGGCTCTCAAGTATGGCAACGTTGCTCTTACGAGCGCACTTACCGCATCGCAGCCGCTCATGGCATTCGTTATTGCCCTCGCACTTGCTCGTTTTCTTAAAAAAAGAGATGCGCATAGTTATTCGTGGCATTCTTTATTCCCCAAATTTTTAGCACTATGTTGTGCAGTACTTGGTGTATATCTGATTTCGCTTTAAGGATCCTCTGAAAAACAAAATTCTTTATGCTATAGTTTGCGCGCGGGACCCCATAGTTTAACGGATAGAACAAGGGACTCCTAAGCCCTATATGCAGGTTCAATTCCCGCTGGGGTCACCAAGCTAGATATATGCCAAAACTAATCGTCATTCGTGGCCCACTCGGGGTAGGTAAGTCGACAATATCAAAAATTCTCGCCGAGAAACTTCATGCACACTATATTTCGATTGATAAAATTCTCGAAGAAAATAATTTAGAGAGTACTGATGGTATTCCTGTTGAAAATTATTTAAAGGCAAATAAAATACTCGCTACATTGGTGAGTGAGAGAGAGGGCGCATGTATTGTGGACGGTTGTTTTTATTATCGAGAACAAATTGATGACCTTAAACGTCAATTTGCTGACGATATTATTTTTGTGAGTCTTACGAGCAGTGTTGAAAAATGTATTGAACGCGATTCTAATCGGGCAACAGTATATGGAGAAGATGCGGCGCGATATGTGCACATGATAACTACTCAGATAAAAGAAGGATTAGCGATTGATACCACTGAGTTACATGAGAATGAAACTGCTCTGAAAATTATCGAGCACATTCGTAATATATAATCGGTGCCCTTGGGTAAAAAAAATCCCGTCCACATTTTGTGACGGGATACAAAAATACAACATTTAAAAATGTCGTACTATTTTCGTTTTGTAACTTTTTTAGCTTTTCCTTTTGCAGCAACCTTTTTAGTTGCTTTAACCGGCTTCTTAGCTTTAACCAACTTTTTAGCTGGCTTAGCTGCTTTCTTTGGAGCCTTCTTTTTTGCAACCATAGTGAAGAAAAATTAAAGAATAAAATAAATTTAATTTCTTAAATTAAACTTTGTAAATTCATTGTAATCCATTTTTGGCTTACGCAAAGAAAAAACAGTTCACTCGTTTGTGAAATATATTATTGTTCGCATCGTCATCGTGTAAATATTTTCACGTACTCATTTGGCAGTGCATTGATTTTTGTTTTGTATTAGCGGTAATTTGAATGCGTAGTTTTTATTACTCGCCGATTTCTTCTTTAATATCTTTTTCGCTACGAAGTTGTAAAAAAGTGAAAGTCCATACCGCATTTGCAAATACATTTAGTATCGCAGAGAAATATGCAGAGAAAAAAATCGCAACTAATCCTAAAATAATTCCTAAATATAATCCTATCGCTGCAAACGTTACCGATGCGACGTAACCGCCAAGTACAAATAAAAGCAGAGGAATGAGCAGTACAACAACTACATTTATTATAATACGCATACCTATAATCAGCATAAGAATGCCGATAATAAAGGTGTGTTTCCATGACAGGATTACCAGTTTTGCACTTGCCGTCATCGATTGAACGACGCTTTTCTTTTCAAGAACAATAAAAAAATCCGAATAGGTAAAAAGTAGTGTGAGAAAAAAACCAAATATCAAAATAAGAATGAAGAGAGGGAAAAATGTTTGCATAACGTCGAGCCCTAAATTGCGAACAACAAAGCCGGCTTCGCCAAATATAGTTATGAATGAAAACGTTTTTACAAGTAAATGATATTCGAGGAGCGGAAGAAACACGAGCAATCCAAAAGATAATGCAGAGCTCAGCCGTACTTGTTCACCAGTACGGTGTTTTGCAATGTATCGAATCATGCCTCCTTGGCAAATGGTTGGTAATAAAAAATAGAGAAGCCCTCCTACGACAAGAATAATAATAGTTGGTATCCAGAGTCCGGAGTGATCGTTGAGGAATTTTAAAATCGTTGTTGCTGCCTCAACTAAAAAACTGGTGTGGGCATTGTCAAACAGCGCAGACCTTTTAAATGCAAAGAACTGATACGTTACATATAAGATACTTACTATAAGGGAGAGGAGTGATGGGAAGAAGCTAAACCACCACATAAGTCGCTTGTTGTCACGCGTGAACTCCCACGCTTCAGCGATGATCTTTCGTGAATTCATAAAAAATACCCATATACTATATAGTAACTCTCTTGCATAAAATAGGGGCGACTGGTAAAATTCACCCGCATGAAAAAATCACTCAAGACTTCTGTTATTAAGAAGCACCAGAAACACGCTAAGGATACCGGTTCTCATACATTACAGGTAGCAATGCTCACTGAAAGAATCAATGAATTGCAAGGTCACCTCGAGAAACATAAGAATGACAAAAATTCTCGACGCGGTCTACTTATGATGGTAGGTCACCGAAGAAAACTTCTTACGTATCTTAGCTCGGCAGACAAGGCTGAGTACTCGGCGCTCCTTGAAAAATTGAAACTAAGAAAATAGGGCCTATGCCCTGTTTTTTTGTTAGGCCTGTGTTGCTTACCGCTGTTGCAGCTTGCCTATAATCTGTTCTCTATATGGAGGCAGGAAAATGCATGGGGTAAAATCCCATTGTACCCCGCATACTGCGGTATCGGGGTTTTAAATCATACATTTCCTTGTACCCATACTTTGAGAAAACAAAAAACAGCATAGTTTATTCAAATACCTAATTTTTCGTAATACCTATATATATGATTTTTTCCTCTTTATTTAAAAAAAATAATTCTTCTCCTATGAATCCATTAGATAAGATCAAATCTGTTGAGATGACTCTCGCAGGTCGTGTTTTAAAACTTTCGACTGGTTTGTTTGCAAATCAGGCTCATGGTGCGGTTGTCGTTTCACTCGGTGAAACAATGGTTCTTTCAACGGCTACAATGTCGGATCGCCCACGACAAGATGTCGATTTCTTCCCCCTTATGGTGGACTACGAAGAAAAATACTACGCAACTGGTAAAATTAAAGGCAGCCGCTTTATAAAAAGAGAGGGCCGTCCTTCAGATAACGCAGTTTTGAACGCACGTTTGATTGATCGTCCTATTCGTCCACTCTTCCCTAAAGGAGTAACGAACGATGTTCAAATTATCGCGACGGTTTTGTCTGCCGATATGGAAGTTGATCCTTCAACAAGTGCAATTATCGCTGCATCTGCGGCATTGATGATTTCAGGAATGCCTTTCCAGGGGCCGGTTGCTGCAGTTCGCATGGGTTACGTTGCACTAACTGAAGGTGGAAAAGAAGAGCTTGTTGTAAATCCTACCTATTCTCAAATTGAAAAAGGTAAACTCGATTTGGTTGTTGCCGGAACGCTCGACGCAATCACGATGGTTGAGGCTGCATGTAAAGAAGTGCCTGAAGATATTATGCTTGCGGCTCTTGAAATGGCTCACAAAGAGATTCGAAAAATCTGTGAACTTCAAATGGAGCTCAAGGCGCTCATCAATCCTACTGAACGAACAATGAGTTTTGGTGCAGAAAATACACATGTTCGTGATGCACTCGGCAAATTTTTGACTCCCGATATGATGGACGCGGTTCAAGGTCTTACTAAAGGTGAGGTCAAAGAGCGCATTCATGAAATTGAAGACAAGATGGTTGCTCAGTTCGATGCTCAAATTAAAGAAGAACTTTTTAGCGCAAAAGATTTGAAGATCGAGCTCGTCGACTTTTTGGAGCAGTTCATGCGCAAGAATATTCTTGAAAATGAAAAACGTCTCGATGGCCGTAAGATAGACGAAATTCGTCCTATTTCGATTGCTGCGGGATTGATTCCTCGTACACACGGTTCTGCATTGTTCCAACGTGGCGAGACTCAGGCTCTTACGCTTACTACACTTGGTTCACCTGGTTCTGCACAGGTTATCGATACAATGGATGTCGATATTATCAAACGATACATTCACCACTATAACTTTCCTCCGTATTCAGTTGGTGAGGTAAAACCTCTTCGTGGTACATCACGCCGTGAAATTGGTCACGGAGATTTGGCTGAGCGTGCGCTTATTCCTGTTTTGCCAGATCAAGCAGATTTTCCATACACCATGCGCGTCGTTTCAGAAGTTTTGACCTGTAATGGTTCAAGCTCAATGGCGTCAGTGTGTGGTTCAACATTGTCATTATTAGATGCAGGTGTTCCACTCAAACGTCCAGTTGCAGGTATTGCGATGGGTCTTATTACCTCGAAGGATTTTGATGGCAAGAATGGCACATACAAGATTTTGTCAGACATTCAGGGCATGGAAGATTTTGCCGGAGATATGGACTTCAAAGTCACTGGTTCAAGTGTTGGTATTACAGCACTTCAGATGGATATTAAAGTAAAAGGACTTTCACTTGATCTGTTACGCGAGGCTCTTGAGCGCGCACGCATTGGTCGTGAATTTATTTTGGGCGAGATGCACAAGGTTATGGCTACGCATCGTGATCATCTTTCAAAATATGCGCCGATGATTAGCTCAATTCGCATTGATCCTGAACAAATTCGTACCGTTATTGGTAAGGGTGGCGAGACAATTCAGAAAATTACGAAAGAGACTGGTTGTGAAATCGATATTGAACAAGATGGTTTGGTTATGGTTACTGCTCCAACGCAAGAGCAGGGAGCTGCCGCTCTTGAGTGGATTCGAAAACTTACGTACGTTCCTCAAGTTGGCGATATCTTCGAAGGAGTTGCGGTTCGTTTGATGGACTTCGGTGTCTTTATCGAAATTGCTCCAGGTCGCGATGGACTCGTTCACATTTCAGAGTGGGATTGGGCTCGTACCAATACTATGGATGAAGTAGTTAAACTTGGCGATGTGGTTAAAGTAAAACTTATGGAAATCGACGACCAAGGTCGTTTGAATCTTTCAAGAAAAGCGCTTCTACCAAAGCCAGAAGGCTACACTCCACCAGCTCCACGTGAGGGCGGAATGGGAGGAGGCCGACCACCACGTAGACCGATGGGCGGTGGCGGGGGAAGACGATTCTAGGCTAGAGATCAATAAGTAATAATTTAAGTGTATCTTGTACCGACTCGACCTCGAGTAAGTGCGGATACACTTTTATATTGTTGAGTCGTAAATTGTAGTAGAGCGTCGGTGTA
>CAYHBN010000064.1:0-8505 GCA_964354865.1 uncultured Candidatus Peribacteria bacterium
AAAAATGGTGCAGATAAACATCGAGATTTAAAAGTAACGTTGTATGAGTTGACGAAGCAACAGTTGAATGTGGATTTTATTCGAGCCGGAAATACGGTGGAGATTGTGAATGGAGAAATTATTTTTTATAAAGGCAATGGTGATGAGTTGGCGCGTTATTTGTTGAGGCAAGGTACTGCCGCAGGAGAGGTGAAAAAAGTTAAACCAGTAGTTCCCCTTGTTGTAAAAAAGACCCCGCCTGTTGTAGCGAGAAAGCCCACGCCTGTGGATACTCCGCTGGTAATTGTAAAACGTGCGAAGCCTCGTCCTATTGTTGAAGATGATGAGCCGGCTGCGCCTCTTCCAATAGCGAAAGCTCCCAAGCCAGTCGCAGAGACACCTAAGCCAAAACCAGTTGCAGCCCCTGCTCCGGCATCTGTTGCGAAAGTCGAACCAGAAGCGCCAGTTAAGCCTAACCCTAATGTTGTTAACCAGGCCAAGCCAACTCCTGCTCAGGCATATGAGTTAACCGCACCCGTTGCTGACGTCGATGGTAGTTTTACCGTTACTATGGATCCACCTGCGCCAAAGAAGCCGGCGTCATCAGAGCCTTTAGAGGTTGCAGAAGAGCCCGCGCCAGTAGTAGTTTCTGCACCAGCCGATGATGGTAGTACAATTACCGTTGCTTTAGATCCTGCAGTGACCGCAGAACTCCCACACGCTGAACCGGCTGTATTTGAACCAGTTGAGCCAGTACCAGTTGCTCCAGCAATTGCATCGCCGCCGCCACCGTCGTTGCCAGCTCCGGGAGCTTCGCCGCCCCCAGCACCTGCAACTGCAGGGCCAAGTGCAATACCTATGGGAATGTTCGACCGAGTGGCATTAATAAATAAGATTGCTAATGGTGATTATATTAAGGCAGGGATATTGGATCTTACCGATCTAACGACGCTTGATAAGGAAGGTGCAGAGGCGTTAGCAAAAGCTCCTCAACTGAAGTCATTATGGTTGAACGGCCTAACGACGTTTGATACGGAAGTAGCAGAGGTGTTAGCAAAAGCACCTCAGCTTAAGTACTTAGCGTTGAACGGCCTAACAACGTTGGATAAGGGTGTAGCAGAGGTGTTAGCAAAAGCACCTCAGCTTAAGGCCTTACGGTTGAACGGCCTAACAACGTTGGATAAGGGTGTAGCAGAGGCGTTAGCAAAAGCACCTCAGCTTATGGACTTAGATTTGAACGACCTAACAACGTTGGATAAGGGTGTAGCAGAGGCGTTAGTAAAAGCACCTCAGCTGACGTCATTGTTTTTGAACGGCCTAACGACGTTGGATACGGAAGTAGCAGAGGTGTTAGCAAAAGCACCTCAGCTTAGGAGGGTTTTTCTTAAGGATACGCATCTGAGTAAAAGCGATCTAGCCTCGCTCGCTGGGTTAGCACCGTCGGTTGAAACACCAAGTGTTTCTTCGCAACAAGCCCCAGCCGTAGCACCAGCTCTTTCGAGCGAAGCGCCCGCACAAGCCGAGCCTGTCACGGCCGCTCCGGCTGCGATACCTTCTGCGGTAGCTGAACCAGCGCCGACAGTCGAGGCAGTTCCCCTTGTTGCATCTGAACGAAAAAATATAACACCACCGTTTGTAACCAGCGGTGATTTCAATAAATATGCAGAGCCTCTAACGGAAGAAGACATTGAATGGTGTAAAGCGAAATTCGCTGCACTTGCTACAGACTATAATGCTGACTCGGGTGGAGGTGAGAATGCACATGTGTTTAACAAAATGATTGAAGAGATTAAGAAAAATACGACACTAAAGGGATCTTTGAGATCCGATTATAATTATGGTGATCCAGACAAATCTTTAATGAGTGGTCATGATAGAAACCAAGATCGAAAATTTGTTCAGTGGATTTTAGAAAATCAACAAACTAACGAGCGGACGCATCTTAATGCGCTTATTTGGCTCAGTGATTCTTATTATTCGAGAGCTGGCGATACAGAAGCTGAGCGCGCACCTGATTTTAGCGCAGAAAAAGGTCGCGCATTTGCCGAAATGGCCCTTTATGAACTCGACAACGATCCGAAACTAAAAAATGGAGACGCATTTAAGCATACCGATCAAACATACGAGGTTAAAAAATCTTATGCGGCAAGTTTGCGTGCGTACGGTTTGGCCGCAGATGGCTACCAAATGGCAGCTGCAAAACAATATAAGGAATTGGCTGTCGTACCAAAAAATGAGCATTTTACGAACGATATTGATTACCAGAGACGTAACGAATATTTTAACTTTGCAGCACAGTCGAATGATCCCGCCATTCTAAAAGAGGCAAAGAATATTGCCGTACAATTTTTAGATGTTTGGCAACACCTTTCGGCCATGTCTGTGATTCGTGAATGGTGGAAAATTGCTTCAGATGAAGAACGTGTGGCTGAACTGCCAAAACTTCTCAGAATCAGCCAAAGCGATTTAGATGTTTTTGCTAGAAACCCAAAGACTGCAATCGAGTTTTCCAAAATTATGACAGGTAAAACGACACCATTCGATAAAGCTCCCGGAAATGTCGACCTTAATCGCGCATACTGGCTTCTAGATATTGCATCTCTGTACTCAATGAAAAAACAAAACTTGGAGCATAAAAAAGAGCTCTATAGAGAAGCATATGATATTTTTAAAGCTCATTACTACACTGATAACCATGTATTAACTGCATTACAGGATATGGCTGCAACAATTAACCAGCAGTTTTACAATTCTACGACGTTCCTTCGTGGCGGCGAACGTGGTGTACAGATTAAAGAAAAGCCTAATAAGAAAGGTGAGCGTACCTTTGTGGTTGATTTGGATTATCTCTTTTTCGACAGCGAACGGCAAATTGCGATTGCTCAATATGTTAATAAGGAGACACATGAGTTCGGTAAAGCACTCGTGTTGAGCATAGGTAAAGAGGGTCGAGTGAGCGGAACGGACACACTACCGAATGAAGAGCCAATCGATCTGATTAACAGCGATGGAGACCCGGTTTATTTTGATCCAACACTCAAAAAGCTCGTTGCAATAAAAGAAGGAATGCCTACGCCGCTTGAAGTTCAGACAAAAAGCTTCGCCCAAGATTTGGAGAGCTTTTATCACCAGAAGGTCACCATAGATACTCAGCTATATAACGGCAATTTTTTTAGTTTTAACCTCAAATTCGAATCGCCGGTTTCATCACTTGCAACAGGTGCATGGAAAGATAAACGTAATAGAAAAGATTTACAAGTAGGTCCGTTAGAAGCAATATTCCTTAGTACAAGTGACGGTAAGTTGAGTTTTGAGCTGAGCTCGTCATTGGGATCTAAGAATTATAATCAACAAGGATTTATTAATATTCATCGTGAAATGCAGCCACACACATTTGATGATGCATACGAGTTAATCACTGGCCAAAAGAGGCCAGAAGTACAAAATACAACGATAGAAATTAATACGATGCCAAACTAGCGTACCACTGGCACACTATACAGCGACTTGTCGCTGTCGTTCGGGTACTGGTCCTTCATTTCGAAGGTATAGCAATGGCGGCCGGCTGGGTGATCCCATGAAATGCTTGCCCCATATGGTTCGCGGTATGGAGTAGCACCCTTGATTGCCGATGTTGTATCGGTAGGCAGCCCGAATGTCGCGCATAGTTCGTATTTTTTGGTGTCGATAACGCGATATTCGTATGGTGTCTTTGTTTCAGGATCAATGGGCAATTTGTAGTTATCCAGTTTTGATAATTCGTCTAAAGAGGCAGGTAGTCGTGAGTTTGAATTCCAAAATGCGTTAATAGGATTTGAAGAAATTTCATTCACATTATTTACCCTCATTTCATCGAGTCGGTTAATACGTCGTGTGCTTGGTGATCCTGCCAAAACAAGTCCCCAGACAACGGTTCCAATAACGAGAAGTGCAGCCCCGATAGCCAGTTTTTTTGAAGGAGGAGAGTCTGGACCACGTTTGATTTCATACCAAAAATACCCGCCAACACCTAATGCGGTAACGAGTGCAATCAGTACTTTTAGAATAAATCGAAGTGTAATTTCTCCGTCTAAGAAGTAATTAATAAGCGTAATAAAGTCTACAATAAGGGCAACCGCAGATATAAAGAGTGTGAGGTAAATGAAGAATTTTCGAAGCCCAAACTCTACTTTCTCGGTATTCGCATTCAAATCTTTTCGTATAAACCAGGCAATACCCAAGTAGACCGGAAACAGCACAATCATCGACGCGAGTTGAGACCGAATTCCATCGGCAAAATATTCGTAACCGCTCAAAACATCGGGAAACATTTCGTTAACATAGCTAAAGGTCAGCCACACAAAGTCAAAGATCAAAAAGTAAAACGTTCCACCCATGAGCAGATACAAAAAGAAATCACGGGTTGCCGATTTGTGGGGATTGAGGAGAGACATGGGGGGAGGGGGGTTAGAAGGAGATTTTTAGATGAGTTAGATGGGATAGATGTTGCTCACATGGGGCACACTAATCCACCTAATTTATTCGTCAGTTCAAAGTTCTCGCTATAATCTACCGGCACATCGACGATGACAACGTCGTTCATTGCGAGCGCTTTTTTAAGAGTAGGCATGAGTTCTTCAGCACTATTAACACGTAATCCCGTACAGCCAAAACTCTCGGCATATTTAATAAAATCAGGGTTTTTAAAATCCATTGCAAAGCTTGGTCCGCCGTAATAGTTAATTTGTTTCCACTCGATCATTCCGTACTTTGAGTCGTTGAAAATCAAAATAACAAAGGCAAGGCCGAGTCGTTTTGCCGTCTCAATTTCTTGGCTGTTCATCAAAAATCCACCATCACCCATGACAGCTACAACTTTTCTTTCAGGGTGAACTAATTTTGCGGCAACCGCTCCGGGAAGCGCGATTCCCATCGTCGCGAATCCATTAGAAATAAGAACTGTGTTTGGTTGATACGCGGGGTAAATACGCGCAGTCCAAATTTTATGCATACCAACATCGCTCAACACAATATCTTCGTCGTTCATAACATGTCGTAAATCGTAGAGGATTTTTTGCGGCTTGATAGGGAATGCCGTTGAGTCTTTGTGGACGCGATACTCTTCTTGGTGAATTGCTTTCAGCTTTTCGAGGTAGGGAAACTCCTTTTTAAATCCTGTTAATTCAGTTAATTCGTCGAGCGTTGCTTTAATGTCGCCAATTAATTCAACATCGGGAGTGTAATAAGCATCGACTTCGGCAGGTTGAGAGTCTATGTGAATGATTTTTTTATTGTTTTCTTCATTCCAGAATTTCGGTGCGTATTCGGCAAAGTCGTAGCCGATTGTAATAATGAGTTCTGCTTGGTCGAATCCACATATCGCAAAATCTTTTTTCTGAAGCCCGATTGTGGCAATAAACAAATCGTTGCGAGCGGGCATTGCTCCTTTTGCCATAAACGTATTAGCCACTGAAATGTTGTTTTTTTCTGCGAATTTTACGAGTGAATCGCTTGCCTTTGCACGAATGACTCCATTGCCGGCAAGAATTATTACCTTGCTTGCGTTTTTAATAAGCTCAATCGCTTTTTTATAGTGAGAAGGGTGCGCATGTGAAACCGGAGGTGGCCCTGCTTTGAGAGGCTTTAATTCGTGGCCATCGGTAAGATCTTGCCCCGCAATTGCTTCGGAAAGTTCAATATGAGTTGCTCCCGGTTTTTCGAGCTCTGCTACTCGAAAGGCTTTTCGCACAACTTCGGGAATTACTTCTTCATGAATCACGCGAGTATTCCACTTTGTAATCGGGCGAAACATTTGTACCACGTCGATATATTGGTGGCTCTCTTTGTGTTCATTGCGCATATCAGCTTGGCCGGTAATGGCAACAACGGGAGCACGATCCATATTCGCATCTGCAACACCGGTAATAAGATTTGTTGCGCCGGGACCAAGGGTTGCTAAACACACTCCTGCACGACCGGTTAAGCGCCCGTATACGTCTGCCATAAAGGCTGCGCCTTGTTCGTGACGTGTGACGACGAAATTAATTGATGAAGTGCGCAGCGCTTGCACAAAATCCAAATTCTCTTCGCCGGGAAGGCCGAAAATATAGCGAACTCCTTCATTTTCTAAACAGCGAACAAAAAGGTCTGAGGCGGTTTGCATAGTGTCTTCGATTATACCACTTTTTATGAAAAAACCACTGTCTTCGTATTCACAAACTCTTTAATACCAAATTCTCCCATTTCTCGGCCAAGTCCTGATTTTTTCGTGCCACCAAAGGGGAGTCGTGGGTCGCTCTTTGTTAATCCATTTATGGTTACGGTGCCTGCATCGATGAGTGGGATTAGGCGGTTTGCGCGTTCGATATCGTTTGTCCAAATTACTGCGCCAAGGCCGTACTCAGTTGCGTTGGCAAATTCGAGTGCTTCGTCTTCGGTTGTAAATATGGAGTAGGCGAGCAGTGGGCCAAATGTTTCTTCGCTCCACACTGGCACGTCGCGGCTTACAGGGCCAACAAATGCAGGGGTAAAAAATGCGCCGTTAACGTCACCACCGGTTATAAGGCGCGCGCCTTTCGCGGTTGATCTGTCGAGTTGGTCTTTTAATTGATTTGCAAAATCTGCGGTTGCAACAGGTCCAAGCGTTGTTTTTTCATCGAGCGGATCGCCCACGACGATTGTTTTAAAAAGTTCAGTCATGCGTGCTTCAAATTGAGGTTTGATCGATGAGTGAACTAAAAAGCGTTTCGCGGCAATACAACTTTGCCCTGCATTTTGCATGCGTGCGGTGAGTGCGGTGGTGCATGCTTTTTCTAAATCCGCGTCTTCGAAAATAATAAACGGGTCGCTGCCGCCCAATTCGAGTACCACTTTTTTAAGATTTTTTGCACATTCGGCGGCCACGCGAAGTCCGGCCTGCGTTGATCCGGTTAAGGTTACGCAATCAACGGCGTCGCTACTAATAAGCGCGCTCGCGGTTGGGCCATCTATTAAAAGAGTCTGAAAAATATGTTCGGGGAATCCGGCTTTTGAGAACGCGTCGTGTAGTGCGAGCGCACATTGTGGCACGTTACTCGCATGTTTCAAAAGCACCCCATTACCTGCCATAAGTGTAGGAACCGCGGCGCGAATAACCTGCCAGAATGGATAATTCCACGGCATAATGCAGAGCAAAACGCCGAGCGGGTCGAATCGTACATAGCTCTTGGTTGCCGCCGTTTTAATCTCTATCGGTTTTAGATACGCAGCCGCCTCTTGCGCGTAATGTTCACACAAAACTGCACATTTTTCAACTTCAGCGCGCGCTTGTGTAATTGGTTTTCCCATTTCGAGACTCATCAATTTTGCATACTCATCTAGATTTTCGCGCAGTACCTTCGCCAAGTTTGTCGCAAACGGTGTCCGCTCCTCAATCTTCAGTAATCGCCATTTCTTTTGCACACTTTTCGTCGTCTGCGCCATAACTTCGGCCTCGCTCAAGGTGAGCGTGGCAAACTCCTTTAAAATTTCACCTGTTGCTGGATTTTTCGAAATCATTGTCATATATAGGTCAGTAAAGCACGAGTAATTCGATATTTCTAGTTTATTAGGACGTAAAATCATCTTTATGCACACTCGAAGTATGTAATGAAATGATTTTCGGCCGTCTTCACATATATATGACAACCATTATTCAAGAACGTATCGTAGAAGCACCTGAATCGAGTGCGGTGACAATTCTTGTGGTTCTATTGGGTTTGAGTTTCGTATTATTCTTTTTCTTATCAATCGTATTTTCAAGAGTTACGCCGGCAGTAGTCACCCCGTCGTCTCCAATAGATTCCCCTCAACCTTTAGTTCAGCCGCTTTCTGATTCGCCATCACTTTCTGATCCGGTTGTTCCTGCTCCGCTTACCCCTGGTAATCCAGCCGCTCCGGCTCCCTATTAAATTCCATTTTTTATTTCATAATTTATATTTTCTATGATGACCAAAACTCCTGCAACGAATGGTTCCCATTCTGTTCGCGCCCTTTCATACGCACTTGCGGGCATAGCTGGTGTTGCGCTCGGAATACTATTTGCGCCAAAAGAAGGTTCAGCTACTCGTCACGATCTTATGACGAAGGCAAAAGACCTTTCGGCACGTTTTACAAAAAATCGTGAGCAGCTTCAGGCCGATGTAAAAGAGGTTTGGGGTGAAGTAACTGACGAATTGGAGCATAACTATATTGAGATGCGCAGTTTGTTTTTAGCAACCCTTGACGATGTAAAAGATAAGGCGAGCTTTACCTATAAAAAATACGAAGAAATAGTCGACGATGTTGTTACCGAGTTTGCCGATGATCGTGGTTGGACCCACGGTCAGAAAAGTAAACTGGTGAAGCATTTGAAAAACGAGTGGGAAGATTTGAAGGAGCACTTTCAGCTTGGTAGTGGAAAAGATGAGGAATAGGTAAGTGCTTGCAGTGGATTGAGGTATACTTGCCACAGTGATTATTTCTCCAAGAAAAATGAGAATAGCTGTGGTAGGTATTGTTTCGCTTCTTCTTTTTACAGTTTCATTTTTT